>CAMMRL010000022.1 GCA_946499275.1 uncultured Clostridia bacterium | reverse complement strand
CCCGCCGGATTTCCGGCGGAGGAGTCCATCGCGGGAAGCGGTTCTTTTTTCCGCCTGGGTTGGGGCTGCGGCTTTTCGCTGGGCTGCGTCTGGGTCATCGGCCAAGGATGGCCGTCGATAACCGGAATCTCTTTTTTGATGAGTTTCTGGATGTCTTTCAGGTACGGCTGTTCGTCGAAATCGCAGAAAGAAATAGCGACGCCGCTGAGCCCGGCGCGCCCCGTCCGCCCGATGCGGTGGACATAGGTTTCCGGGACGTTGGGAAGGTCGAAATTGATGACGTGGGACAGTTCGCTGATATCGATTCCGCGGGCGGCGATATCGGTCGCCACCAACACCCGCAACTCGCCGGACTTGAACCGGTTCAACGCGTTCTGCCGGGCGTTCTGCGATTTGTTGCCGTGGATGGCCATGGCGGCCACGCCCGCTTTCGCAAGATCCCTTGCCACCCGGTCGGCCCCATGTTTGGTGCGGGTGAACACCAGGGCCGAGACGATAGCCGGGTCCTCCAACAGATAGGCGAGCAGGCGGCGTTTGTTGGCCTTGTCCACCAGGTACACCGACTGGGCGATGCTGTCCACCGTGGAGGACACCGGCGTGACCGTCGCCTTCACGGGATCGACCAGCAGCGTATTCACAAGCCGGACGATTTCCGGCGGCATGGTGGCGGAGAAAAACAGCGTCTGTTTTTTCGCGGGCAGACGGGCGATGACCTTTTTTACGTCGTGGACAAACCCCATATCCAGCATCCGGTCCGCTTCGTCCAAAACGAAGATTTCGAGCTGGGAAAGGTCGATGAACCCCTGGCCGATCAGGTCGTTCAGCCGTCCCGGCGTGGCGACCAGGATATCCACCCCGCGCTGAAGGGCGTCTACCTGCGGGTTCTGGGATACGCCGCCGAAAATAACCGCGCAGCGAAGGCGCAGGTATTTGCCGTAAGCGGCAAAGCTTTCGTGAATCTGGAGCGCGAGTTCCCGCGTCGGGGTGAGGATCAGCGCGCGGATCGGCCGTGCGCCGGATACGGGCCGGCCGGCCAGCCGCTGAAGGATCGGGACGGCGAACGCGGCGGTTTTGCCGGTGCCGGTCTGCGCGCAGCCGAGGATATCCCGCCCCTTCAGCGCGGGAGGGATCGCCTGTTCCTGAATGGGGGAGGGGTGGTCGTAGCCCGCGTCCTCTAGCGCGCGGAGGATAGGCGGGCAGATGCCGAGTTGCGTAAATTTCATAAAGCTGTTTCCTTTATTTCGTAGTGGATTTGTCGGCCTGGGCTTGTCCACCCGGGATGGAAGCGGCAATAACGCCGCCCCCTAGCACCAGATCCCCGTCGTAGAGGACTACCGACTGCCCCGGTGTGATCGAACGCTGTGGCTGGTCGAATTCCAGCCGGGCTTCGCCGCCATTCAGAGGGTATAGCGTCGCGGGAGAGGGCGGGGCCTGATACCGGATCTTGGCTTGGACCCGCCGCGGGGGAGAATATGGAGCGGGCGGGTCGAACGGGATGTAGTTCATGTGGCGGGCAAGAAGAGCGGAAGAAAGCTGCCGGCCTTCTTCCCCTAAAACCACCTCGTTTTTCTGAGCGTCGATCCGTACCACATACCTCGGACGGCCGAACGCCACCCCAAGCCCCTTCCGCTGGCCGATCGTGTATCGGGCGATCCCCTGGTGCCGCCCGATGACCCGCCCCTGTTCGTCCACAAAATTACCGGGGCGGAGTGGACGGGCGGTGAAATCCTCAATAAAACGGGCGTGGCAGTCGTCGGGGACAAAGCAAACTTCCATGCTGTCCCCCTTGGAGGCGACCGGCAGGGCATACCGGCGCGCGATTTCCCGCACCGTCTCTTTTTCCAGCCCGGTCACCGGAAACAGCGCGTGGGAAAGCTGGTGTTGCGTCAGCCCGTACAGCACATAGCTCTGATCTTTTTTGGAATCGGTGCGGTAAAGCAAAAAACGGCCGCTTTTCGCATCCCGTTCCACCCGGGCGTAGTGCCCGGTGGCGATTCCGTCCGCCCCGTTTTCCAGTGCGGCATCCAGCATGGCGCCGAACTTGATGGTTTGGTTGCACCGCACGCAGGGGTTGGGCGTCCGGCCGTCCAGATACTGCTGGACGAAATCTTCCATCACGCAGTGCCGGAACCGGTCGGTAAAATCCAGCACCCGGTGCTCGACGCCCAGCGCCGCGCAGACCCGCCGCGCATCCTCGATATCCTGTTCCGCTCCGGATGGGCGCAGCCGCAGGGTGACGCCAACCACCCGGTATCCCTGTTCCAGCAGGAGCGCCGCGGCAACCGAGCTGTCCACCCCGCCGCTCATCCCTACCCAAATTGTCTTTTCTATCATTTTGCAGTCCCTTCTAATTCCGTGTTGACAGCGCTCATCCGGCTTTCCGGCCGGAAATCGCCGCAACGGTACAAATCTCGCATTCCCAGTGGCGCACTCCCAGCCGATAATCCTCCAGCAGGCGGTCGTAACGACGGTGGATTTTCTGCACGAGATTCCGGTATTCTTCGTCGGATAACGCATCCGGCGCCATATGACGGGCCTTTTCAACGCTGCAAAGTTCCGCCAGCCGGTTCTCCTCGATCTGCGCGGTCGCCGTTTCGGAATCAACATGGGCGCTGTCGGGCGCAGAGGAGACGACGGAGAGGATGTCGACCGAAATATCCTGAAAGCCCTGTTCGTCGAGATACCGGCAGGTTTGTTCCACACTCCATGCATACCGCCGGAACTTTCCAGCCCCGCTTTGGTCCGCAGCAGCCCAGAGCCGGTCAAACAGTGCCTTTTCCTCACACCCATCCGACGGCACCCATAGTTCCGGCCGGTTAGGAGGGTTCACCACATTCAGAACGGCGACCCGTCCGCCCAAGCGCAGCACGCGCCGCTGTTCGGAAAGAAAACGGGACGGTTCGCAAAAGTTCATTACCGTGTGGGAAAAGCAGAGATCAAAGGAACCGTCCTCAAAGGGAAGCAATTCTGTCTCCCCCGCTACAAAGCGGCAACTTATTCCCAGCGCCTTTGAACGTTCCCGGGCATAGGATAACAGGACTTCATCCCGATCCAGTCCCGTGACCTCGGTTCCGGGACAATAGGTTTTAATACGGTGGCAGAAAAGCCCGCTTCCGCACCCCACTTCCAGAAGCTGCTGTCCGTTTTTCACCCCGATCAGGCGCAGCCACTGCTTATGGTTGTCGTCGCGGAAACGAAGTTCGCGTGAACGGTGAAGTTCCTCGGGTTTTTGTATAAACGTGGACCAGAATGCAGACATACCCGCTCCCCCTTCCCTGGCGATGACTTTGGTACGGGTTAGCCATCGGATTGATGAACGGTATATCGGACAGTATATCATATCTGCGCTGGATAGGGAAGAGACCCGTGCAGGGAATACGGGAAGAATGAGAAACAATGCGTAGATCCAGGGGAGATCCCCACTCCATTGAATGAAAAATAGTTTAGAAAATCCAACAAAATATAGGATTGCGATAAAAAGAAAAAATCGGTATGATTACACTATGTTTTATGGGAAGGATTCTATATTTCTCTCATTCATTGCATACAAATCCGCCAAGGGCCGGCGGAAAAATAAAGAAAGGCAGATGACCTATGGAAAAGTTGAGAATCGGTATTGTTGGCTGCGGCGGGATCGCCAACGGCAAACACTTGCCGGCGCTTTCCCGTCAGTCGGACCGCGCGGAATTGGTGGCGTTCTGCGACCTGATCCCGGAACGCGCTGAGAAGGCGGCGAAGGAGTACGGCATCCCCGGTGCGAAAGTGATGACCGACTACCACGAGATGATGGAGGATAAAACCATCGACGTGGTACATGTCTGTACCCCAAACCGCAGCCACTGCGAGATTTCGGTCGCGGCGCTGGAAGCGGGCAAGCATGTCATGTGTGAAAAGCCGATGGCGAAAACTGTCGCCGACGCGCAAAAAATGCTGGACGCCGCGAAAAAGTCCGGCAAAAAGCTGACGATCGGGTACCAGAACCGTTTTCGTACGGACAGCCAGCTGATGAAGCGGTATGTTGAGCGCGGCGACCTAGGCGAGATCTATTTCAGCAAGGCGCATGCGATCCGCCGTCGCGCCGTGCCAACCTGGGGTGTGTTCCTGAATGAATACGAACAGGGCGGCGGTCCGCTGATCGATATCGGTACCCACGCGCTGGACCTGACGCTGTGGATGATGGATAACTACAAGCCGAAAGCAGTGCTTGGCACGGCGTTCAAAAAGCTGGGGAACCAGACTGAAACGGGCAACGCCTGGGGCGACTGGGATCCGGCGAAATTCACGGTGGAGGATTCCGCGTTTGGTATGGTGACGATGGAAAACGGCGCCACCATTATGCTGGAATCGAGCTGGGCGCTGAACACACTGGATGTGCGGGAAGCACAAACGACCCTGTGCGGCACCCTGGGCGGTGCGGATATGGCCGGCGGCCTGCGGATCAACAAAGTGGATCTGGGATACCAGACCACCATTACCCCGAACCTGCAAGCGGGTGGTGTCGCTTTTTATGAAGGCGGCCAGGCGATGACCGATTCCGAACTGGAATGCAAGCTCTGGTTAGACAGCATTTTTGAGGATAAGGATCCGGTAGTTCTGCCGGAACAGGCGTTTGTCGTTACGCAGATTCTGGAGGCGATTTATACCTCCTCCAAGACCGGCGAAGCGGTATATTTCAAGTAAAATCCGAAGTAAAAGAACGGGTCGCCTATTGGCGGCCCGTTCTTTTATAGGTGTGACCAGAGACGCCCGATGGATCGATTGCTGTCGGGTGCCTTTGGTCATCTTTTGGCTTGTGGCGGGGTTATTCTCCCGTTACCGGTACGGCGGAGAAACCGAGATCATCCAGCTCCTCCACTGCGGTTTTCACGCAGTGATCGCAGCCGTTAACGGTTACGGATTTATCCTCCAGAGAAACGGTAAAATCCAGCCCTGCGGCGGTCAGCGCTTTAGTGATCCTTTCGACGCATTTGGAACAGTGCATTTCCTCGACATGTAGTTTGGTCATAGTGGTCATCCTTTCTGAATAGAATTTGCCGGCCGTACCCTCTGGAATACGACAGCGGATACGCCAAAGTCGACAATGGTTCTCCTCAAAAGAAGCATGGAGCGCTGCCGGAGAAGGGGAAAGTCATAAGAAGTGGGGGCAGCCCGGGACGAGCAGCCGTGAGGGAAAAAGACGGAGTCTTTTTCGGTGGCGCTGCCGGAGAAGGGGAAAGTTATAAGAAGTGGGGGCAGCGCCTACTTCATCATCTTCTGCAATGTGGCGAGCAGCTCATCGACCACTTCGTCGTGCCCGGCGCGGATGTCGCCTACCACGCAGGTTTTGATATGATCTCTGAGCGGGGGTTCGCTGTACGTTGACAGCCCTGCCTGCACGGCGGATACCTGGGTCAGAATATCCACACAGTACGCGCTTTTTTCCACCATTCCCCGGATTCCCCGCACTTGGCCCTCGATCCGGTTCAGACGGTTGATCATATCCCGCGATTCGGTTTCGGGGCGGATTTTCCGTTTGCACTCCGCACAGACTTTTTTGCATTTCGTTTCCATCATAGCTTTTTCCCCCTTAGCCGAAGGGCGTTGGTGACTACGCACACCGAGCTTAACGACATCGCGAGCCCGGCAAACATTGGATCCAGTAGCGGGCCACCGAACAGGGTCAGCACGCCGGCGGCAATCGGGATGCCGATAGTGTTGTAGCAGAACGCCCAGAACAGGTTTTGTTTGATATTTCGTAACGTCAGACGGCTGAGACGGATCGCTCGCCCGACATCGCCCAGGTCGGATTTCATCAGCACAATGTCCCCGGCTTCGATGGCGATGTCGCTCCCTGCGCCGACGGCGGCCCCGACATCGGCCTGCACCAGGGCGGGGGCGTCGTTGATCCCGTCGCCGACCATCAGGACGACTTCGCCGGCTTCCTGGTGCTTTCGCACCATCGCGGCCTTATCCACCGGCAGAACTTCAGCGATCACCTCGTCCGCGCCGACCTGCCGGCCGATCTGCTCCGCCGCCGCCTGGTTGTCGCCGGTGAGCATGACCACCTTTCGCCCGTCTTCCCGCAGCTTGCGGATGGCTTCCACGCTGGTGGGCTTCACCACGTCCGCCACGCCGAGCGCGCCGAGCGCTGTGCCGTCGACAGAAACATACAACAGCGTGCGGCCCTCGGAAGCCAGCCGGGCGGCGCCATCCTCAAAGGCGGCGGTGTCGATCCCGTTTTCTTCCATCAGCCGCCGGCTGCCGACCAGGATATCCCGTCCGTCGACCAGCTTTGCCCGGATGCCCCGGCCGGAAAAGTTATCGGAGGAGACGACGGCCGGGAGAGGGGACAGCCCCATGGTTTCCGCCCGATCGCGCACCGCTTTGGCCAACGGATGGTCCGACATGGATTCCGCCGCCGCAGCCAGGGTGAGCAGTTCGCTTTCCCCCCGGTTTCCGGCGAGGATATCCGTTACCGCCGGTTTTCCTTCGGTGATGGTGCCGGTTTTGTCCAGTAGTACCGTCGTCACGTTATGCAGCTGCTCCAGCGCTTCGCCGCTGCGTACAAGGATCCCGTTGGCCGCGCCGAGTCCGGTGCCCACCATGATGGCGGTCGGCGTGGCCAGGCCGAGCGCGCAGGGACAGGCGATCACCAGTACGGAGGTGAACACCCGCAGCACAAATTCCGGCTCTTTCCCGGCGATCGCCCAGAGGATGGCCGCAACCACGGCGATCGCCATCACCACCGGGACGAAAACCCCGGCGACCCGGTCCGCAATTTTGGAGATCGGGGCTTTCCGGCCCTGTGCGTCCTCCATAATCCGGATGATTTTGGACAGGGTGGTGTCTTCGCCGATCCGGTCCACCCGCACCCGCAGCGCGCCGTTATAATTGACGCTGCCGCCGATGACGCTACTGCCGGGGGCTTTCTCCACCGGCATGCTTTCCCCCGTCAACATGGATTCGTCCACGCCGCTTTCCCCCTGCATTACGGTGCCGTCCAACGGGATCCGCGCACCCGGGCGGACCAGTACCAGATCGCCGGGCTTGAGGGTACTGGACGGCACCTCTCTGGTAGCTTCTCCCTCAAGCAGCAACGCGGTATCCGGGGTCAGGGCCATCAGTTTTTCAATCGCGCCTTTTGTTTTCCGTTTGCTGCCCGCCTCCAGGTATTTGCCCAGCATGATAAAGGTAATTACCACGGCGGCGGACTCATAATATAAATGGTGGACGTGCATCGGGTTCCAGGGGAGTTGATAGGTCAGGAACAGGCTGTACAGGAAGGAACAGCCGCTACCGATCGCCACCAGGGAATCCATATTCGGGTTGCGGTGGAACAACGCCTTAAAGCCCCCGATGAAAAAGCGCCGGCCTAGGTACAGGATCGGGATGGTGAGCAGGAGCTGCGTCAGCGCGTAATTGGTGGGGGAAACCGCCGGATCCAGGAAGGAAGGGATCGGCAGCTTATAGGCGAACATCTGCCCCATCGATATATACAGCAGCAGCACCGATAGGAAGACGGCGGCAATCAGGGAACGGCGTTCGCCGCGGCCTTCCTCATCGGATGGACGGCGCTTCTCCGCTTTGGTTTCCTCTGCCTGCGGGACATAGGGCGCTATTTCAAAGCCGGCTTTGGTTACCTTCTGCATAATCATCTCGGGGGTCACCTTTTCCCCGTCGTAAGCGATGGTGAGCCGGCCGGTAGTCAGGTTGACGTCGCTGCGTTCCACGCCCTCCAACTTCCGGGTAACCCGTTCCACGGCGCTGGAACAGGCCGCGCAGGTCATACCGTCGACCCGGTAAACTTCTTCTTTCACGTTTTTCATATAAATACCTCCTTTTCAACTGGATCGAGGAAGGACAAATATCCCCGGGATTTCCGTAATACACATGGTGAAAAAGTACCCCTAAGGGGTATTCCTTTGCAATATATAATATACCCTTAGGGGGTATATGTCAAGCATAAAACAAGGAAGCGTCTTTTGGTACGCTTCCCCGTAAGGTCTCTATTTATCCTGGTATGGTTCGGATCGGGAGGGAATGGAGGGATCCTTCGGCTGTTTGGCAGCCGTTTTTTTGCCTTTTGCCTTTTTGCCCTTTCCCGCACGATCAGACGGATTTTCCGCCGTTTTCCTCCGCAGGCACAGGTCGGACAGCAGGGCGCAGACAACGCCGACGGCCAACATAACCGGTACGTTTTCCAGTGCAGCATCGGCATACTGCAGGGTGCGCAGGATATCCGGCGTATGTAAGGCGACCCGTTCCATAATCCAGCCGAACAGGGCGAGAGCGGCCGCGAGCTGCAGCGAAGACCAAAAAATCTGGCGGGAATAAGGGTGTAGGCCGCGAAGATCCTGAAGGCTGTTTTTAAAAAATTTCATGGTTAGCTTCTCCTTTCATGGAATAGCGAGAGCGCTTGTTTGGAAAAAGCAGGCGTATTGCGTTTGTACGCAAAACGGGGTATGATTAGGAAAGGATAACACAACAGTTAAACAGGGAAATCCGCCTGTAGCTGTATTCAGTATAGCATGTGCCGCATGGCGTCACAATGCGAAAATATTGCCATTCCGGCGGCTGCCGGGAACGATAGGAGCTTGAAGATGGATATTGGCGCTTCTACTTCAAATTTATATCCAAGGCCGACGGAAGAGGCGCTCGATACCCTCCTCGGCCTTGGTTTCCGCACACTGGAGGTGTTTGTCAATACCGAATCGGAAACGGCCCCCCATTTTGTCAAAGAACTCCGCCGCCGTGCGGATGGGATGGGAGGGAAGATCCTTTCCCTGCATTCCTATACGTCGGGGATCGACCCTTTCCTGTTGTTTTCCGCCTATCGGCGCCGGTATGAAGACGGCTTGGAACATTATCGCCATATTTTTGCAGCGGCTGCTTTGGCCGGTGCCCGTTATGTGGTCGTCCATGGCGACAAGGCGGGCGGTGTGCTGCCGGAGGAAGAGGTTTTCGCCCGATATGCACATTTGTACGACCTCGGCCGGGCTGAGGGGGTGACGCTGCTCCAGGAGAATGTGGTTCAATTCCGCTCGGGGGACCCGGCGTTTCTCCGCCGGATGCGTACCGCGCTGGGCAAAAAGGCACGTTTTGTTTTTGATATAAAGCAATGCGCCCGTTGCGGGCTGGAGCCGGCCGCCGTTCTCAACGCGATGGGGGATGGCTTGCGGCATGTGCATATCAGCGACCAGGGGGAGGAAGGCGACTGCCTACTTCCCGGAAAAGGGACGGACGATTACCCGACCCTGTATCGGCAGATGGCATCCAACGGCTTTCACGGAAGCTGGATTATGGAACTGTACCGTCAGAACTTCGGCGACCCCATCGAACTGGCGCAAGGGCGCCGTTATCTGGAAAAAACGCTTGTTCCAGGACGAAGCACAGGAAAATAATTCCTATTTGATTATATATTTTCCATATAACGATGTTGACTTCTCTCGCAGTAGTGTTTATAATCGTACAAGGAGCTTGTGGTAAAACAACACAAATCTTCCTCGCTGTGAAAAAGCCTTCTCCATGTTGTGGAGGGGCGCCAAAATGGGAACGATGAAGAAAGACGAGAAAAGGAGACGAAATGGAAACAGGGGAAATAATCCGGCGGGTGATGCCCGCACAGACCACCGTAACCGGCGGAAGCCTGGAACAAAAGCAGCAATGGATGCCGGAATGCGGTGTCTTGGGCATCGTATGGGGAATACGGCTTCAGTTTTCCAACGGAGTTACCCGTTACGTACCCGATCTTTGCGACCGGATGAAGGATGCACAGCGGTTGCTTAACCGTTTGGTGGGAGCGAGCCTTCATCCGGATTTTCTTTCCGATATTTTGGAGGACTACCTGGGTGAACTATATGGTCCTCCCATTTTTCAAGAAAATGCAAAGGAAATCTTGCACGGATTATGAAGAATATGGTATAATACCTTCAAAGTAAGTCGTTATGTTTGCCGCCAAGTGCGACGGGAAAATAACCCAACCGGCATCCGGCCGGTTTGCCGTACGGCGGTATGGGGATAAATTAGGGAAGGTATTGTCATGAAGTGTCCTTTTTGCGGTTATACCGAAAGCAAAGTAATCGATTCCCGGCCGACGGACGAAGGGACGCGTATCCGCCGCCGCCGAGAATGTCTCAAATGCGCAAAACGGTTTACCACCTATGAGATTATTGAAAGCCTGCCGATTATCGTGGTGAAAAAAGATAAGACGCGGGAGCCGTTTGACCGTCAGAAATTATTTAACGGCCTTTTACGCGCTTGCGAGAAGCGTCCGGTGTCCATTGAAATGCTGGAAAAAGCGGTGGACGATATCGAAGCCGCGCTGCAGAATTCCCTGGACCGTGAAGTCACCTCGCTGCGGGTGGGGGAATACGCGATGGAGAAACTGAAGGAAATCGATGAGGTTGCGTATGTGCGTTTTGCGTCGGTTTACCGTCAGTTTAAGGATATCAGCAGTTTCCGGGAGGAAATTGATAAACTGCTTCCGGAAGGATAACATACAAAAGGATGTGCTTTTATACGGAAAGCCCGTGGCCGGTGGTCGGTCCGCGGGCTTTTTTGCGCTGTGGGCTTGCATCGTATGCTTGGACAGAACGACGCCCCAACCGCGTGGGGTGAGTAAAAAAGTTTTCGTTTCCAGGGACAAACAAAGAGAGCCATTGGCAGCAATCGGGAGTCTGCCCTTCTGGAAACTGCTCCATGTCCTCGGCTTTGCCGGGGATGCTGACTGTATATGGTTCCTGTCCGCCGCCGCATTGACAAGCGGACGCGCGGGGAATACAATAAATGCATGGCGGCGTTCAACTGGCCGCCGTGGAGTTTTTCGGAAAGGTCGTTTCAACATGACACAGGCGGAATTGATTTATAAGGAATTGCTGTCCCTGACAATATATCGAAACAGCCTGCTCCAGCCAGTGACGGCGGCGCTGCTTTCCCTTTACCATGCAGCGGCTTCGCGGGATGTGGAGGGGATCTGCGAAGGCTGGGGAAGGCTCTGCGCGGAACTGGCCAACCGAGAGTGCTTTCCAAGCCTTCCCACCGCCATAGCCCGGGAGGTATTGGCGGACGAAAATGCCTTTGTTTCCCGCCTAGCGGCGGGAAGGCTGCGGGTAACCGACCGGGGGGTGGATCCGGCGGTGCCGGAGGAACTGGCCGGGCTTGCCCGAAGGGACCTAGGGGTACTCTACCAAGCGGCGACGGCCGACCCCGCCTACCTGCTGGAATGCGTGGAGCCGGAGATCGCGGACGGCCTTCCCCGTTGGGGAGCTGCGCCCGCCCCGGCCCCGCTCGACCGTCCATGGGACGCCTGCATCGACGCGCTGCGGGAATACCACCGTCGTAACGGATGCGGCTGCTTTACGGGGCATCGCGCCTTCCTCTGGAGGGACGGTGCCATGCTCCCGGTGGAACATCCCGACCCGATCCGGCTGTCCAACCTGAAGGGGTATGAATATCAGCGCCGCATCGCGGTGGACAATACCCGGGCATTTCTCGACGGATTCGAAGCGAACAACATGCTTTTATACGGCGATCGGGGCACCGGCAAGTCTTCCACTGTCAAAGCGCTGCTTAACGAATACGCCGGCGAGGGGCTGCGGATGATCGAAATGCCCAAAGAATACCTCCGCCAGCTTCCGGATTTGACCGGCCACCTGTCCACCGTACCGATGAAATTCATTGTCTTCATCGACGATCTCTCCTTTTCGGACGACGACGATTCCTTCGCCGCGCTCAAGGCGGTGTTGGAAGGAGGCTTGGCTTCCCGCCCGGCCAACGTGGTGATCTACGCCACCTCCAACCGGCGGCATCTACTCAAGGAAACCTTCAGTTCCCGCGCGGGGGACGAGGTGCATCATGCCGACACAGTGCAGGAAGCGGTTTCCCTCTCCGACCGTTTCGGGATTTCCCTGACCTTCTTGATGCCGGATAAGCAGCGTTTCCTGGATATCGTGGAGCAGATAGCGGCCGACCGCGGGCTGAAAGTCGAGCGGCAGGCCCTTCTCGACGCAGCGGAGCGCTGGGCGCTGGAGCGGGGAGCCCGTTCCCCGCGGTACGCCCGCCAGTTTATCGCGGATGCACAAGCCCGGCTTGGCCGGGGGGAATCGCTGTAAAGCGGAAAGGGGAGACGCATGGGACTGTTTGGCAGACGCCGTTCGCCGGAGGACAAGGAAACCGCCGCATTATTGGCCCGGTTGGACGGACGGAGCGTGAAATATGTTACCCGGCGGGATCTGGAAACCGGGGTGGAAACCGTAATCGGCCGGGAAGGGCGGCTGAACACCAAGGAAGGGAAGATCGTCATCGTCTGTAACGGGACGGAGGTGTTCCGCTGTCCGGCGGAAGATGCACGCTGCGGCGAGCTGCTCAGTTTGGACGGCGTGACCATCCGTACCGGCGAGGGCATGGTGGTGGCGTATTATCAGTATTACCGATGACCCGCCTGCCGTTAGGAGGTAGGAACAAGGTGCCAGCCGCCGTTTTTCCCCTGCCGCCGGAAGGGGCGGATTCTCAGCCGATGAGAGGGATGGCTGCAAAAGGAACCGGATAAGGGACAGGCTTTGCCGGCCCCTTATCCGGTTTTTTCGGTATACGCCGTGATGGCCTGCAGGGATTCGGCAATTAACAGCCGGGGAGGAGCAACGTGGTCAGGGACAACTGCTGGTCTTCCGGCGGGGGAAGCAGCCGGCCGTCGTTCACCAGCGCTTTCAGGCAGTGGAGGAGAAACCAGCCGTCCGAGTAGAGAAGATACTGCAGGCCGAACCCCTGCATTTTCCGCAGATGGTGGGGCGTGGCGGCCAGCACGGCTTTGATGAGCGGCTCTTTAAGCGCGGACAGTTCGGCCGCGTGCGTGCTTTTGATCCGGTCGCCGGCGGCGACCAGCTTTTGCCGGGCTTCTTCGCTGGTGATATGCACGATCTGTAAAGCCGGGTTTCCTTCCTCGTCCCGTTTCAGGATCCCTTTTTCCCCTAGGAAGGCGTATTCGCCGGGGGAAAGCGTCTCATCCCGGAACAGGCGGGAGAGAAGCCCTAGGATACGCTGCACTTCGTACTGGTAGCTGTCGTCGCACCGGCGGGCCGACCACTCGGAGTTCACCTGCCAGAGCGTATGCGCCCCATCCGTATTCCACATTGGTCCGCTCCAGGCCTGCATACTGGCAAAGTATAGGGGCGGCTCCACCGCGGGGTTGGGGACGGAGGCGTAACAGATATTCTGCCCGCCGTCCGGGCGGAGGGTGGCCGCTTCCTCGAACGATATGGCGTGATCCCGTCGTTCCTCCCCGCCGACCGCCGCGATGTAGGGGATCAGCGACCAGAGGAGGAAATTGCGGTCGTCCCGGCAGCAGGCGATACCGCCGGTCTGGATTAGCTCGTCCAGCAGAGAGCCCCGGGTCAGCTCCTCGTACAGCTCTCCCGCGAACAGGGCCGCCGCCCGGACGTACAGCTCGTCGTGCAGGTGGACTAGTTCGGGTGTCGGTACGTCCAGCAGGATGTTGATCAGGTACCGTTTCCCCTGCTTGAGCAGGAAGCCGTACTCCGCAAGATACTCCGCTTCGCTTTCCACGTAAACCGGTGACACACCCAGGAGACCGGCGATTTCGTTCGCGGTTTTCCCTTCCTGCCGTACGGCGTAGGCAATATTCTGCGCTAGGGCGGAGTGGAAGAAGTTCCCGTTTTCACCTTTGGCGCCCATCGAGCCGTTGGTGCCGCATATATCAAATGAAATTGGGGCGAATTGCAGTTCACTGTCGGTTCGCATGGTTTCCATCCCTTTCTTCAAATCTTTTCTCGCTTCGAACAGGTGCCACTTGACCGTACCGAGGGGGATCGAAAGTTCGAGGGCAATCTGTTCCTGGGGTTTGCCGTCGTAATAATAGGCGACGACAATCTTCCGCCGCAGGCTGGACAGATAGGCGATTTCCCGATGCAGCCGGGAAACGGTTTCCTCTTCGATCACCCGCGCGGCGACGTCCTCGTCCGACGGCAGGCGCTCCGCCATCTCGTCGATGGGAAGGCCGATCCCGTTCCTTTGCTTGCCGCGGTAATAGTTGGCGAGGGTATGGCGGGCGGCCGTCCATACATAGCCGGAAACCGACGGGATATCCCCGCGCAGCAGGGCGCGGTAGACCTTCAGGCTGATTTCCTGGGTCAGATCCTCCGCATCCTGTTCGCTGGAACAGCGCTTGAGCACGAACGCGTATATGAGTTTCAGGTACTCTTCCACGAGCTTGCCGGCTTGGCTTGGCTCCATTGCCGCCGCCTCCCATCGTCTGCGGTGTTTGACAGGCCTGTCGCTTATATAGACCCCGGGGGAAAAGAAAGGTTGGAATTTTTTTAATGGCTTTTTTAAATCGCCGGTGTATAAAAGCCGATGCATAAAAACAGCAAAAGGAAAGCCCGCTGTAAGGCGCGGCGTATACGGGGCCTTTCCCGTTTACGCGGTCACGGCTGACCGCCGCCTATCCAATCCTCCCGGATAAAGGGAGGATTTACCGACGATTCCAGGAGCGGGCGGTACGCGTCCACCCGCCGGAAGGTATCGCCCATCATCTCGCTTTGCCGGTAGGCACGCAGCTCGTCCAGGTCGTATTCCGCGAAAAAAAGCCCCTCGGTTTCTTCGTCCGCGATGAAGAGGGCCATCTCCCGTGCCCGGCCGTTTTCGTCCCAGGGAATGGGCTGGAAGGCGCAGGAACCGCCCTGGTTTTCCCCGGGAACGTTCGCCATGACTACGCCGGTCATGTTCTCATAGGCGCGGGTCTGCAGGGCGTTTATCCGGGGCGGCATCCCGCCGCAGGAATTCGGCACCAGCAGGATTTCCGCCCCCTTTTTCATCAGTACCCGGGCGCTTTCCGGGTATTCCCGGTCGTAACAGATCATGATGCCGAGCCGCACGCCGTCAAACGAGACGGTCCGGAATGCCGACCCGGCCTCCAGCAGGCATTCCAGGGAAAACCGGCAGGTGTGGACCTTGTCGTACTGCAGGAGGATCTCGCCGTCCCGTCCGATGAGGAAAGCGCTGTTCCGCGGCCGCCGCCGGCCTTTCGTATAGGCGGTCATCACCACACCGACTCGTTTGGCGGCGGCTTCCCCGCATACGGCGCGCAGTAGGGGGCTGTCCGCCGTTATCGCCGTCTCCGCCCAGTCCCGATAAGTCGGATTGCGCAAAACCTGTTCCCAGTCCAGCCCGGAGGACGCCATGGCGTACAGTTCGTCCAGCGATTTGCCGGGAAAGAGAAGGGGCATCCGGTACCCGTGAATCCAGCACTCCGGGAAAAGGATAAGATCGGCGCCCTGTTCCGCCGCCTGGCGGATGTAGGCGAGACCGCGCTTCACGTTGTGCACGGGATCGTCGGTTTCCCGCGCCTGAACGACGGCGATACGAAATAATCGGTTCATGGCTGTTTCCCTCCGCTTTTTCTGATAATCTTACTTATTTTCAGTATACCATCTCCGAGCCGCCGCATAAAGAGGAAAGATCGGCGGCGCGGAGTCCCCACGCTGTCGTTTTTCCGGGACGAACACTTTCCTGCACGCGGGCAATCGGGGGCTGTACAGGCTTCGCAGTCTTCCGGCCGGTGTGTTTCCCAGCAGCAAAGCCAGTAGTCGCAGGCGTCGCAGCAACACGCAATGGGATTTCCGTTTGTATCCGTATGCTCTCCGTTCCCCGGGCAGTCCAGCCCCCGGTTGCCGGGGCATAACGCCGTTCCTGTGATATCGATCATCCCTCCATGATATCCCCTTTCTTGGCGGTTTTTCCGGGACCTGAGCAGAAATGTCTGCAGGGATCGCAGGCCATTCCGTCGTTTATCGTTTAAAATATTTTAGAACAAAATGTTTAAAAACCAATAGGAACGATTGTCCCGGCTATACTGAGATTGGTGATGGCTTTGAGGTATAAAAGAATCCGGGAACTGCGGGAGGATCATGACTATACCCAAGCGCAAATCGGGGAAAAGATCCATGTCCCGCAGCGAACCTATGCCTATTATGAAAGCGGCGAGCGGATGGTGCCGCCGCCGGTTTTGTCCGCGCTCGCGGACCTTTACGGTGTAAGCGTCGATTACATATTGGAGCGTACCGACAATCCCGCAATGAATCGATAATAAAAACGGCTCTCCGGAAGATCCCTTTCGGAGAGCCGTTTTTCAATATGCCGGAAAGTGCGACGGCATGCCGCCGGATTACTCTGCGCTTGACGGTTCAGGTGTTGGGCCGTCTGGCAGGCTTCCGGCGGTTTCCTCCATGCTGTGGAGCCATTTCCCGCTCTTCAGCCGCCAGAGGACGAACACGCATTTGACGATTTCCTCGATGCTGATCAGCAATACCACCTGTTCCACCGGCAAGCGGAGGACGCAGGATCCGAAAAAGGCGAGGGGTACGCCGATCAGCCACATGGTCCCCGCTTCCAGCTTGAGGGCGTAACCAGCATCGCCGCCCCCGCGGAACACGCCGATGATGGTCAGGGTGTTTACCATCCGGACCGCAAAAATCACCCCGAAAATACGCAGGATGGCAATGGCGGCGCGGGAGCCTTCCGGCGAGATTTCAAAAAAAGTGAGGATCAGCGGCGCACAGGCGAAGAGGGCGATCCCCAGCAGCAGCCCGATTGCGGCAGCGATGATGGTGAATTTGCGGGAATACCGCCGGGCAGTGTCCGGTTCCCCCATCCCGATGCGGTTCCCGATCATAACCAGCGCGGCGCTGGCCATCCCCAGGCAGAGCACCATAAACAGGTTCTGCACCGTGTTGGTGATATTCGCCGCGGCGATCGCGTAGGTGCCGATGAAGCCGTACGCGACTGTGTAGAGAACAAATCCCAGCCCCCAGCATCCCTCGTTGAGTACGATGGGAAAGATGGTGGCGTAGGTCTTGCGAAAAAAGGCGGCGCCAAAATCCACGTATTCCCGGATTTTCCCCCGCAGCGGGCAGCGCTTACGTAGGCTGAACACCAGGAGCAGTACGCATTCCGCCACCCGGGCGATCAGGGTAGCGATGGCGGCGCCTTTGACCCCCAGCACCGGGAATCCGGCTTTGCCGAAGATCAGCAGATAGTTGAAAAAGGTGTTGGTCGCCACCGCACCGAAGCTGATGAGCATGGGGCCCAGCGCATTTCCGACACTGCGCTGGGCGTTGGCCAGCAGAAAGCTGATCGCCGTGGGCAGATAACTTAAGCATACAATCGTCAGATAATCCCGCCCGAACGCCTGCACCGCTTCGTCGCGGGAAAAGAGCAGGATGATTTGGCTGGGGATCAGTAGGCCGAGCAAGGTGAAAACGATTCCCACCGCAACCATACTGAAAAAACCGATGCCGAGTACCTTGTGGATGCCGGCGCGGTTGCCGCTGCCCCAGAACTGCGAGATGAACACGCTGCACCCGGAGGCAATGCCGTTAATCGCCATCTGTAAAAGGAAAAAATATTGATTGGCCACCCCCACGGCGGCTACCTCGCTTTCCCCGACCCGGCCGATCATCAGCGTGTCGATCATATTCAGCGAGGAAACCAGCAGGTTCTGGATGACGATCGGCAGGGCGAGGACGAATAGGGTGCGGAAAAAAACCGGGTCGCGGAAAAAGGAAGCGATCCGCCCGCCTGGCGGTGTGGTTTTGGCAGTTTCTTTGGACACAATATCCCCTCCGGTCGGGCGCTCCGCCCAAAATAAAAACCACCTTGAAGAATTTTTCAAAGTGGTGACTTCTCACTTGTTTTGGAATTGTCGTAGGGTATTATACGGGATGAAGGCCGTCCCTGTCAAGGCTTGGCGGAAAACTCTTTCCGCTTTACGTGAAAGGGCTGGCAGCGTATAATGAAAGGGCGGCTTACAGCTGCCTGCGGAAAGGAGGGCGTCTCATGGCCACTCATGAATTTGGGATACTTTCCGCCCCGCCGCTGCCGGACCAACGGTTTGACGAGTATGAACCGGAAAAATATGCCTGCATAGCGGTGGACGACGAACAGCTTTTCCCGCTTTTGGATTCCCTGATGCAGTGCGCTTGCTACGGGCATTCCCTGCAAAACCCTATACGGGGGCTGGAATATACCGGGATCAGCCTGATCCCGCCGGAAACCCTGCCGCGGATGGCGTCGATTCTGGAAAGTTGTCCGGAACCCGGGCTGTCGGAGCTGCTCTCTCTCGTACGCCGGGCGCAGGCGGAAGGGCGGTATGTGATCCATTTTGGCATATGACCTCCGGCACAAAGGATTGCCCAAACGCGGAAACCATGGTAAAATAGCGGATAGAATCAGCCGTCCGGCAAAATTCGATGGAAATTTTGCCGGTGTACCGGCGGCGTTAGCGGAGGAAGATGATGTGGCGGAAACCAAGGATATCGAATTTTTAAGGGGGCTTACGCTGGCTCTCCTGGCCTGGTACGAAAAACACCGGCGCGCGTTCCCGTGGAGGGAAGAGCCGACCCCGTACCGGATATGGGTGTCGGAAATCATGCTCCAGCAGACCCGTATTGAGGCGGCGCTTCCGTATTTCGACCGGTTCATGGCTGCCCTGCCCACCGTCTCCACTTTAGCGGATGTGGAAGAGGAACGGTTGATGAAGCTGTGGGAAGGATTGGGCTACTACAGCCGCGCCCGGAATTTACAGAAAGCAGCGAAAACGATTGTGGCGGATTATGGCGGGGAGCTGCCCGCATCGTATGAAAAGCTGCTTTCGCTCCCCGGTATCGGGGAGTATACTGCCGGGGCGATTGCTTCGATGGCATACGGCCTGCCTGTCCCTGCGGTGGACGGCAATGTGCTGCGGGTATGCGCCCGGCTGCTGGACGATGAAGGGGACATCACCCGCGCGCCAGTCAAAAAACGGCTGCGGGAAGCGGTGTACGCCATGCTCCCCCCGGACAGGCCGGGGGATTTCAACCAGGCGGTGATGGAATTGGGGGAGACGGTCTGCCTGCCGAACACCGTCCCTCTATGCAGTGAATGCCCAATACGGGGCGGGTGCCGCAGCCGGCAGGCCGGGCATCCGGAACGGCTCCCCGTCCGGGCGGAGAAAAAAGCCCGGCGGGTGGAAAAACGGACTGTTCTGATCGTGATTGCGGGTGGCCGGGTGCTTTTGCATCGGCGGGAGGACAAAGGGTTGCTTGCCGGTATGTGGGAACTTCCCTCGGTTCCTTCCTGGATCCCGCCGGAGGAGACAGACGCCGTGGCCGCCACCTGGGGGGCGCGGCCCACAGAGACGGTGGCTGTTGGGGACGGGAAGCACGTCTTCAGCCACATCGAATGGCAGATGCAGGGGGTGCTGCTGTATACGCGGCCGTTTTCCCCGCCGGAAGGCTTCCTGTGGGCGGACGCGCGGCGGTTGAGGGAGGAGACGGCGCTGCCCTCGGCTTTCCGATGCTACTCCTCAAGGCTGGCGCAATGGATGCAGGGCGAAACATGGTCGGGACAATAAATCACTATCAAAACAGCACATACGTTTTCCAAACGACGAGGAATGGAAAATTTGTAAGGAGGAACACGGTATGAAACGGGAAGGCTATCTTTCGTGGGACGAATATTTTATGGGGATCGCCCTGCTCTCCGCCCAGCGGAGCAAGGATCCGGGTACCCAAGTGGGGGCATGTATTGTCAGCGCGGATAAAAAGATCCTGTCGGTGGGGTACAACGGCATGCCCATCGGATGCAGCGACGATGCGATGCCCTGGGAACGTGAGGGGAACGCGCTGGAAACCAAGTACCTTTTTGTCTGCCACGCGGAACTCAACGCAATATTGAACCACGGGGGAACCGACCTGCGTGGGGCGAGATTGTATTCCACCCTGTTCCCCTGCAACGAATGTGCGAAAGCGATTATCCAGGCCGGAATCCGGGAAGTGATTTACCGGGAGGACAAGTACGCCGACACCGACGCGGTGGTGGCGTCCAAGCGGATGTTCACCTTGGCGGGGGTGACCTTCCGCCCCTATACGCCCGGCGGCAAGACCGTGGAATTGGCCGTTTAGGAGGCGGGCGAATGAACGCGCAGACCGTATTGATTACCGGCGCGTCCCGCGGCATCGGCCGGGCGGCGGCGGAGCTATTTGCGTCCCGAGGTTTCCGGGTGATGTTGAATTACCATCACTCCCGCCGGGAAGCGGAAACGCTGCGGGAGGAATTGACGGCCGGCGGTGCGGACGCGGCGGTTTACGGCGCGGACGTGGCCGACCGGGAGCAGGTGCAGGCGATGATGGAAGCCTGCCGCCGCCGTTTCGGCGGGGTGGACGTGCTGGTGTGCAACGCCGGGATTGCCCGGCAGGGGCTGTTCACCGACCTGACACCGGAACAGTGGCGGGAGATGATGGGGGTGCATGTGGACGGCGCCTTCCACTGCTGCCAGGCGGCGCTGCCTGGCATGATCCGCCGGCAGACGGGCAGTATCGTGCTGGTTTCCTCGATCTGGGGAATGGTCGGCGCTTCCTGCGAGGTGGCGTACTCCGCCGCTAAGGCGGCGCTCATCGGGATAACGAAGGCGCTGGCCAAGGAAGTCGGCCCGTCCGGCGTGCGGGTGAACTGCGTGGCCCCCGGCGTGGTGGATACGGCAATGAACGCGGCGCTGGACAAAGATACCCTCGACGCGCTGCGGGAAGAAACGCCGCTCTGCCGGCTGGGGACGCCGGAGGAAATCGCCCGGGCGATTGTGTTCCTGGCATCGGACGAGGCCAGTTTTATTACCGGGCAGGTGCTCAGCCCGAACGGCGGTTTTGTTATTTGAGTGTTTCTTTGGAATTCCTTAAATTCTATTAAAATATTGACAACTTCGGTTGACTTTTTGGTGGGAGGGGGTATCATAAGGATAGCGTTTATCACCGCATATTTTTCGGTTGTATCAGGAGGAATTGGATGACTTCGGCAATCAAGGTGGCGTCCTTTAATCTGCGCCACGACTCTTTTTTCGGCGCACGTTCCCGCGTGCGGAGCTGGACGGTGCGGCGGGATATCATAGCCCGTATGATCCGGGAATCCGGTGCGGCGATTGTAGGGGTACAGGAAATGATGCCCGCGATGAAGGAGGATATCCTTGCCCGTCTCCGGGAATATAGCATCTTCGGTTCCGGTCGGACGAAAAAGTTGCTCAGTGAGCATTCGGCGATCCTGGTGCGCGGGGAAAAGGCAAAGGCCCGTTTTTCCGATACCTTCTGGCTTTCCAAACATCCGGAAAAATGCGGCAGCCGGGCGTATTTTTCCGCGTTTCCGCGGATCTGCACCGTATGCGAGGTGTATGTGGCGGAATGGGGGCGGACGGTGCGGGTTTTCAATACCCATTTCGACCATTTATGTCCTCCGGCCCGCACCCTCAGCGTGCGGATTATCCTCGAGTACATGCACCGGCTGAATAAAAAGGAGAAGCTGCCTACCATCCTGATGGGGGACATGAACGCCCATCCCGACAGCAAGCCGATCCGTATTTTGTCGGAAAACCAGCACAATTACAGCGATATCCATCTGACGAACATCTTCTCCAGCCCTCAGGCGGGGGAGACGAGGAACACCTATCACGGCTTCAAAGGCCGCTGGAAAGGTTCCCCGATCGATTATATTTTTGTCTCGGAGGAGTTTGCAGTGGATCAGGCGTATGTCGATACGTTCTGCGAGGACGGACGATATCCGTCCGATCACTATCCTCTTGTGGCGGTGTTGCGGTTGAAAGAGACGGTTCCATCGGCCAATGCCGCGCAGGCGGGTTAGTCGGTCGTTGTTATTGGAAGTTAAAAAACACAGGGAAAAGCGCTTTTGCGCTTTTCCCTGTGTTTTTTCTGCAACCGGCGTATATCTCGGCGTTTTTCAATCAAAATAAGCGTATTCGGTTGATTCAGCCGCTATTCGGCTGCGTGGAAAAAGAATTGGGAACAGAAACGGGAAAGGAACGATGGCAGATGGTGAAAAAAACGACAAAGGCGGTCTACTGGACCGGGGTCAATGAAGCGCCGGCGCAGTATCCCTGGCTTTCGCAGGACCTGGACTGCAAGGTAGCGATCGTGGGCGGCGGCCTGACCGCCGTCTTATGCGCCCTGCGTTTTGCTCGGGCCGGTTACGACACGGTAGTATTAGGAGCGGAACCTCTCGGCTATGGAGGAACCGCCGCGTCCAGCGGGATGATGTGCTTAGATGGGGACGAATGCCTGACCGAACTGGTGGATAAGATCGGCGCCGACCGGACGATGATGGCGGTGAAGCTGTTCCAGGAAGCGATCGGTAACCTGGAAGCTCTCTGTAAGGAAAGCGGAGACGGCTGCGGGTTCCGCCGTATGGACACTCTGCGGTACGCACAGGAGCGCAAAGGGGCGGACACCATCCGCCGGGAGTTTTCCCTACGGCTGCATAACGGGATCAATTCCGAACTGCTCAGCGCGCATACCGCGGCGGAACAGTTCACCTTCCCTATGGAGACCGGCGTGTATTCGCCCGGCGCCGGGGCACAGGTGGACCCGTACCGTCTGGTTCATGCAGCGGCATCGCTGGCGACACAGGCGGGGGCGCGTATTTATGAAAATACCGGTGTTTCCGTGGTGGATCACTGCGAAGAGGGAAAGGTTCGCCTGGAATGCACCACCGGCCATACCGTGCGTGCGGAGTATGCGATTGTCGCCGCCGGCTTGGAAACGGATAAGCAGTGCGGCGGGCTGGAACGCACAGCAACGGCTTATACCGTGGTGACCGAACCGGTGGAGGACTTTTCCGGTTGGCGCGGCCCTTGCCTGATCCACACGCAGGATGAGCCGCGAGTATTCCTGACCGTAACGCCGGATAACCGGATTCTGATCGGTGGGCTGGGTTCCGCGCTGGTGGACGAACACGGGCGGTTGGGAGGCATGCTGGAGCTGTCCTCCGCCGGGCAGAAGAAATATGAACAACTGGAAAAGCAGCTCCGCGACATGTTTCCGGCCATCCGGGGGATCACGGCGGATTATGTATACGCTTCCCGCACGGGACGAACAGGGGACGGCCTGCCGGTGCTCGGCCGTCTGCCGGAGGAAGAGCGGATCGCTTACGCCTTATGCTGCGGGGAAAACGGCCTGCTGTATTCCGAAATCGCCAGCCGCCTGCTGCTGGAACAATACGAGGGGAAGGCCAACCAGGAACTCGGCCTGTTTTCCCCCCGCCGCGAATGGCGAGTCAAGCATTAAAAAGGGAAGCCACTGGTTCACGGCCGGGTTGTGCGGCTGGCCCTGAGGGAAACAGGTATTTTGCATCGCGCCCCATATCCTACCGCTAGTAGACGGCGTTTCCGGAGATTACCAATAGCCTGCAAAAGCGCGTTCCTTCGAAAGAAAGTTTATTGGTAAATCATTTTTATTTTCGGTCCACTTCCATCGAAACCCGCGATTTTTTGTAAATAAAGGGAAAGAGAAACGCCTAGAGGTCTGTAAGACATAACCTCTAGGCGTTTCTCTTTTTATCGGGTTTATAGATTGTTCCACCCATTTTCACGCAGGTAAGCTGCGTAATCGACCAGGCCGACGTTCATGTCCACCGTGTTCTGGGTGATGCCGTCGATCTGTCCGAGAGAGGTGTACTGCCAGATCTTATACTCTCCCGTATAAGTCACCGTGTCGTTGTACTGGGCGAGCCAGATGTCTGCGGTCAGGCGGCTGGAATCCAGGTTGTAGGTCAGCCATCCTTTATCGGCGTAGACCATCGGATAATAGCCGTTCTTCCTCACTTCGTCACAGAAGGCATTGATAACATTGGTGCGGACCGATACGCTCAGATTATTGGCGCGGGCGTCGGAGGCGTTAACTCGTTCCGTATCGATCACGATCGGATAGGTTACTTTATACTTCTTAATGGCGTTCAGCGTAAATTGCGCTTCTTCCCGGGCTTCCGCTTGATTGATGGCCTGAGTAAAGAAATAGACGCCGCAGTCAATCCCGGCGGCGGTTGCCCCCTGGATGTTCTTGTCGAACTGTACGTCCATCACCATCTTGGCTGTACCGTATCCGCGGAACCCCACCCGGATCATCGCAAAGTCGATGCCGGCCGCCTTGACCTTTTTCCAGTCGACCGTTCCCTGGGCGTAGGAGACATCGATGCCCACCTTGGAACTCAGCGCGCCCTCGGCATCAAAATAATACCGAATGCCGCCCATCGTCTGATAACCGGTCACCGGCTTTCCGCCGGAGTAATAATAGGTTTTGCCGTCGTTTACATACCAGCCGTCTTGGGGCGGGGCCTGTGTCGATGCGGTGGTCGTCGCGGTGGTGGTCGTCGTTCCCGAAGACGAGGAGGACTCCGAGGTGGAGGAAGTGGAACCGCCCGTTGTCCCACCAGTGGTTGTGGTTGACTCAGTGGTTGTGGTTGTCGTGGTCGTCGTTGTGCTGGTCGCCGTTGTGGTGGTCGGTTTCGGAGGAGGGGCCACGGAAGGGAGGGTATCTTCCGGCGGGGCTTCGGGTTCATGCGGGCGCTGGGCCTGCGGGTCATCCTTCACATAGTCTTCCCATTCGTCCTCGGTCATGTCCACATCGTCCGGCTTGGTCGGTTCCGGGGGGGTGGTCGTTTCCGTCTGCGACCCGGAGGTTTCCGTAGTGGTGGACGGAGCAGTCGTCTGCGTCTCCTGTTTTTCGGTCGCTTCCGCGTCCAGGGCGGTACCGGTGCCCACGATCGGCGTAGGATCCGGGACCTGCGCTTTCTGCGGCGCGCCGCAACTGCACAAAGCTATGGCGAGAAGGCAGGCCAACAGCCCGGTGCCCCCTTTTTTCCATCGACGTACCACGGAAATCCCTCCTGTTTATGTATTGTCCATGCAGCGTAGGCTGCCTGTTGCTTCCCCATTCCAGCGGTGGAAATTCTCCTTCACGGCCTGTCCCGGTTTTTCTACCGATACCGGCGAAAGGCTTATCTAATATTATAGCATATGGCGTTCCCGGTGAAAAGGGGAAAAACTTGCCTTTCTCCATAATTTCACCAATTTCGCAGTAAAAAGGGAGAGGACAGTAAAATACCGTCCTCTCCCAGCCGGTTTTAAGAGAAATTACGCCTGGTTCGCGCAGCCAAGCACCGTTTCGATCTTGTGCTTTACTACGGCGGTGATGGCTTCACGGCCGTCGCCGAGGTACTGGCGGGGATCGAAATGGGACGGGTTCTCCGCCAGGTGTTTGCGGATGCCGGCGGTCATCGCCAGCCGCAGGTCGGAGTCCACGTTGATTTTGCAGACGGCCATGCTCGCCGCCTTGCGGAGCATATCCTCCGGGATGCCGATCGCGTCGTCCATCTTGCCACCGAATTCGTTGATCATGGCGACATAATCCGGCATAACCGAGGAAGCGCCGTGCAGGACGATCGGGAAACCAGGCAGGCGGTCCATCACTTCCTGCAGGATGTCGAAACGGAGCTGCGGCTTCTGGCCAGGCTTGAACTTGAACGCGCCGTGGCTGGTGCCGATGGCAATCGCCAGGGAGTCCACACCGGTGCGGGTCACGAAATCCTGCACCTGTTCCGGATCGGTATAGGACGCCTTGTCCGCATCGACGTTCACTTCGTCTTCGATGCCGGCGAGCTGGCCGAGCTCGGCTTCCACCGTCACGTTACGGGGATGCGCGTACTCCACCACCTTCTTGGCAAGGGCGACATTTTCTTCATACGGCAGATGGGAGCCGTCGATCATCACCGAAGTAAAGCCGCTGTCGATGCAGTCCTTGCACAGTTCGAAGCTGTTGCCGTGGTCGAGGTGCAGGGCGATCGGCAGGCCGGTTTCTTCCACCGCGGCCTTGACCATCGCGGTCAGGTAAGCGGAGTGGGCGTATTTCCGGGCGCCGCCGGAAGCCTGAAGGATAACCGGGGAATTCGTC
Source organism: uncultured Clostridia bacterium (assembly GCA_946499275.1). GTDB lineage: Bacteria > Bacillota > Clostridia > Oscillospirales > Acutalibacteraceae > Avimonas. Next base: position 11,740 of record CAMMRL010000022.1, on the reverse strand, counting down.
TGTTTGCAGGCTTCCACGATACCCTGAACGATTTCCATGTTGTTGACATTGAAAGCGCCGATGGCGTAGCCACTTTCGTAGGCTTTTTTGAACATTTCTCTGGTGTTTACAAGCGGCATGGGGATCAACCTCCTGTTTTTTATTCCACTCTAGTATACAATACTTTTTGCAAAAGGGAAAGGGGAGGGAAGCGGGAGTTGTTAAAAATTTATCGCTTTTGAGAGAAATAAGTTTGTGAAATCTGCTGCTTTTGGACGAATAAGCCCGGTTGTTTTTCTACGGTTGGGGAAATGCACGCACCGTTTACCGCACCAACGATGGGTGACGGCGGCAGTAATGGAAAATATACTGCTGGGCGATCCCGGCGCAGTCCCCGAAATCCGCCGGGGTGCAGCCGGGGAAGAGCTGCTTCATCGCGCGCTTCATCCATACGTCAAGCGGAAAGGCTTCCATGCGGGCCATGCCGTACAGCAGCACGCATTCCGCCACCTTGGGGCCGACGCCCCGGATCGTTTGCAGCTGGGCGCGCGCTTCGGGCAGGGGAAGGGCGGCGATCGCCGGCAGGTCGATTTCCCCGGACGCGACCTTTCGGGCGGCGTCCAAAATATACCCGGCCCGCCAACCGGCCCGCAATAGGGCGAGGTCGTCCTCCGTCCGCCCAGCGAGGGCTTCGGGGACGGGGAAGGCATACGCTACGCCGTCGGGTTCCAGCGGGTCGGCCCCGCAGGGTTCCCCGAACCGGCGGCAGAGGCGGGCGACAATGCCTTGTATCCGCCCAACATTGTTGTTCTGGGAGATAATGAAGGAAATCAGGGCTTCAAAAGCGTCCTGCCGTAGGACGCGGATGCCGGGCGCGTACAGGGCGCATTCCCGCAGGGAGGACAAGTCCTTCCCCTGTGCGGAGAGGTTCCGGTAGCCGTCCCGCAGCGCCGCGTAATCGCGGTCCAGATCGAAATATCCCCGCCAGAAGGCTTCGAATTCCTCCCGCGTACAGGAAAACAGCACGCCCTCGGGAGTTTCCCTGAGAAAAAGCGGGCGGTTTCCCGCCACTCCCCGCCAGCCGTCCCCGTCCCGGCGGAAGCGGAAACACTGCCCGCAGTCCAGCGTATCTTCCAGCCGGAATAGTTCCAAGCCGGTTACCAGGACCCCTTCCGGGTTTTCCATGATCTGCATCAAATCGGATTCCCGCCCTTTCCCTGTCGATTCCTGTACAAGTATAGCACAATGTGGTATGATAGGGAAAGGAAAACCATAGGAAATTTCAGCGCGGCGCGGCCGTCCGGCCGGGCGCGTTTCGGAAAGGATGAACGGCCCATGAGGGAGGATATTACCAGTATTCCGGTCAGCGAGGTGTTCGAGCCGAAGGACGGCTGCCCGATCTGCCGGATGCGCAATACGCTGGAAGCGCGGGTGACCGAGTACATTACCGGCGCGGCGATGATGGAACCGGACGTGCGGCAGGAGACCAACCGGCTCGGCTTCTGCTTCGACCACTACCAGATGATGCTGAAAAAACGGAACCGCTTAGGGGTGGCGCTGATTCTGGAAAGCCATCTTAATGAACTGGAAAAGCAGGTGTTTGCCGGGCCGCCGGTGCTTGGCAAAAGCTCCAAAAAACAGGCGCAGTCCGCCGGGCAGGCGTCGGGAAGCTGCTTTATCTGCCGGCAGGTGGATTGGGCGATGGAACGGATGCTGGCCACTGTCTGCCGGCTGTGGGAAAACGAAAAGGATTTCCGCCGTCTGTTTGAAGAACAGCCCGCTCTCTGCCTGCCGCATTTTTCTTTGTTGGTAGAAACGGCCGGCGCCAAGATGAACAAGAAGGCAGCGCCTGATTTTGCCAAGGCGGCCGCCTCCCTCTGCCGAAAGTATTTAACCGAATTGCGGGGCGACGTTTCCCACTTTTGCCGGATGTTTGATTACCGAAATACTGGGGAAGAGGCGGATTGGGGGAATTCCAAGGATTCCATTGAACGGGCGGTGTGGTGGCTTACCACTCGTGAGCCTTCGTAACCATAGGGAAGACTGTGAAGAGGGAGAAAAATGGTGGAAAACGCGGCAGCGTAAAGGGGATTCAACCCCCCGTATCAAAAAATATACGGAAAAATGGTTGCTAAAAGCTGGAATTGACAGTTTCCACTGGAGAAAATCCCTGGAAAGGGGCGGCTTTGTTCACACTTTCCACGAAGTTTTCCACAGCGACTGCGTTAACAATTCCTTTACAAATAGTAATACGACCTTTCCAAATGGTTAAAAATGAGATCCCATACGCCCGGGGTAAGCAAAAGCGATAGCTGCGCGGTCAAAAGAAAGGGGTCTCGTCGGTTGATTGTCTGCATAAATAGGGATTATCCCGTCCATACTGAAAACAAAGCGCTGCACGCGGCGTTTACTGAGGCAGGATGGGGTGTTCGAATGATAAAGGGAGTCAACCGGCAGATGATCGAGGTAATCGATACCGGGAACGAATATTTTGAGCGGGCGCTCCTCGTTGTCCGACCGCGCTTTTCGGACGTGGAGCCGGGAAGGCTGCATGAAGAGGCACAGCGGGTGATCCGCGGCGCCGAAGGCTACACGGGGCTGAAATGGAACCGGCGACAACGGAGAAAGCAGCTTTTCCTGCACGGCGGTGTAGCCGGCTTGTTCGGTATGCTGGCCGGGGCTTTGCTCATGGCGCTGGTACGCTGACGGGGTCTCGGAATACAAAAGGAAAACGCCTTCCTTCGGGAAGGCGTTTTTTGCAGAGGATTCCGTAGGCCTTCAGGCACGGTTTTTTGCTCCATACATATCCATTGAATTGCCGGTATCTTACTATTTCCAGGATTCCCTTTCTTTTCCCCGCCTTTTCCCGATAATCCCCCTTCCTTTTTACAGTGTAAGTATGATATAATGGCGAATAAAGGATAAATCGGTAAGAAAACGGGCAGAACCTCTCCCCGCCGGCTGTCCGGCCGGCTTTGGTATGGGACGGTTAAGGATATACAACGCGGGAAGATAAGGATGAAAAGAATGGAACAGAACGACATGCGGCCAGGCCGCAGCCGACAAAATCAGGAATACCGGCGGGGAGAGCCGGGGAGGGAGACTTCGGGTTTTCGGGAAGACCGTTCGGATGGGGATGTGATCGTCGGCCGGAACGCAGTCGGTGAAGCGCTGCGATCCGGCCGGGCGATCGACAGCGTCCTGGTGGCCAAAGGAGAGCGGGCCGGTAGTGCCGTCACGCTGATTGCCCGCTGCCGGGACCGGGGCATCCCGGTGAAAGAGGTGGATCCCCGTAAGCTGGAACTTCTTGGCGGGCGGAATCATCAGGGGATCATCGCCCTGGCCGCCTGTAAGGAATACGCGACCTTGGACGACCTTTTCGCGGCGGCGGAGAAAAAGGGGGAGCCGCCCTTTTTCGTGGTTTGCGACGAATTGGAGGACCCGCACAATCTCGGCGCGATCTTGCGCACGGCAGAAACCGCCGGCGTCCACGGGGTCGTTATCCCGAAGCGGCGTTCGGCCGGCCTTACTTCGGCGGTATATAAAACTTCGGCCGGCGCGGTGGAGTATGTCCCGGTCGCGAGGGTGTCGAATATTACCGACGCATTGCGGGAGATGAAAAAACGCGGTGTGTGGATTTACGGGATGGATATGCAGGGCGAAACCTGGTGCGAAGCCGATCTGAAGGGGCCGATGGCGCTGGTAGTCGGTTCAGAGGGCCGGGGGCTCGGCCGGCTGGTGAAGGAACAGTGTGATTTTATGCTGTCCTTGCCGATGGCGGGACGGATATCTTCTTTAAATGCTTCGGTCGCTTGCGGCATTCTAATGTATGAAACCGCCCGGCAGCGATGGGGTATAGCCGCCCGCTGAGCCGAAGACGGCGAAAAGCGGCATGATTCCAGGACAGGAAAGGCGTGACAGTGCGGATGGATTCCAAACAACCGAAAACGAAGGCGGATGCTTACGACGTAGAGGAGATTTTAGAAGAAGCCCGCCGTATCAAAAAGGCGCGGCTTGAACAGGAAAAACGCGGCGCGTTTTCTGCGTCGGGACAGGAGGCCGCTCCGGCTGTACGGCAGCAGCCCGTCCAGCAGCGGCAGGGCACGGGGAAATCCGCCGCAGTCTCGGGGAACGCCGAAAAAGCCGTCCCGGCGCCTTTGGATAAAGCGGCGGAAAAGCTGGGGGTGCTGAAAACCATCCCCAAAAAGGAGGCCATTCGTCCTGAAACGCCGATACAAAAGGCGGACAAGCCACTCCCGGCAACAACGCCAAAACCGACCCCACTGCCCCCCTTAAAACCGGCTCCCAAACCGGCCCCTCTGCCGGTAGAGCCGGAAGCACCCCGCCCTGTTCCGGTCAAACCGGCGCAGGAAGAAAAAGAAAAGAGCGGGAAGAAGGGGGCGGAGAAAGCCGCGCTGCCCATCATGGCGCCCGCTTCCTCCTCGGAAGGGAAAAAAGAAGCCGCCCGTGCGGAAAGTGCGGCGCAGTCGGCCCTGTCAGGGAAGGAAACGCCGTCCGTTGATCCCTCACCCGTTTCCACAGGGGCGGAGGAAGAGGATGTGAAGGTCTTCGTCCCGCGCTCCGCAGCCAAAAGGAACGGAAAATCCCCACATGAAAAAGCGTCGCCGTCGGAACTGGCCAAAACCATCATTCTCCATACCTTCAAAGGGGAGGACGATCTCGACCAGATTCAGATGGAAAGCCTTCTGGGAGAGACGGAGCGGCCGGATGGACGGGCGGAAATGGAAACGGCGGAAGAAAAACCTGCCGCGCCGGAGGATTGGGAGGAACGGCTGCAGGAACAGCGGCGGAAAAAAGCGGAGAATTTTAAAATCCAACCGCCCTTTAAGCTATCGGGGGAGGAAGAGGAAAACGATCCTGCTGAAGAACCCGAGGTGTTTGAGGACGACGAACTGGAGGACTACAACAGCTACGAGGAAACCGAAGCGGTGCGCAATGAACTGGTTTACCGTCGCCGGGTCGGTTGGCTCCAACTGGTCCTGACCGGGGTGACCGCCGCCGTGCTGCTTGCCGTTTCGGTGGTGATGAGCCTGTTTGAACTGCCGTTGTTCAATGCTACGCTGCTGGTGTCGCTCAACCTGTTCCTGCTCGGCGTCGCGGCGCTGATGAATCACCGCGCGGTCGGCGGCGGGTTGGCGGCCCTGTTCCGGATGAAGGCCGACGCGGACAGCGCGGTCGGCGCGGCTACGGCCGTGGTGCTGATACATACGGCGGTCCAGTTTTTGAATTTGGGCAATGTAGCGGCCGGCAAGGCGGTCATCTTGGCTCCGGTCGCCGCGTTGGGGCTGTTTTTAAGCGCGCTGGGGAGACAGATGTTGATTCTTCGTGTCAGCCGCAACTTCCAGTTCGTTTCTTATCGGGGAGAAAAATACGCGGCGCGGATTGTGGAAGACAGCCGGGCCGCCGTGGAAATCGGCCGGGCTGCTGTGGCGCTGGGCGAACCGGTAGTCTGCTACCTGGAGAAAACGGGCTTTTTAACCCACTTTTTGCAGAATTCCTACGACGGGGACGCGGCCGACAGGGCGATGAGACTGTATATGCCGATTTCCCTGGCAGTATCTTTGGCGATTGCTATGGTATACGGCGTCTTCAGCCAGTCGGCGGGCGCATGGCTGAACGCGCTGACCGTATTTGCCAGCGCGGTATGCCTGTCCGCGCCGCTGGCGGCGGTTTCGGCCACCAACTTCCCGATGCTGAGGGCGGCCCGGCGGGCGTTGCGCCGCGGCGCGATGTTGGTAGGCTGGCGGGCGGCGGAGGAATTCGGCGGCGTGCATGCCCTGGCGGTGGACGCGCTGGACCTTTTTCCTAGCGAAAGCGTACTGTTGCATGGGATCAAGACCTTTTCCGGAACCCGGATCGACGAGGCGATTCTGGACGCGGCGGCGGTATCCATCGCGGCGGGAGGCCCGTTGTCCAGCGTGTTCCGCCGGATAATCCAGGATCGGACCGACATCTTGCAGGATGTCGATACCCTGGTGTATGAACAGGATATGGGGATGTCCGGCTGGGTAGGCGGCCGACGGGTGCTGATCGGCAACCGCCGCCTGCTGGAAAACCATGGGGTGGACGTGCCCTCCCGCGATTATGAAGCGCGCTATACCAAGGACCATCGCCAGCTTGTTTACCTCTCCACAGCGGGCGAACTGTCCGCGATGTTTGTGGTCAGTTACCTGGCGGACGAAGGGATTGCGGATGCACTGGAAGCGCTGGAAAGCGCGGGGATCACCTTGCTGGTGCGTACCTGTGACCCGAATGTGACCGAAGAGATGGTATGCCACGTTTTTGACCTGGATCCCTATTACGTCGAAATCATGGGTGCTCCCGCCGGGCGGCGATATGAACAGCTCACAGCGGGAGAAAAAGAAGAAAACGAGACGGTCATGGCATCCAACGGCCGGCTGGAGGGAATCGCCTATGCGCTGACCTATTGCCATCGGCTGTGGGGCGCTTCCCGGCTGGCGGTGGCGCTGCAGATTATCGGCGGCGCGGTCGGCCTGGCGTTGAGTATGGTGCTCTCCCTGTATACCGGCTACTTGCTACCGCCCCTCTTTCTGGCGGCTTATATACTTCTCTGGCTAGTTATCTCGTGGGTTTTGCCCTGTATCCGGCGGGTATGAGACAGGTCGGAAAAGGTTGTTGTATAAAATGCATAAAATCTCCCTGTACGGATTGGCGTACCAGGGGGATTTTTTTGCGAAACCCGCATAGAATTCCCATTTCATAGTTGAAATTCGAAAATGGATAGGATATAATTATCAAAGTAGTTTCACATTGTATTTTTTATTTTGTGAAATATTGCTCAATTCCGTCGAAACCTGTCCGGCAGCGCCGGCTAGGCGAGCGGATATCCTTATGCGCCATACGAAAGGAGAGTTCACCTTGAAACAGTACAATGCCAAAAACATCCGCAACGTCGCTTTTGCAGGCCACGCCGGTACGGGAAAGACCTCGCTGGCAGAGGCGATGCTGTTTTTATCCGGGACTACCGATCGGCTGGGGAAGATATCGGATGGCACCACGGTATGCGATTTTGACCCGGAAGAGATCAAACGTGGGGCATCGGTATCTTTGGCGCTGGCGCCGCTGGAGTGGAAAAACACCAAAATCAATATTTTGGATACGCCCGGCCTTTTCGATTTTACGGGCGGGATGAGCGAAGGGATGCGGGCGGCAGGCAGCGTGGTGATCACAGTCTCCGGAAAAAGCGGGCTGGCCGTCGGCGCGGAAAAGGCGTTTAAAGCGGCTGCCAAAAAAGGCGTGGCGAAGATTTTCTTCGTTAATGAAATGGACAATGAGAACGCCGATTTCTATAAGGTATTTGAGGAGCTGAAAACCGTGTACGGCCCTATGATCTGCCCGCTTGTGGTGCCGATTGTGGAGGACCGGAAGATCCAGTGCTATGTCAACCTGCTGGAGTATAAAGCCTATACTTATAAGGACGGAAAGGCGGCCGAAGTGCCGATTCCGGACATGGGCCACCGGCTGGACGGGCTGCGTACCGCGATGAATGAGGCGGTGGCGGAAACCAGCGAGGAGTTGATGGAGAAATACTTCTCCGGCGAGGCGTTCACCCCAGACGAAATGATCTTAGGGCTGGCCTCCGGCGTGCGCAAGGGGGAGATCGCCCCGGTGTTCTGTGGTTCCGCCCTGACGATGGAAGGAGTGGACCAGCTCATGAACGGGCTGATCTGGCTCGCCCCCTACGCGGAGTCGATGGCGGGGGAAACCGGCATCGACCTCAACGGCAACCCGGTGGAGCTGTCGGTCAACGACGACGCGCAGACGGCGGCGATCGTGTTCAAAACGGTAGTGGACCCGTTTGTCGGCAAGTTGCTGTATTTCAAGGTGGTGAGCGGGATGGTGAAACCGGATACCATGCTGCTCAATACCCGCACCGGCGCGCAGGAAAAGATCGGCAAGGTCTTTACCGTGCGGGGGAAGAAACAGGAAGAAGCCGCGTACATCTGCGCGGGAGACATCGGCGCTGTGGCAAAGCTGGCGTCCACCAACACCGGGGATACCCTGTGCTCCCCGGCCCGGCCGGTGGTGCTGCCCGGCGTGGCGTTTGACCAGCCTTGTCTGTCCATGGCGGTACACGCCAAGAACAAGCAGGACGAGGAGAAAATCTCCTTCGGCCTGGCCCGCCTAATGGAAGAGGATCCAACCATCGGCTATACCCACAATCACGAAACCCACGAGAGGGTGGTTTCCGGCCTGGGAGAGCAGCATCTGGATGTGGTCGTCTCCAAGCTGAAAAGCAAGTTCGGCGTGGACGTGACGCTGGAGGTGCCGAAGGTCGCTTACCGGGAGACCATCCGGAAAAAGGTCAAGGTGCAGGGGCGGCACAAAAAGCAGTCGGGCGGCCATGGGCAGTTCGGCGACGTGTGGATCGAGTTCGAGCCCTGCGACAGCGAAGACATGGTGTTCGAAGAAACCGTGTTCGGCGGTTCGGTGCCGAAGAACTATTTCCCCGCAGTGGAGAAGGGGCTGCGGGAAGCGATGAAGAAAGGTGTACTTGCCGGTTTCCCGATGGTGGGCGTCAAGGCCACACTGACCGACGGCTCCTACCACCCGGTGGATTCTTCGGAAATGGCGTTCAAAACGGCGGCATCGCTGGCGTATAAGGCGGGCATTCCGCAGGCCGGCCCTGTGCTGCTGGAGCCGATCGGCACGCTGCAGGCGTATGTGCCGGGAGACAATACCGGCGACATTATGGGGGATATCAATAAACGCCGAGGCCGGGTGCTCGGGATGACGCCGGAAGAGGAAGACAACCTTACCTGTGTGGAGGCGGAAGTGCCGATGGCCGAGATGGGGGATTTTTCCACCCTGCTCCGTTCGCTGACCCAAGGGCGCGGATATTACCGCTTCGCCTTCACCCGGTACGAGGAGGCGCCGATGAACGTTGCGCAGAAAGTGATTGCGGAACATAAAGTGGAAGAGGAAGATTAGGCATAAGAAAAAATCCCGCGGATTTCTGTCCGCGGGATTTTTGGATATCTATAGGACCCACACACCCTGTCACGGGACGGAATAGGGATTGCCGTTTCCCGTTTCGCTTTTCTGTCTGCGGAGATAGGCCGTGGGAGACAGGCCAAAGGTGCGCCGGAACATCCGCGAAAAGGCCGCTTCGTCGGGATACCCCACCGAACAGGCCGTTTCCGCGGCGGATAAGCCTCCCGCCAGCAACTCGGCTCCCCGGTTCATCCGCAGGCGGAGGAGATACTGCTGGGGGGAAAGCCCCGTATGCCGCCGAAATAGTCCGCTGAAATAGCTGCGATCCAGGTTCATCTGTTCAGCAAGAGCCGTAACCGAAACCGGCCGCATATAGGCGGCTTCCAAATAAGTTTTTGCCCGTTCCACATAATCCTCACTCCGGATGCGGGCGCAGGGAGCGGGTTCCGCCAGCAGGGCGAACAGCTCCCACAGCTTTTGGCAGAGAAACTCCTCCCGGCCGCTTTCCTTCTCCCTGGCACGCAGAGCAGAGACAAAAACCGCACCGCATTTCGGTTCATCGATCACATCCCGCTCCAGCGCCGCCGGAGGGGCCATGCCGCAGTCAAAGCCGATCCAGATGTATTCCCACGGTTCGTTGCGGTCCGCCTGGTAAAAAACGGTTTCCTCCGGTCGGATGACAAAAACCTGTCCGGCATGCAAGGAATACGAATGCCCGCGTGCTTCGAATCGGCCGCGTCCTGACACCACATAATGCAAAATCCATAGCGCACGGGGACCGGGCCCCCAAAAATGCCCGGGTGCGCACTGCTCCGTCCCGCAAAGTCGGGGATTCAGGTCATGCCAATGGGGGTCTACCATCAGAATATCCATTGTATTCTCTCCTAGATTTCGAAAAATCATCCATTTTTCTAAGGGCGCTTTCCAATAGATCGCCTACATGATGCTGAAAAAATACCACATTATGCTATTCCTTTACGCGTGTTTCCATGTTAAGCTGATTATAGCATAAGCGGAAAGCCCCGACAATACGGGAACGGAAATTCAGAAAGGAAGAGTGGCAATGATACAGCGTACCCCGCCGATGGGATGGAATTCCTGGAATACCTTTGGCGAAAATATCTCCGAAAAGCTGATCTTTGAAACCGCTGACATTATGGCGGAAAGCGGCCTGAAGGACGCCGGCTATAACTATCTGGTGATCGACGACTGCTGGTCGAAAAAGGAGCGGGACGATAAAGGCCGTCTGGTAGCCGATCCTGTTAAATTCCCCAATGGGATGAAAGTGGTCAGTGATTATGTCCACGGTAAAGGGTTGAAATTCGGTATGTATTCCTGCGCCGGTACGCTTACCTGCGCCGGTTACCCGGGCAGTTTTGAGCATGAGTTCGTGGACGCAGCCACCTTTGCCGAATGGGGCGTCGATTTCCTGAAATACGATTACTGTTATAAACCGAATTACGAGGACGGCCGTTTGCTGTACACACGAATGGGATTGGCGTTGGCCAACTGCGGGCGGGAGATCTTATTTAACGCCTGCAGCTGGGGCGCGGATCAGACTCCGGAATGGATTGGCGGCACAGGGGCGCATTCCTGGCGTTCCACCGGCGATATCGTGGACAGCTGGGAATCGATCAAGTCCCTGGCGCACCAGCAGTTTGCTTTACAGCCCTACGGGCGGATTAACTGCTATAACGATATGGATATGCTGGTCGTCGGCATGGGCGGCAAGGGCAACGTCGGCTTTGTCGGATGCACGGACGAGGAATATCGCACCCACTTCAGCCTGTGGGCGTTGCTGAATTCCCCGTTGTTTATCGGCTGCGATATCCGTACAATGTCCGACGCGACCCGCGAGACGCTGATGAACCCGGAAATCATTGCGGTGAACCAGGATCCGGCCGGCCGCCAGCCGTTTATCGTCAGCCGTCAGGGCGAGCACAACGTGGTTTGGGGAAAATTACTCGCAGACGGGGATATCGCCATCGGCGCGTTCAATATGGAAGATTCGGAAACTGCGCCTTGGTGCAGCCTGAACATCCCTCTGGCAAGCCTGGGCCTGAACCGCTCCTGCGGGAAGGCTGTCGTCTTGCGGGACTTGTGGGCACGGGAAGATATCGGCGTGGTGGACGACGTATTACTCATCACGCTGCCCGCACATAGCTGCCGGATGTTCCGCGCCCACCTTGTGGATGAGCGGTAAACGCAACAGATAAAATGATTGGGTATCCTTGAAAAAGAACGCCTGGCGTTGTTATTACAACAGCGCCAGGCGTTTTTATACTCCCCTACTTTTATCCCTATCGCCTACAGTACGGGAAAAATACAGCAAAAAGGGAATGGAAAGAGACATGTGCTGAAAAATGTGCTATACTTTGGTATAGCCGTATCAATACCCGTTATGGTGAAGGAAGATGCGCTTGTCTTTTTTCGTTGCACCCTGCTGATTTTGACGAAGATAAGATATCAACGACAGCCGAGCGGCAACATGTATGGCTGTGGTACGGGAATAGCTTGGGAATCGTCATGCCCATCGGCAAGGTGAGGATCGGGCGAGACGGCGTGCAAAGCAAGAAACTGGTTTCGTCCGATATTGCCATCCGGGTATCGCGGCCCTGCTGTTGGCGTTTCAATTTGGGAAAGCTGTCCATGAAATGCCGATCGATAAATAGGGAGTAACGATTGCCATGGTGTGCGCCGCATCATCACCTTACATGAATCCATCTTCTCGAAAGCGGCACCGGGCTGTCTGCCGGTTACTGTTGGATATTCGGAAATTCGGAAA
>CAMMRL010000021.1 GCA_946499275.1 uncultured Clostridia bacterium | reverse complement strand
AGAAGTGAGAAGCCATGTTAATCAATACGGCAGGCTGCGGGACGTACAGTTTGCCGCCTATGAGGTGTACGCCAGGAAGCACAATCTGACCGCAAAGGAACTGTTTGTGCTGAACATTATCTGGTTCTCGCCGGACGGCTGCTTGCAGTCGGAAATCCGCGAGCGTCTATCCACGACGAAACAGACGGTCAGCGCCATGATCAAGAAGTTCTGGAAAAAGGGGTATCTGTCTTTAACAGAATCGGAGACAGACCGCCGGAATAAAATCGTCCGCTTTACCGATGAGGGGGCCGCATATGCAAAAGGCATCATACTGCCCGCTGCAGAAGCGGAGATCGACGCTATGGCCGAGCTGCCGGAAAAGGATATAGCCGAGCTGGTGCGGCTGACGACGCTGTTTTCCGACTACATGAAAAAGAGGTTTGCTGAAATTCGGGAGGATTAAAAAGAGAAGATATGTACACGCTTTTACTCGCTCTCATTTACATCGCCTTTGTCAGCCTTGGCCTTCCCGATTCGCTTCTCGGCTCCGGGTGGCCCGTAATGTATGCCGATCTGGGCGTTCCGATTTCCTTTATGGGGATTATCTCCATGGTGATATCGGGAGGAACCGTCATATCCAGTCTTTTGTCGGACAAGCTGACGAGGAAGTTTGGCACGCGGATGGTGACGGTGGTCAGCGTGTTCCTCACGGCAGTTGCCCTGCTTGGGTTTTCCTTTTCCCATCAATTCTGGGTACTGATTGTGTTTGCGGTTCCCTATGGCCTTGGCGCCGGGGCGATTGACGCCGCACTCAATAACTATGTGGCTCTCCATTATACCTCCAGGCACATGAGCTGGCTGCATTGCTTTTGGGGTGTGGGAACGATCGTCAGCCCCTTTGTCATGAGCTATGCGCTGGCACATTCCACCTGGAATACCGGATACCGTATCATCGGCTCTGTTCAGCTGGGCATTGGCTTGCTGCTCCTTTTCACGCTTCCTTTTTGGAAGGTGAATAAGCCGAAAGCGGAAGGCGGCACCTCAAGCAGGGGACTAGGCGGCGTACTGAAGATCAAGGGGGTCCCCAGCCTGCTGATCGGCTTTTTCGCCTACTGCGCCGCGGAGGCGACGACCATGTATTGGGCGAGTTCTTATTTGGTGGAGGTGAAAGGGGTCACAACCGAACAGGCCGCCCGTTTCGCCTCCTTGTTTTACATAGGGCTTACTGTCGGCCGGTTCCTCGGCGGCTTTATCATGAATAGACTGGATGACCGGAAGATGATCCTGCTGGGCACCGGCATTTTATCCTGCGGGATTCTTGCGCTTCTAATCCCGGTAGAAGTTCCTATCCTTTCCTTTGCCGGATTGATTATCATCGGATTTGGCTGCGCGCCGATTTATCCCTGCATCATTCATGCCACGCCGTACAATTTCGGTGCAGAGAATTCCGGGGCGATTATCGGCATCCAAATGGCCAGCGCCTATATCGGCTCCACCTTTATGCCGCCATTGTTCGGGCTTCTCGGCAACCACATCAGTTTTGGCATCCTTCCCGCGTATCTGGCCGTATTTGTTGTTTTGATGATCAGCATGACGGAATCGACATTCCGGATTACCGGCCAAAAAAGCTTGTAACAGGAGGTGGAAGAAGGAGGAATCAGCCGGATGGAATTTTATGAGGTCATCCATAAAATACGGACCCGCCGGGAATGGACGGACAATCTTGCCCAGAAAGCCGCTTACGGCCGCACGCGGGCTTTGCTGGAGCGGTTGGGCTCACGATTGCGGAATATCTTCCCTTTGAAGCGCAGCGGCTGCATAAAATGTTTGCCGCAATTTCACTTTTTACAGAGCAATAAATGGAAAACGAACAGCGAATTTGCAAACTTGCCTGACTACAGCCGTCATCTCGGAAGATTAGGAAAAAGGATTGCTTTATGGTGCTATACCGCGCTTTTTTGTGGATGGATTGGAAAGGTTAAGTAAAAGGCAGGTACCATCCGTGTAAAAAATAGAGATAATACGGCCGCTTTGCGTTTTATAGGCTTGCATAATAGCCGGCAAGGCATTAAAATATTCTATGGATAAGTAAACAGGAATAAACGGCGATGCTTTATGCGGAACGTGCAGAGTTGATCATGCAGCAGCTGCAGCTGCAATTAACCGTGAAGGTGGGAGAATTAAGGCAGCTTCTTCATGTATCAGCGGATACAGTCCGGCGGGATTTGAAGGCCATGGAACAGGAGGGGCTCATAAATATACATGGCGGTGCCTGTTTACCAGAATCTATATTTTTCCAATATGGATTTGGCTTTCTCTTCCCTGATAGAAACCATTTCGATTGCCGTGCTTTCCCTGCTTTACAGCTTGGTTCTCGGAATCATTTTCGGAATGCTGGCTGCTAAAAATGTATTCCGCATCCCTATCCTTTCAGTGATCACGCAGTCTTTCTTTACTTTCCTGAGAGCTGTGCCTACCCCGGTATGGGTGCTGCTGATGCTGGCGTGTCTAGGGATGGGGCCGGAAGCCGGCGTAGCCGGCCTTTGTGTTCATACCACGGCTTTTTTACGAAATCCTTTGCACAGAGCTTCGAAAGCATCCCGGATGAAACCATTGAGGCGCTGGAGGTTACTGGGGCAAGTCGTCTCAGCATTTTTACCAACGCCATTTTCCCTGCCGCCTTATCTCAGCTTGTTGCATGGGCGGGTATGCGTTTGGAAACAAACTTTTTCGAATGTGCAATCCTCGGTATGGTAGGCGCCGGCGGGATCGGTTATGTGATTTCCAATAGCCTGCAGGGATATGATTACGGTACTGCCGGCGTTGCTATTCTTCTGGTGTTCCTGGTGGCCTATTGCATCGAAAGACTGTTTGTGAAAATTAAAGAAAAAATTCTATTGATGGAGAGGAACGGTATGCCCGTTCCTTTTTTATTTGATTATTTGTGCCGAACAACCTATAATGGTGAAGGAGGTGAGAAAAAGACACATGGTATCAGAATGATTAAGAAAGGTACCGGAAAGCCTTCGCCTACCATATATAAGCTGGCGAAAGTATTGGATCGAAAACGTTTGCGTTGTAAGGAATAAGCGGAATTTGGGGGTCGGGACATTGCTTATGAAATACGCTATTAACCTTGCAAAAGAGAATGCGTGCGCTATCGTTCAGTTAACCTCAAACAAAACAGGAACAGATATACATCGGTTCTATCGAAACTTGGTTTTCAAGATACTCATGAAGGGTTGAAATTTAATATACTCTAAGAAGAAGGTGCAATATGATAACCGTTAAAATCATTGACCATACGTATAAAAACGATATCAATATAAAAAATGAACCATTCAAACTATTTGGTCGGATGATCCCTTCTTACTCCAATGAACAATGGAACTATTCGATAGAGCGGTTTGCCGAAGAAAGTATTACGGAAATATGTTTTCCAGACGAAAACCATAATTGGGAAAAACTCTCAAAAAGCAGCGTTTTTGTTGGGACCTATAATGGGGATCAATGCATTGGCCTTGCCATTCTGCAGCAAGCGATGATGAAATATATGTACTTGTATGACTTAAAGGTAAATGCAGACTACACAATAGACGTATGTATAGCATAAAGGGAGACGTATATCGTTGGAAAGAAGAAAAAATGAGGACCTGTGGGTGCGTAAGACGAGGGAAGCTATTCACAACACTTTCAAGGCAATGATTTGCGAGATGGACTATGGACCGGCTGTTTTTTGAACATGCAGGCAACATGCCGCTGCTTCACGAACGCCTGATGTGCAGCGGCAGCTACCGGCCGGCGTGGGAGACCATCAACAAGCGGATCATGGATTACCGGCGGGAACCCAGCCGGGGTGTCTTCGGGCTAAACGAATATGCGGAAAATCTTGTATTCGCCTATTACAGCGCCAGTTTCCCCTGCTGTACCGCTTTAATACGTGCCGGATAAATTGCTGCCCTGGTAGCCGTGCACAATAACCGACTGCGGGAAAAGCTGGGGAAAATTCGACAAAGACCCGCTATATTGAAACTGTTTGGGGCGAGGATTACCACTTTAGGGGGGAAAGAGATGTGGATTGTGTTTGCGTTTGGTTCCGCCTTTTTTGCAGGCGTTACCGCCATACTGGCAAAATGCGGGATACAGAAAACCGATTCCACTGTGGCAACCGCCATCCGAACCATAGTCGTTCTGATCTTCTCCTGGCTGATGGTTCTTGTAGCCGGCTCGGGAACACAAATCCCCTCCATTGATGGAACAACTTGGCTCTACTTAATTTTATCCGGCTTGGCGACCGGGGTATCCTGGCTTTGCTACTTCAAAGCACTGCAGTTGGGGGATATCAATAAGGTGGTCCCCGTTGATAAATCCAGCGTCATCCTAACCATACTGCTGGCCTTCATTTGCCTGCATGAAAAAATCCGCCTGTTCTCCGCTGTTGGCGTTGTTATGATTGCTGCCGGCACCTTTCTGATAATTGAAAAAAAGGATGTACAAAAACAAAAAACCGGGCAAAAAAAGCGATGGCTGCTCTATGCTGTCGGTTCGGCTGTTTTTGCCAGCCTTACGTCCCTTCTTGGAAAAATCGGAATTTTGGGCGTGGAGTCCAATCTCGGAACAGCGATCCGTACTGCCGTAGTGCTTCTTATGGCATGGGGCATGGTGTTCATAACCCACAAAGTCC
Organism: uncultured Clostridia bacterium; assembly: GCA_946499275.1. Classification (GTDB taxonomy): domain Bacteria; phylum Bacillota; class Clostridia; order Oscillospirales; family Acutalibacteraceae; genus Avimonas. Next base: position 33,960 of record CAMMRL010000021.1, on the reverse strand, counting down.
GTGATGTCAAAGAAATTCCCCGGAAAGAATGGGTGTTTATCTGCCTTTCGGGCATTGCCACCGGAGCCTCCTGGCTCTGCTATTACAGGGCGCTTCAAGAGGGCCCGGCTAGCGTGATTGTTCCTATCGATAAGCTCAGTATCTTGGTGACAGTCGTATTTTCCTATTTTGTTTTCCACGAACGGCTCTCGAAAAAATCGGGTATCGGTCTTGCGTTGATCGTCGTCGGTACGTTGTTAATGCTGATACCATGACAGGCTTATGACAAAAGCCGTATGCATTGTGCGAGTTGTGAACTCCCGGTGAATACGGATCATATTTGCAGTTTATCTTTCGGTTGTCTCCAACAGCCACTGTATTCATACGGCGTTGTATACAAGTCATACGGTGCCGTTATGGTCAAGAGCAAATGACACAAGTAAAATGGGGGTTGGCGCCGGACTTGGAACCTCACGGAAAAAGGACATGCCTTATTTCCAAAGGTATGCCCTTATCTCTGTGGCCGTGATAGCGACCTTGGTATTAGCAGATGTTATCTTTTCCCTGCGGCGAAAGCATAAACGGCGTAAGAATTTATAATGATGGAAACAAGCCGCCATAAACACAATATCTGTAAACGGTCATTCCCCCGCTGGACGGTATGTTTCAGCAGTCCCCCTATAAGGCACAGCATCCTTCCGGTTTCATTTTTTAGCACTAGGACAGATTCGGTTCCTCCATATGTCGGCAGGGATATATGTACGAATGCACTACTGCGTTGATGCAATACGCCAAAGAGCGTCTGGGGATTAAACGAATAGAAGCTTTTGTTATTACTGAGCATAAACGGAAAATAAGGGCAGACGTGTCGATCGCTATAGATTTGAATGGAGTTTGTGATTAGTATGCCAGAGATGAATTTCATAACAAAAGAACCGATCAACAAAGGCTGGTCCGGCGATAAGAAGTACTGTGTCACCGACGAGAACGGCACACGATATCTTCTGCGTGTTTCCGATATGGCGCTGTATGATACGAAATTATCGGAATTTAATAGGATGAAACAGGTGGCGTCCCTTGGCGTTCCCATGTGCCTACCTTTAGAGTTCGGCACCTGTGAAGAGGGAGTCTATTCGCTCCAAAGCTGGGTCGACGGCGTTGACGCCGAAGAGGTGATCCCCACGCTTTCGGATACCGAGCAATATGTTTACGGCTTGGAAGCCGGTCGCATCTTGTGTAAGATCCACTCCATACCGGCTCCGGATACTCAAGAAGACTGGGAAAGCCGGTTCAACCGGAAGATGGACTATAAAATTAAGAAGTACAAGGAATGTCCTATCCAGTATGAGAACGGGCAGGCATTCATCGACTACATAAACGAAAACCGTCATTTGCTGAAAGGTAGGCCGCAGGTATACCAGCACGGCGACTATCACATTGGGAATATGATGATCGACCGAAGCGGACAGCTGTATATCATCGACTTCAACCGCAACGATTACGGCGATCCCTGGGAGGAATTCAACCGGATCGTATGGTGTGCGCAGAAGTCACCCCTGTTCGCTTCCGGTATGGTGAACGGCTATTTTGACGGCGAAGTTCCGTTGGAGTTCTGGAAGTTGCTGGCTCTCTATATTTCCAGCAACACGCTTTCCTCGGTATACTGGGCGATACCTTTCGGCCAGGAGGAAGTGAATACTATGCTTAACCAAGCGTGCGAGGTACTGGCCTGGTATGACAATATGCGCAGCCCTATACCGGCCTGGTATTTTCAGGGCTATCATCTGCAATATATCGACGGCATTCCTTATAAGCTGAAAAGCGCCTTCGATTTCTCATTTATGAGTAAGTATGGCAGGGTGTTCAAGGTGTTTGACGACCAGGACTCCGGCAACATCTGCTTCGGCGCCGAAAAAGACGGACGGCGCTATTTCGTGAAGTTCGCCGGTGCTCCCGCAGAACAGTATACTGGTAATCCCAGGGACGCGTTAGACAGACTGAAAGCCACCTTGCCTGTGTACAGGGATTTGCGCCACGAAAATTTGATTTCATTCATAGAAGGCGAGGATCTCGGCGGCGGATACGCTATGGTGTTCCAATGGGTAGACGGGGATTGCATGGGGAGAATGTACCCGGCGGCACACCGCCGGTTTATGCAGCTGCCTGTTAGCGCCAGACGGAATGTGTTCCACGACATTCTGCGCTTCTTTGAGTATATCGCGTCCCAGAACTATGTGGCCATCGATTTCTACGACGGAAGCATCCTGTATGATTTCGAGAAAGGGAAGACCACGATCTGCGATATCGACTTCTTCCGGAAACAGCCGTGCATCAACGATATGGGGCGGATGTGGGGGAGTTCTCTTTTCCAGTCCCCGGAGGAATTTAGGCTGGGCGCAGTCATTGATGAGATTACCAATGTTTACACGGTGGGAGCCACCGCCTTTGCCCTGTTCGGCGGTTATGACCGTACAATGGACAAGTGGCAGCTCAGCGATAAGCTCTTCGCAGTTGCCGCAAAAGCCGTGAGCGACGACAGAGCGTACAGGCAGCAGTCCATCAAATAGTTCCGGGAAGAATGGGAGACGGCATTATGACACTTTCGAGGCCATGACGGAGGATCAGATGATTAGAGAGATTGACAGAAACGATATCCCTGCGTGCGCCGATGTGATTGAGGAAGCGTTCATGACCGTTGCCGACGAGTTCGGATTCGCGCCCGATAATGTTCCCCGATTCACTGCGACGGATGATGATTCGTTAATAGTCAATACACAGGGTATAAATCTCTGTTATTGCGGTCATGACTGTGCAAAGTGCGTTACCTATCTCGCAACAAAGAATAACGACGATGCTTTGCGAGAACAATCCCGGAGGTTCTATCAAGAGGAATTCGGACAGGATATCCCCTTGGAGCAATTCAACTGTTCCGGCGGCAGATCGGATGATGTGTTCGCACTTTGCCAGCAGTGCCCATTCAAACGGTGCTGTAAGGAGAAAAATGTGGAATCCTGCTGTGAATGCCCGGAATACCCCTGCAAAACACTTTCGGATTACCAGGCACAATATGTGAATCAGTGCAATCAAATACAAGGGTGATATCATATGAAAATTGACCGTCTGATCGGGATCATCACTATCTTGCAACAGAAAAAAACGGTTACGGCTCCTTACTTGGCTGAAAAATTCGAGGTTTCCCGTCGTACGATTAACCGAGATATTGAGGACATTTGTAAGGCCGGTATCCCTATCGTCACCACGCAAGGGGTGGGCGGCGGTATTTCTATCATGGAAGAGTTCTTCCTTGATACCACCGTCTTTACCGAGCAGGAGCTGGCAGCCATTTTCACCGGACTTAAAACGCTCGACAGTGTTTCCTACTCTGCATCCGCAGAAAAGCTTGCTCAGAAGATCGGCGGAAACTCGGTGATCAAGCTGGCCGACAATATGGTGATCGACCTTTCCTCCTACTACAAGGATGACCTCGCCCCCAAACTGGATCAGATTAAACAGGCAATGAAGGAATCGAAATGCATTGCGTTTCATTATTGCTACAACAAAGGCGAAGCGGACAAGCGGATCGAGCCGTATCGGATCGTCTTCAAATGGTCGGACTGGTATGTTTTCGGATTCTGCAAGCAACGGCAGGATTTCCGGACATATAAGCTTCGCCGTTTGTGGGATCTGCGGATCACAGACGAGACGTTTTCCATCAGAGAGATACCGGAGGAGAAAAAGCGGTTCGGCTCTCATATAACCGATGACTATGTGGTAACCGCCGTCTACGATGCATCCGTGAAATATCGGTTGGTCGAAAAATACGGTCCCGGTTCTTTTGCCGAGCAGGAAGACGGGACGCTGTATACCGAGTGGGGATTTACAACACAAGATGGTGCTGTGGAGTGGTTTTTAAGCTTTGGAGATAAAGTCAAAGTGCTTGGACCACCCGAAATGGTTGAAATAATGAAATCCACACTGGACTCCATAAAGAATTTATACGAATCATGACATACAGTTGTCGTGTTTATGGCGCTATGGTTATAGCAAAAAGTCAGGAGGTTGTTTACTGTGAATTTTAAGTTTAGCGGTATCAATATTTACAGCAAGAAACCGGAAATGGTTTTTGAGTTTTATAAGAAATTGGGCTTTCGGGTTCTGGAGGAGAGTGCTCCAGACGATAAATGGTACGGAGCGATGCTGGCCCTGCAAGACCATTAAAACGAGCCGATGATTTGGATCTGGCGTTCGGATGATGATGACAACCATGTTGTCTGCAATCATTTTGTCTTTTCTACGAACGGAAAGATGGATGAAGTATACGAAAATAGTATTGCAGCAGGAATTGACTGCAATCCGCCCTTTAAGGCGGTATGGGGCGGTATGGAACTCATACTGCACGATCCGGAAGGCAATGAATTGCTCTTTTTATAATGAATGGGGGTAATATATGATGAGGACATTATGTGGATTAGATTGCAGCGAATGCGGATTGAAAGACAACTGCGGCGGCTGCGCAGAAACAAATGGGCATCCGTTTGGAGACTCTTGCATGATTGCGGAATGCTGCAATGATAAAGGCTGCGAGAATTGCGGGAAAGCTTTTGAGAACCCCTGTAAGCTGAAAGAACAGTTGATAGCTGAATTTAACGCATTGGGCATTGCAGATATGGAAGAAGTCACAAGTCTCAATGCGCTCAAAGGATCCTTTGCCAACCTGGAATACATTCTCCCTAACGGACAGGCCGTTAAGTTTTGGGATGATAATAGGATCTATATCGGGCATCTGCTCAGAAAAAAGGACAGCGACAGATTTTACGGCTTGGTTGCTGACGAAAATTATCTTTTGGTATGTGAATCCGGCAGTGACGGATCTGATGCGGATATTATTGTTTATAAGAAGAGAAGGTAAAATATTGTGAATGTAATTCGGGGGAAATGTGGGACGGAATGTAACAGTTGTCCATTTAAAGAAAAGTTTCATTGCCGCGGCTGTGAAAAAATGCAGGGTAAGATTTTTGGGGGTGAATGTGATATTTACACGTGTGCGGCAAATAAAGGCTTTCATCATTGCGGTGAGTGTCAAGAACTTCCATGTAAAGGCTTACTTCAATTTATTGAAAATGGACACAACCCCGACCGATTAGCGAATTTGAATATGTGGAAAAATGAGAATTCAATAATAGATTCAAGATGCGGACTTCACTGCACCGGATGTGAATATAAGGAAACCTGCGGATGCGGCGGCTGCATAGAGACAAACGGACAGCCTTTTCACGGGGAATGCCCGTTGCAGTATGCTGCCAAGATATAGGCATTGTACACTGTGGTGGATGTCCGGATATCCCTTGGGAGCTTCTGACGAAGTATTCCTGCGATCCGGAGCATGGCGATACGCCGCAGGGAGCCAGGAGTGAGCAGTGTATAAGGTGGTACAATAATGTTACATAATTTTTCAGACTTTTGCACCGCGCTTTATGAATGTGGTTTCTCTATGGGCGGCGGCAATGCAAAGGGTGTCTTTGCAATCCTTTCTTACGGTTGTCAGGAGCAAGGAAATTTTGATTCCCCGATAAAATGGCACACGGGAGAACCGGAAACGGATCCTTGGGAATGGCGCATGCGAGTGCTCGAGGAGAGAGATGATATAGCTTATTCAAAGTTTTTCTTCCGCACAAGCGGATATATTACAAAGGAATGGTATCCATGCTTTTACGCGGTTCGAAGGCAGGGGGGAACCTTTGAAGAAGCCTACGAGAACGGTACAGTGAGCGGGACGGCAAAGAAAATATATGAGATCGTTTCCGGCGGCAAAATTGCTATTAACGAAATAAAGCAGGTAGGCGGTTTTCACCGTGAGGACAACGCAAAATTTGAGCGTGCGATCGTGGAGCTTCAGATGCGTATGTTTATTACCATATGCGGCAGGGCGCAGAAAAGGAACAAATACGGGGAAGGCTATGGTTGGAACAGCACGGTATTCGCAACAGTAGAGGATTTTTGGTCTGAGCGCGGGTGTTCAATACCTGATCTTGACCCTTCGAGGAGTTATGACAAAATTAAAGCGCAGATTCTGAAACTGAACCCGGAAGCAGAGCGGAAAAAAATTGATAAATTTATAAGAGGGTAGTTTTGTAATGAAAAGATCAATGATGCGGGTGTTTGTAAAAGGAGAGGGAAGATGGGCAGAGAAAAAATAATATCCCTACGCATGGAACGGCAGTGCTTTATCAATAAAGCGGACGAGACCGATTACATAAAGCTGTACCGTGATATGCAGCCTGGACAAAACGTGTACTGGAACGGGTTTGGTGAACCGCCCACACTTGCTTTCCGCACGGATTTCAACGACATAGAATGGAATCGGGTTCGTCAGTTGAATCGCCAACTTATTAAGGGGCGGTTTGCCGGCGGGAATTTGGGCTGGATTATGACGGAAGACATGGAACTGTTTGCGGCCCTATATCGAAAACCCCTAACCAAGCCGACAAGGGAGCAGATGCTGATCCTTGAACTTATCGAAGCGGCGGGGCCTCTCAACATTCAGCAGATCAAGGAAGAAACCGGGTTACTTGTAAAACAGATTACCCCCATTCTCCATCGCCTGCAAGAAGCGTTTTTGATTTATGAGGACCAGTATGACGGCGAATGGGACCGCGGCTGGTACAAGTTCGCGGAAATGTTTCCGGAAGTGAATATAGACAGATATACTAGGCTGGAAGCGCTGAAGATCGTGCTGCAGCGCTTTGCCTATCGCCTTGTATGGTTTGATACAGCAATGGCGAAGTCGTTTTATAAGTTACCCGAAAAGGAAATCAAACGGGCAGTCGGCGAGCTGGTATCCGAAAGCATATTGGTTACGTCGGACACAGGGTTCATGCTGAAGAGTGACGCCGCTTTGCTCTCAAGTTACGAGCCTAAATCCTTGCATTTTGTCTATGCCATTCACAGGAATGATTTTCTATACAAAGCAAACGAGCACATTTTAAAAGAAAAAATAAAACCGTTGATCGATCAACTTGCCTATGATCATGAACCGTTGCAGTACCTATTGATCGACGGTGAGTTTCGCGGAGCGTCGGTTGGTCATTTCCGCAACGGTCCGTATGATCTGAATGATGTCGTCTGCGACCTGCCGGATGCAGAAAGCCGTAAGGATGAGATCGTTGAAGCGATCCGGGCTGTTAATTTCGGCAAGATGCCGCAGCGATTTATGGGAAAGGACCTTTGAGAGGAGCCTGCCCGTTTCCTATCATCCATAAAGCATAAAACGGCATAGGGCTTGTTTTTTACCCTCCTCACAAAAAGATCAACAGCGCGCCGCTGTTTGTACAAGTTCGCGCCAACCCCCGTCCACTCCGAAACCGTATGCCGAGGGGTTAAGGCTTTTTCCCTTGCCATAAAGATGATACAAATAAGATCGTCTCCCCAAAAGCCCGATTTTATCGGGCTTTTGGGCGTTTTCAGGGGCAAAAATTCAGGGTGGGTTTTATAGATGCAAAGGGTCGATTTTCAGGAAGTGAGAGGATTCGGACTAACGTGGACACAAAATAGGTACAAAGGCCGGTGGATGGGGATGGTATATCAGCCCATCCCGACTAGTGAAACCGTTTTTGAGCCGGTTCAGGGAAGCTTTGCCCGTTATAATCGATTCCTAATGAAACCACTTTTCATAAATCGTCCTTCACTTTCGATACAGAAAAGCCGTTGAACCGACTAGCCTTCAATAAATCAATTTGCTTTGATAATTCAGGACAGCGACTCTATTCTTAGTTCTTTTTACAGTCTCAATCCTTTGATATCTTTAATCCTGGAAAATATCATATTGCAGCTGCATTCTAGCACCCCAGGCAGTTTATCTATGGTTTCATATATTAATTTTTCCATTTCTTCATTGGACGAAGCGACCGCATGGACATGGAGTTTGCTTTTCCCTGTCACACGATAAATCTGTGTAATCGTATCGTTTTGTTCCAAAAGTGCGGCAACCTCCATCAAGGTATCCGGAGCCGTTTTTATTTCGAAATAACAGGAAATGGCTCCGCTAATTTTCTGCGGGTTGATTACCGTTGTATATTCCTCAATAATCCCACTTTGTTCAAGACCCTGGATGCGTGATCTCACGGCCACCCGTGAGATTCCAATTTTTTCCCCAATATCGGAATACGACATTCTGGCGTTTTGTATCAACAGCTTCACGATCTTTTGATCCAGTTCATCCAAGCCGTCTAAAAACATACGTGGGCATCTCCTTACATTTAAATTTTTTACACGGATATTATACGGCCATACTATCAAACCAGTCAAGCAAAATATCGATTCTATATTGACATAAGGTAGGCAAAAAACTATAATATATTTCGAATGTTAATATAGATATTTCGTATTGACAACACGGTGAAAAGAATGAAAGTTGATCTGACGCAGGGGCCGGTCATGAAAACAATGCTGCGCTTCGCAGTCCCTATGATTCTCGGAAATCTGCTGCAGCAGTGTTATAACATTGCCGATACACTGATTGTGGGGCAATTTCTTGGCGCCGACGCACTGGCTGCCGTGGGTTCGGCCTTTTCTTTAATGACGTTTCTTACCTCTATCTTGCTGGGGCTGGCTATGGGGAGCGGAACGGTATTCTCCATCCGCTTTGGCCAAAAAGACCGGTTGGGACTGAAGGAAGGGATTCTCGCTTCTTTTGCGCTTCTTAGCGTCGTCACCGTTCTTTTAAATACCGCCGTTTTTATCGGGATTGACTGGATTATATGGGCTCTTCGCACTCCCGCCGGTCTGGTTGTCATGATGCGGGAATATCTCATCGTCATATTCGCGGGGTTAGCCGGAATTTTCCTTTACAATTTTTTTGCCTCTTTGTTGCGTTCTCTGGGGAATTCCGTGGTTCCGCTCCTGTTTTTGGCAATTTCAGCGATATTGAACATTGTGTTGGATCTTTGGTTTGTAGCGGGGTTGCACCGTGGCGTGTCCGGGGCGGCAGAAGCTACCGTGATATCCCAATATGTTTCCGGATTCGGAATTGCCATCTATACACGAATAAAATTTCCTGAACTTTTAAAAAAGGATAAGCAGGTTCGTTTCCGGATGAGCCGCGTGAAGGAAATCACAAGCTATTCCGCTTTGACCTGTCTGCAGCAGTCTATTATGAACCTTGGCATTTTGGCGGTTCAGGGCCTGGTGAACAGCTTCGGCACCACTGTTATGGCCGCCTTTGCCGCTGCTGTAAAAATCGACGCCTTTGCTTATCTGCCGGTTCAGGACTTTGGCAACGCTTTTTCCATTTTTACCGCCCAAAATTTCGGCGCGAAACAAATGCAGCGGATAAAAAAGGGGATCCGTGTTGCGGTTCTTGCTTCCACGGCCTTTAGCCTTGTGATTTCCGTCTGCGTTTTTGTCTTCGCCGAGCTCCTGATGGCCCTGTTTATTGATGGGGGGGAAACCGCCGTCATTGCAGAGGGGGTACGGTATCTTCGTATTGAAGGAGCCTTTTATTTTTTGATTGGCACTCTGTTCCTGCTTTACGGGCTATACCGTGCGCTGGGGAAACCCGGTATGTCCGTAATCCTTACGATCGTATCGCTCGGTATCCGGGTTGCTCTGGCTTATGCGCTCTCCGCCATTCCCGCGTTTGGTGTCGTGGGAATCTGGTGGTCGGTACCTATCGGCTGGTTTTTGGCCGATGCATTGGGTGTAATCTATTATTTTATAAAACGGAGAAGTTTATTGAAAAACGATATGACAGCAAGCTCAGATTCCGCATGTCCGTGAATGCCAGGTAGCCATTCTTGAAAACGCCATTGATGTCTAACCCACAGGGGGTAGACATCAATGGTGTTTTTATAAAGTCAATTTTTACGCGGGTCTGTGGACCTAAATATTGCTTCCAAATTGGGCGCTGTATTCACTGGTAAATCTGCATGTTTCCTATAGTAACCTCCCTCCCGTGTTGTGCTTCCTTTTCAAAGTATAGTCGAAAGAATCGATTGCTGTAAAATAATCGGCTTCACTAATTGAGTTTCGGGCGGGTAGCGGTAAAATAGCAATTCAACCATTCCACTGGGTTCCGCAACCTTTCTTTTACAAAAGTATATCCTATCCGCCCTAACTCCGTCGCCAGCCGTACATCCATCGTATCAAAACTCACGAGTGCAACACTAAGAAAGGGCGGGTTTCTTTTTTCAGAATAAAGTATTAAACCGATTGAAAGGCATAACCCCATATAGTATAATCAATCGTTAGAATAGAACCGTTTTTCTCTGACAAATTATACAATAAAACCATTTGGAAAATGAGAAAGGAAACTCTGTGACTGTGGTTTAGAGTAAGAAAAGGCGATCACAAATAAGCAAATATTTGGTATACCGCTTGTTTGTGTATATATATTTGTTTGCTTTAGGAATCGTATGGAACAGTGCGGTTCTTTGTCTACGCACTGTTTCATGCCCTGCATCAGTCTGTCTCTGTGACAGGAGGATACAGGGCTTTTTGTTACCCGGTACGGTCTTTCTCCTTTTCTATGTATGGACACGGAGCTTTTAGGCTCTCCACCCGGCCCAAAAGCCATTAAAATGTATTTTTTAAATAGAACTGCCCTTTCAATCAAAAAATAAAAGGGGCTGCTGCATAACGGATGCGTTTTGGGTATTGGCTACCGCGTCCGTGCCCCACGAACAGAGGGGATCCCGGATTGGGATCTGTCTGCCGGGACTGTGGAATAGAGCCTTGCCGCGGCGCTCCCATCTAGGGTAAGTACAGAGCAATACGGTCCTGCTGTATGAAACGACATGATGGGGCTAGTACCCCGAAAATAATAAGAATAGTGAGGAAACTATCTATGATTGAGGTCAAAGGAAAGTACAACGAGGCCAAGATCTTCACCGATGTGGTGGATAGCGTCTCGATCGCCCAGGTGCAGGAACTGTGCAACCAGAAATTCACGGCGGGCAGCCGCATCCGCTTGATGCCCGACATCCACGCTGGGGCGGGCTGTACCATCGGCACCACCATGACCATCACCGACAAGGTGGTGCCCAACCTAGTGGGCGTGGACATCGGCTGCGGTATGGAGACGATTCGCATCCGGGAATCCCATATGGAGCTGCAGAAACTGGACAAACTGATTTACGAAAAAATTCCCTCCGGCTTTTCCATCCGGGATAAGGCGCACCGATATCTCAGCCAGATCGACCTGTCGGAGCTGTGCTGCGCAAAACATGTAGATCTGCTTCGGGCAGAAAAGAGCATCGGAACCTTGGGCGGCGGCAACCACTTTATCGAGGTAGACAAGGACGATGAAGGGAACATCTATATTGTCGTCCACTCCGGCAGCCGCCATCTGGGTGTAGAGGTGGCCAGCTATTATCAGGAGACCGGGTACAAAGTTCTCAACCGCACCGATGACGCTTCCGTTGAAGCGCTGATCGCCCAGATGAAAGCGGACGGCCGGGAGAAGGAAATCCAGAAGGAACTGAAAAGGCTCAAAAACGGCAAGCAGACTAGCATCCCCAAGGCGCTGGCCTATGTGTCCGGGGAGCTGTTTGAGCAGTATATTCACGATATGAAAATCGTTCAGCACTTTGCCATGCTCAACCGGCAGGCAATGATGGACGAGATCGTCAAGGGCATGAAGCTGCATGTGGAGGAGCAGTTTACCACCATCCACAACTATATTGACACAGAGAATAGGATCCTGCGGAAAGGCGCCGTGTCCGCCAAGGCTGGAGAGCGGCTGCTGATCCCCATCAACATGCGGGACGGGAGCCTGATCTGCGTGGGCAAAGGCAACGAGGACTGGAACTGTTCCGCCCCTCACGGCGCAGGCCGCCTGATGAGCCGGGCGGACGCCAAGCAGGCCTTTACCGTCTCTGAGTTCAAAAAGCAGATGGGGGAGGTCTACACTACATCGGTGAGCAAAGCAACTTTAGACGAATGCCCTATGGCCTACAAGGGGATGCAGGATATTCTGGACAACATCGGCCCCACAGCAGAGGTCGTGAAAATCATCCGGCCCATCTACAACTTTAAGGCCGGGGACGAGGACTGAAGCTGCATAAGGCAAAGAAAGTGAGGTGACCAACTATAAGAAGTCAAGGCTTTAAAGAGAAATTTTTCAAGGGAAGAAAAAGAGCGCAGAAAACCAAGTCCTCCGGTGGAGAGCTAAAAAAGAGAGGATTCACTTTAGCGGATCATAGTTGAATCGTAACGAATGTTCTTGGTCTGCATTGTGTAAATAACACGAAGGAGTTTTTTGGCAACATGTGTCAGGGCTACATGTGGTATCCGCTTTGATCGGTGGTATTGCGGGTCGCTTTTGGGAAAGGCGGCGCTATAACCGCAAAATTCAAAAACTAAATCTTACCCTGGATACGATTATGCACGGCGATTTATCGCCGGACTGGTCGCCTTATCAGGAGGGCGAACTCAGCATATTGGTGAGCCAGCTGGAGCTGCTGGTGAAACGAACCGCACATATGGTGAACCAGCTAAATACCGAAAAGGTAACGATCCATGACTTTATTGCCGATATATCCCACCAGATCAAGACACCTTTGACGGGCTTGCTCTCCTATCTGGATCTGCTGGAAAGAGCGGAAACGGATGCCGCGAAAAAAGAGCAGCTTGCCGACTGTATTTATTTGGCGGAGCGGATGAACGAATTGGTACGGACGCTTTTGGAACTGGCAAAGCTGGATTCCGGTTCGGTTCATCTGCGCATCGAGAGCGTCCCGGCTGAGGAATTCATCCGCGCTGCCGAGCAGGCTGCGCTGGCGGCCAGACCGCAGGCGGAGGGTTGCTTTTCCATAAACATAGAGGACGGGCTGATACTCCGCTGTGACCGCAAATGGTTTCAGCAGGCGCTTGTCAATGTGCTTGTTAATGCGTTGGACTATTCGCCTGCCGGTGCGCCGGTGCAGATCACGATAAAGCAGAGCGGCGGCGTGACACTTCTGAAAGTCCTCGACCACAGCGGGGGCATCGCGGAGGAAGATTTACCGCATATATTCAAACGCTTTTATCGAGCCAAGAGCTCCAGAAAAGACGGCTTCGGTATTGGGCTTTCTATGGCAGAAAGCATCGTCGACCTTCACAAAGGCAATCTGCGTGCCGTCAATGAAGGGGATGGTCTGGCGATGATCTTTACGCTACCGCTTTTGCCTTGCGCGGAACATTATGAGAGCTGCAACCTTACGACTTCTTAAGTTGTAAGGTTGCTTTTGTTAAGGTATAGTGAAATTAAAAGCGATAACACATAGAGGAGCGGAGGGGTAATATGGGAATTGTGGTACAGGCGAAGGGCCTGTCTAAAACTTACGGAAAAGGCGAAAATGAGGTGCAGGCCATGAAAGAGTGTCATCTGTGTTTTGCAGAAGGCAGCTTTACTTCGATTGTGGGGCGCTCCGGTTCGGGAAAATCCACTTTGCTGCATTTGCTTGGCGGGTTGGATACGCCGACACGGGGCAGCGTGGAGATTGAAGGACGGGACATCTACCGCCTTTCGGATAGCGAGCGGACGATCTTCCGTCGGCGGAGGGTGGGTTTTGTGTTTCAGTTTTATAACCTGATGCCGGAGCTGACCGCTTATCAGAATATCCTTCTGCCGATGCAGTTGGATAACCGCAAGGTGGATAAAGCCTATCTGGACGAAGTCATTTCCCTGTTAGGGCTGGGTGACCGGCTTTCCCATTATGCCGGAGAGCTGTCCGGCGGCCAGCAGCAGCGGGTAGCCATTGCCCGCGCGTTGATCACCAAACCCGCCGTCCTGCTGGCCGACGAACCAACCGGCAATCTGGACGGAAAATCCGGTGCCGAGGTGCTGGAGCTTCTGCACCTGTCCCGAAAGCGATTTAACCAAACCCTGATTATGGTGACCCATGACAGACAGATTGCCGAGGGGGCTGACCGGATTATCACTCTGGAGGACGGCTATGTATCCGGCGATACGGGGAGGAAAGAAGCATGAAGCAATTGTTTCCTCTGGCATGGGCGGGGCTCAAAAGCCGGAAACGCTCCACGGCACTGTTGCTATCGGCCATTATTCTCTCTGTCACGTTTTTGGTTGTGATGGGATTGGTCGGCAGCAGCTCCCTGTATACCATTGACCGGCAAAACAGGGACTTGTATGGTGAGCAAAAGGCCGTTGCCTGGAACCTGTCGGACGAACAGAAGACACAGTTTGAAAAATCAACCGTATGGGATGAAATCGGAAAAATGAAAATCTGCGGTGCGGTATCCTCTAAAACCGGCGATTTTTTGGGCGTGGGGACGATGGATGAAACCGCCAGAACGCTGGGCCATATCCGGCTGACGGAGGGAAACTGGCCGCAGGCGGCGGATGAAATCGTTTTGGAAAGAAGCGTTTATAAGCATATCGGCAATCAGCCCTATGCCGTTGGCGATATGATGACACTGGAAATTGCTGTTACCGGTCAGGAATCTACCCAGTCCTTTACCTTCCGGGTTGTGGGGCTGATGGAAAATTACACGGCCGTATGGGGAAACGCCTATGCATATAATACGCCGGAGGGAACCTCTTATCCGCCGCTGGTATCTTTTTTGATTGCAGAACAAGGGGCCGTATCCTCCGGGACAGCCATGGAAACCTGGCTGTTAAACAGCCCCAGCGAATCGTATGCCGTTTTGAGCGACAGCCTGCCGGAAAAGGTAACGCTGGCATATAACTATTCCGTCTATCCTCAGATCAGCTACTACGGCGGGGTAAGTGAGACGGCTCTCGGCACCATCGGGATCAGCGCCCTGATCGGCGGTATGATACTGGTGTGCATGATGGTCATCCTGCTCAACGGCTTCCTGATGTCGGTGGACAGGCGAAAGCGCCAGTTGTCCCTGCTGCGCTGCATCGGCGCAACCAAAAAGCAGGCGTATTCCTATCTGTTTTGCGAAGCATTTTTGCTGCTGGGTCTTGGAATCCCTGCCGGTATCCTGCTGGGCGTTCCGGTATCGGTGGGAGCGGTGCATCTTTTTGGAAAGCTAAACGGCAGTGAACTGATCTATCGTTTCAGCGGCTGGATTTTACTGCTGGCTGTTTTGGTTTGTGTGGCGTGCGTCTGTCTCGCCACGCTGCTCCCGGCTGTCCGTGCCTCACGAACCGCGCCGATTACCGGCACGAGGACAGTTTACTTCAAAAGGAAAAAGTCAAAGAAGAAAAAGTCCGGTAAAACAGCCTTAAAGCCTTTCGGCCTGATGCTGCTTTCCATGCGCAAATCTAAGGGAAAAACCGTTTTAACCACTTTTACCTTTGCGCTGGTGATCGTCGTTTTTAATGTGATGATGATGTTTTCTCTAGTGGCCTATCTGCCTGCCTATGATATTGCCGATGTTTCGCTGTCAGCCGGACAATACCGCTATGAATATATCATAAAGCCCGATGATAAAGCGGATGGTGTTCCGACAGAATTGCCGGGGCTGGTTGGCGGGCGTTTTCCGGTGGAATGCCAGAGCGTGGAGATCGCCCCCATGTTTGCTTGCTCTGTCCCGTTATCGCGGTATGACCATTACTTGAACGGATATTTTCATTATGACAGAAAAGAGCTGGGCTTACAGATTTGGCAAAGCCGGGGGCAATACGATTACTTTTTTGATGAACAGCAGCAATATGGTTATACCGATCAGGAGTTCCTGATTACGCCGCAAATCGCCGCTTTTGACGAACATCTGCTACAGGCGTTGTCCCCGTATGTAGTGGATGGAACGGTGGATATTGACGCCATTAACCGTGGGGATGAGATCATTTTGTGTATGCCGGACTATGCGACAACGCTTCATGAGGATGATAACAGCTACGGCAGCACCTATTCCCCACTGTGGGCTGACCCGGTGATTGCTGAGAACACAGTGATTTATACGAATACGGATTGGAAAGCGGGAGATACACTTACCTTCACATGGGTGACGCTCCATGATGATGGCGAATATCAAAAGCATACCAAAACTATACGGATCGGAGCGGTTGTAAAAGACGCTCTGGCGGTACAGGGCGCCCCAAGAGTTCCCTTTGGCGTGATCGTCGGCGAACAAGCGCTTGCCAATCGGGGGCTACCTTTTAGTATACGGCAGCAATATATTTATTTTCAGAATGATGCCGATATTGAGCAGACCGAGACGGAAATAAAACAGTTTGTTTCACAGGAGTATCCCTTATTGTCCCTCACAACCGCAACGGAACAACGCCTAGCAGACCAACAGACCCGGCGTACCACGATTTCCGTCATGAGCATGATCGCCGTCTGCCTGTTGGCACTGGGATTCTTGGGGCTGATGAATACCGTATCCAGCCGTATTCACAGCCGCCTGCATGAAATCGGACTGCTGCGCTGTATCGGCATGACGAAGGGGCAGGTTTACCGGATGTTCGTTTATGAGGGCGTGGCTTTCGGCTTTTTGTCCTCTTTTCTCGGGATTACGGGTTGCCTTTTCATACTGCCGAAATTTCAGGAGAACTGGCTGCATACGCAAATGCCGTTGGTTCTGGTGTTGAGTTGTATCGCCTGTATTGCCCTCGCCGTTTGTACGATTTTCCTACCCATACGAGCGGTGCTGAAAAAGAATCCATCGGAAACAGTACATACGAATATGTAGGAGGGAGAATCTAGTGAATGGCAGTAAGAAAACTAGCATCATACTCATGGCATTCAAAACCAGCTAGAGAAAGATTTGACCAGTGACCAGATCGCACTCAAGAAGTATATGGAGCCGTTTACAGGGAGCAAGAGGAAGTAGGCAAAAGAAAACAGCCGCTTTTCGCGGCTGCCTGTGATAGTAAGGCGATAACAAACCCCCAGGGGGTCTGAGCAAACCACTAGCTTGCTAGTGGTTTTGATTATAGATGGGCGATGCGGCGCACCGCTTCTTCCGTGTTGGCACGGTCGCCGAAAGCGGTCAGGCGGAAATAGCCCTCGCCGTTTTTGCCGAAGCCCTCCCCAGGGGTGCCGACTACGCCGGCTTCCTCCAGCAGCCGGTCGAAATAGGCCCAGGAGCCCGTCCCTTCCGGGCATTTTAACCAGATATAGGGGGAATTCTCCCCGCCGGTGAACCAGGCGCCGCGTTCCCGCAGGGCGGAGGCGATAATCCGGGCATTTTCACGGTAATAATCGATGTTTTCCCGCACCTGCCGTTGCCCTTCCGGGGTAAACACCGCCGCCGCGCCCCGCTGGACGATATAGGGTACGCCGTTGAATTTGGTGGTCTGCCGCCGCAGCCACATTGCATTGAGGGACATGCCGTCCCGTTTCAGTTCCTGTGGGACGATGGTATAGCCGCAGCGGGTGCCGGTAAACCCCGCCGTTTTGGAAAAGGAACAAAACTCAATGGCGCATCGCTTGGCTCCTTCGATTTCAAAAATCGAACGGGGAAGGGCGGGATCGCGCACAAAAGCTTCGTACGCCGCGTCGAACAGGATCACCGCGTCGTTTTCCAGCGCGTATTCCACCCAGGTCTTGAGCTGTTCCCGGCTGTAGACCGCGCCGGTCGGGTTATTGGGGGAGCAGAGATAGAGGATATCGGCCTTGACTGTTTCGTCCGGCAGGGGGAGGAAGCCGTTTTCGGCGTTCGCGTCCATATACCGGATGGGGCGACCCGCCATGACATTGGTGTCGACGTACACCGGATAAACGGGATCGGGGACCAGCACGGTGTTGTCCCGGTCAAACAGGTCGAGGATATTGCCAAGATCGCTTTTTGCCCCGTCGCTGACAAAGACTTCCGAGCGGCCGATCGTAATTCCGCGTTCCTGGTAATAGGCGGTGATCGCGTCCGCCAGGAAATCGTAGCCCTGTTCCGGGCCGTAGCCGCGGAAGGTCTCTTTTTTCCCCATTTCGGCCACCGCCGCCTGCATGGCTTCCACCACCGCAGGGCAGAGGGGGAGGGTCACGTCCCCGATCCCCAGCCGGATGATGGATTTATCCGGGTGCGCGGCGGAGTAGGCCGATACCTTGTGGGCGATGGTTGAAAATAGGTAACTGTCCTTCAATTCGCCGTAATGCGTGTTTACTTTCATGGCGTTTTCTCCTTTCGTTGCCGGTGGAGCCGGTCAGATTTCCACGTCCCCTTCGAACACTTTAGCCGCCTTTCCGGTCATATATACGGTTTCCCCGGTATAACGGATGCTGAGGTCGCCGCCCCGCAGTTTTACTGTGATCTCCTCGTCTGGCAGGCAGTAGCCGTTCAGCACGGCCGCCACCGCCGCAGCGCAGGCGCCGGTACCGCAGGCCCAAGTCTCGCCGCTTCCCCGCTCCCAAACCCGCATTTTAAGCGAGGTACGGCCCAGTACGGTGACGAATTCGGTGTTCACCCGCTGCGGGAACAGTGGATCGTACTCGAACTGCGGGCCGAGTTCCTCTAGCTTTAGGGTGTCCAGCGGGATTTTCGGGTCGCAGAACACCACGCAGTGAGGGTTGCCCATGGACACGCAGGTGATGGTATATGCCTTGCCGCCGATTATAACAGTGCGGCCGACCGCCCGGTCGCCATCCAGATTGACCGGGATTTTTGCCGGATGGAGTTCCGCCGCCCCCATATCCACCGTAACCGAATCTACCTTGCCGTTTTGCAGGTAGAGGGATAAGGTTTTGATCCCGCTTAGGGTTTCGATGGTCATGGTGGTTTTGGGCACCATGCCGTGGTCGTACAGGTATTTGCCTACGCAGCGGATAGCGTTGCCGCACATTTTTCCTTCGCTGCCGTCGAGGTTGAACATCCGCATTTTAGCGTCCGCTACGTCGGAAGGGCAGATCAGCACAACGCCGTCCCCGCCGATGCCGAAATGCCGGTCGGAGAGGTAGACTGCCAGGGATTCGGGGCTGATCATCTCCTGTTCAAAGCAGTTGAAATAGATATAGTCGTTGCCGCAGCCCTGCATCTTGGTAAAGTGGAGGACGCTACGTTCGGTGCGCATATGGTTGATGTCCACCAGTTCGGTGCTGTTCTGCGTGTACCGGCTGCGCAGGGAGTTGGCCAGCGCGTTCGCGGTGTCGATTGAGGTCAGGCAGGGGATGGCGAGTTCCACGGCCTTCCGGCGGATTTTCACGCTGTCCCGGCTGGGGAGCCGCCCTTTGGAGGAGGTGGAGAGGATATATTGGATCTTCCCGCTTTCCAACAGGTCGAGGATATTCTCCCCTTTTCCTTTCGTCTCGTGCAGCTTGCTGACGGGGATGGCCGGGATCCCGACTTCCCGCAGCGCGGCGGCGGTGCCGCAGGTTGCGTAGAGGGTGAAGCCCAATTCGGCATACCGACGGGCGGTGTCGGTAATCTCCACCTTGTCGGTATCCCGCACCGTGATCAGCACACCGCCGCTTTTATCCATGGTGTATCCAGCGGCCACCAACCCCTTGTACAGCGCCTCGTCCAGCGTTTTGCCGATACCGAGTACTTCGCCTGTGGATTTCATTTCCGGGCCGAGATGGGTGTCCACGTCGATCAGCTTTTCGAAGGAGAATACCGGCACCTTCACCGCGACATAGGGAGGGGTCCGGTAAAGGCCGGTTCCGTATCCCATATCCCGCAGGCGTTCGCCGAGTATCGCCCGGGTGGCGAGGTCCACCATCGGCACCCCGGTCACCTTGCTGATGTAGGGGATGGTGCGGGAGGAGCGGGGATTCACCTCGATGACGTAGATTTCGTTCTCATGGACCACGTACTGGATGTTCACCAGCCCTTGTGTGTGCAGGGACAGAGCGAGCTTACGGGTATAGTCGATCAGCTTTTCGGTCAGCGCGCCGCTGATATTCCAGGCCGGGTACACCGCAATGGAGTCGCCGGAATGGATGCCGGCCCGCTCGATGTGCTCCATAATGCCGGGGATCAATACGTCTTCGCCGTCGCAGATCGCGTCCACCTCGATTTCAATGCCCATCAGGTACTTGTCGATGAGCACGGGGTTTTTAATGGAATGGGCCAGAATAATCGCCATGTATTCCCGGATATCCTCGTCGCAGAAGGCGATGATCATATTTTGCCCGCCCAGCACGTAGGAGGGGCGGAGGAGTACGGGATACCCCAGCTCGTTTGCGGCGGCCAAGGCGTCCTGCATACACATGACGGTAGTGCCTTTCGGCCGCTTGATGCCGTGGCTTTCCAGCAGGGCGTCGAAACGCTCCCGGTCCTCCGCCGCGTCGATGCTGTCCGCCGGAGTGCCGAGGATGCGCACTCCCTGCGTCTCCAGGAAGTTGGCGAGTTTGATGGCGGTCTGCCCCCCGAAGGCGACCACCACGCCCCAGGGCTGTTCGGTGCGGATGACCTGCATCACGTCTTCGGGGGTAAGGGGCTCGAAATACAGCCGGTCGGCGGTGTCAAAGTCGGTGGAAACGGTTTCGGGGTTATTGTTGACGATGACCACCTCGTACCCCGCCTGTTTGAGCGCCCACACACAATGGACCGAGGCGTAATCGAACTCGATCCCTTGTCCGATCCGGATGGGGCCGGATCCGAAAACGATCACAGTCTTTTTCTCGCTTGGATGTTCCCGGATAAATTCGGCGGCTTCGTTCCCCTCATCGTAGGTGGAGTAAAAATACGGCGTTTCGGCTGCAAATTCAGCGGCGCAGGTATCCACCATTTTGAACACCGCCGGGCGCGGGTTTTTGATCTTTTCCCCGCTGATCCGTTCGATCACCCGGTCGGGATACCCGCATTTTTTCGCTTCCGTGTATAGTTCATCGTCCAGTTCCCTGGCCATCCGGCGTTCCAGCTCGGCCAGATGGCGGAGCTTGTACAGGAACCATTCGTCGATTTTCGTGATGTCGTGGACTTCCTCGCAGGGTACGCCCCGCTTGATCGCCTCGAATACTACGAACAGGCGCTCGTCGTTGCAGTCGTGCAGCTTTTTGCGCACCTCGCCGGTGTTCAGGGCGGTGAGGGCGGGCAGGCTCAGCGAATCCAAGGAGATTTCCGCCCCTCGCACCGCTTTCATGATCGCCTGTTCGAAGCTGTCGCCGATGGCCATCACTTCACCGGTCGCCTTCATCTGGGTGCCGAGGGTGCGCTTAGCGTACACGAACTTGTCAAACGGCCATTTCGGCAGCTTGACCACCACATAGTCGAGCGCCGGTTCAAAACAGGCGCAGGTTTTCCGCGTGACGGCATTTTTGATCTCGTCCAGCGTGTAGCCGATGGCGATTTTGGCCGCCACCTTCGCGATGGGGTAGCCGGTGGCTTTGGAAGCCAGGGCGGAGGAGCGGGATACGCGGGGGTTGACCTCGATCACCGCGTATTCAAAGCTGTCGGGATTCAGGGCGAACTGGCAGTTGCACCCGCCCTCGATTTTAAGAGCGGAAATGATGTTCAGCGCGGCGGAGCGAAGCATCTGGTATTCCTTGTCCGCTAGGGTGACCGCCGGGGCGGTGACGATGCTGTCCCCGGTGTGGACGCCGACCGGATCGAAATTTTCCATCGAACAGACGGTGATGACGTTGCCCACGCCGTCCCGCATGACCTCGAACTCGATTTCCTTCCATCCGGCAATGCATTTTTCTACCAGAATCTGGGTAATTGGGGAAAGACGCAGCCCGTTGGCGGCGATTTCCCGCAATTCCGCTTCGTTGTTGACGATGCCGCCGCCGCTGCCGCCCAGCGTGAAGGCGGGGCGGACGATCAGCGGGTAGCCGATGCCTTCCTGGTTGGCGAAAGCCAACGCATCCTCCACTGTGTTCACCACTAGGGAGGGGATGACCGGCTCGCCGATTTCGAGCATCGTGTCCTTGAACATCTGCCGGTCTTCGGCTTTGTCGATGGTTTCGGGGTTTGCCCCCAGGAGCTGCACTCCCTGTTCGGCAAGGAATCCCTCCTTGGCGAGCTGCATGGATAGGGTAAGCCCCGTCTGCCCGCCGAGGGTGGAAAGAACGCTGTCCGGCTTTTCCTCCCGGATAATCCGCTTGACGGTATCCAGCGTCAGTGGCTCGATGTAAATTTTGTCCGCCATGGCGTTGTCCGTCATGATGGTGGCGGGGTTGGAGTTGACCAGCACGACCTCCAGCCCTTCTTCTTTCAGGGCGCGGCAGGCCTGGGTGCCGGCATAGTCGAATTCGGCGGCCTGGCCGATGACGATCGGCCCCGAACCGATCACTAGGATTTTATGAATGGAGGGGTTGAGCGGCATGAATGACCATCCCTTTCTGTATCGTTAAGGCGCGCGGCGGATTGTTCCCGGTCAGCGCGTTTTGTACCGGTCGACCATGTCGATAAAACGGTCGAAAAGGAAGCGGGTGTCCAGCGGGCCGGCGGCCGCTTCGGGATGGAACTGGACGGAGAACGCCGGCATGTCGCTGTAGGCTATCCCTTCCGTAGTGCCGTCGTTGGCGTTGACAAAGCTCAGCCGGGCGTTTCCGGGCAGGGTGTCGGCCACTACGGCGTAGCCGTGGTTTTGGCTGGTGATGTATACCCGGCCGGTTTCCATGTCCCGCACCGGCTGGTTGGCGCCGCGGTGCCCGTATTTGAGCTTGGCGGTTTTTGCCCCCTGGGACAGTGCAAGGAGCTGGTGCCCCAGGCAGATGCCGAACAGCGGGATTTTCCGCTCACACAACCGGCGAAGTTCGCTAATGACCGCGATGTTTTCCGCCGGGTCGCCCGGGCCGTTGGAGAGCATCACCCCGTCCGGGTCCATTGCGGCGATCTCCGCCGCTGTCGTCCCCGCCGGAACGGTGGTTACTGCGCAGCCGCGTTTTTCCAGTTCCCGCCGGATGTTGGCTTTGGCGCCGAAGTCCCACAGCACGACCCGCCGTTCCCCTTTCACGGGGGGAGGGATAGGGCGGCGGCAGGTAACCGCATTTACCGCGTCCTTGACGGCGTACTCTTTCAGCGCAGCGGCGCAGTTTTCGGCTTCTTCCTTCGACGAGGTGATCCGCGCGTTCATTACCCCGTATTCCCGGATAATCCGGGTCAGGGCGCGGGTGTCGATCCCATATAGGCCGACGATTCCGGCGGATTCTAAAAAAGCGCCAAGAACACCCTCGCTCCGGAAATTGGAGGGCTCTTGACACCATTCTCTCACAATATACGCTTTCAGCGCGGGGGATGCGCTTTCAAAATCCGATGGGATCACGCCGTAGTTGCCGATCAGTGGAAATGTCTGAACAACAATCTGGCCGTAATAGCTCGGATCGGTCAGGGTTTCGAGGTAACCGGTCATGGCGGTGGTGAACACGATTTCGCCGGTAACGTCGCCTGCCGCGCCGAACCGCTTGCCTTCCAATACTTTTCCGTTTTCCAGGACCAGGTAGGCTTTTTGCTCCGTTGCACCCATTCTCGCGATCATTCCTTTCGTAAGGGGAGGGTAAGTTTCCTGCTGGTTTCGGTTTCTAACGATGAATTATACAACAATCTTGCAGGATTGTAAACAGTAAATTGCAGAATAGTAAAAAAAATTACGAAATAGCAAAAAAACATGAGGTATTTCGATTTTTGTTGGATTAAAACTGCATTTCAGGCAAACGGCCTTGCCGGATTCCAACATTCGGGACATGACATCCTGGGACGGTCCGTAGGCTGTGCATTCCCACAAAAGGGACGGCCGAGTCGGCCGCGGCGCATCCGGCCGGATCCGCTTCGATGGCGATAACGCTATCGATTTGGTGGTCAAACCGTTTCTCTTTGGCATCTCGCTTTATACGGCTTGTTTATTAAAACATGCGTTGATGATACTGCCGCTTCTGGTTTTATACGGCTGAGGATCTCCGCTCAATATTCGGTTTATTTCGCGCGGATTTTTCGCTTATTTGGGGGATAATGAAATGGGGGATTTCTGTTTTCCGGTGGACAGGCCGGACATGGAAATAAATTAGCCGATTTCAGCGAAAGGCGGATAGAAAAATGAAATCCATTTGGCAGACTGAAAAGCTTATACCGCTTCCCAAGCCGGAACCATTGCGGGGAACCTGTAAAGCGGATGTGGCGGTGGTCGGTGCGGGGATGGCCGGCATCTTGACCGCTTATGAATTGCAGCGACGGGGTGCTCGGGTAGTGGTTCTTGACCGTGGACGGGTAGGAGGCGGAGTCACTGGGGGGACGACGGCGAAAATCACCTCCCAACACCGTCTGATTTACGACCGCTTGATCCGCGGTTTTGGAGAAGAGAAAGCGGCGCAGTACGCGCAGGCCAACCAGAGGGCGGTCCGCCAGTATGCCGCGCTGGTGGAATCCAAAGGGATCGACTGCGCCTTCGAGCGCCGTCCCGCCTTCGTTTATGCCAAGGGCAATACCGAAAAACTGGAAAAGGAGCTGCAGGCGGCAAACCGTCTGGGCATCCCCGCCACGCTGACCGACCGGACGGAATTGCCCTTTTCGGTAGCTGGGGCGCTTTGTTTCCCGGACCAGGCGCAGTTTAGCCCGTTGCGTTTCCTGTATGCGCTGGCGAAGGAACTCAAAGTTTATGAAAATACCCCTGTATGGAATATCGAGGGAAGCATCGTGACCTTCCGCGGTGGGAAGATCCGGGCGCAGGCGGTAGTGGTCGCCACCCATTATCCCATTCTCAATTCACCCGGCTATTATTTTCTCCGGATGCACCAGCAGCGTTCCTATGTCGTAGCCTTATCCGGTGCGCCGGTGTTGGAGGGGATGTATATCGACCAGGAGGAAAGCGGACTGAGCTTCCGTCAGGCAGGGGGGCTCCTTCTCCTCGGCGGGGCGGGCCACCGTACTGGAAAGAACACGGAAGGCGGCCATTACGGGCAGCTGATCCGTCACGCGGGCATCCTGTATCCTCAGTCGGTGGTACAGGCGATGTGGTCGGCGCAGGACTGCATCACGGTGGACGGCGTCCCTTTTATCGGGGAATACGCCGCTTCCATGCCGCACGTATTTGTAGCAACCGGGTTTAACAAATGGGGCATGACCGGCTGCATGGCGGCTTCCGCCTTTTTGGCAGACCGGATTACCGGGCTCAAGAACGCCTGCGCGCCGGTATTTTCCCCCCGCCGTTTCCCCGTCCGGGCATCGGCCGGCAAGCTGACCGTTGACGGTGCGGAAGCGGTCGCCGGGCTTGGCAAACAGGTGCTGCATCAGCCGGTGCGGACGTTGGACGATCTGGCGCCCGGGCACGGAGGCATTGTCCGGCATGATGGGAAAAAGGTCGGCGCATACAAAGATGAGGAAGGGCGTGTGTTCCTGGTTTCCACCCGCTGCCCGCACCTGGGATGCGAACTGCGTTGGAACCCGGAGGAAAAAACTTGGGATTGCCCGTGCCACGGTTCCCGCTTCGATTACCGGGGGCGGCTTCTGGACACGCCGGCGCGAAGAGGGACGGTCAACCGGCGCGCCGCGATTTCAAACGGCATTGTGAAGAATAAATAAAGCGGCAAAAAGGGGACGAGGTAGCCTAGCGGCTTCCCCGTCCTCTTTTTGCCGGGAAGGCGAATCATTTGCGGAAAAGACCTTTCCATTTGAAAAGGAATATGATATATTCTATCTTTAGTGAACTTTTGGCGGGCGCGTCGTTGCGTCGCTGAAAGAGTTTCCGCTGGGAAAGTCAAAACAAGCGAGGAATACCATCGTTTCAGGAGGAACCTATGATTACCGTATCGGATGTCAGCCTGCAGTTCGGCGGGCAGAATTTGTTTACCCACGTGAACCTGAAATTTACCCCGGGCAACTGCTATGGGGTGATCGGCGCGAATGGAGCGGGGAAGTCCACCTTCCTGCGGATTCTATCCGGCGAGCTGGAACCTTCGTCCGGCGAGGTGGCGATCGACGCCAAAACCCGGATGTCGGTGCTTAAGCAGAATCACTTCGCCTATGACGATTACACGGTGATGGACACTGTCATCAGCGGGAACCCCCGCCTGTACGAAGTAATGAAGCAGAAGGACGCGCTGTATGCGAAGGAAGACTTTTCGGAAGAAGACGGCAATTTGGCCGCGGAACTAGAAAGCGAATTCGCGGAATTGAACGGCTGGGATGCGGAAACCGAAGCCGGCCGCATCCTGCAGGGGCTGGGATTGAACTTGGACCTGCTATACCTGCCGATGAACACACTCACCGAAAAACAGAAGGTGAAAGTGCTGCTGGCGCAGGCCCTCTTCGGCCAGCCGGATATCATTCTGCTGGACGAGCCCACCAACGGCTTGGACATCCCCTCCGTGGATTGGCTGGAAGATTTCCTGCTGGACTATGAGGGAACGGTTATCGTGGTGTCCCACGACCGTCACTTCCTCAACAACGTGTGCACCCATATTGTGGATGTGGACTACAACAAAATCAAAATCTATGTCGGTAACTACGATTTCTGGTACGAATCCAGCCAGCTCATGCAGCGGATGATCCGGGATCAGAACCGGAAGGCGGAGGAAAAAATCAAGGAACTGCAGAGCTTTATCGAGCGTTTCGCCGCCAACAAGTCGAAGTCCAAGCAGGCTACCAGCCGAAAGAAGCTGATTGAAAAGCTGACGCCGGAGGAAATGCCCGTGTCTTCCCGCCGATATCCCTTCGTCGGCTTCACGATGGACCGCGAGGCGGGGAAGGAGATCCTCAGCGTCGAAGGGCTTAGCAAAACAGTGGATGGCGTGAAGGTGCTGAACAATGTTTCCTTCCGGGTGAACAAGGGGGACAAGATCGCCTTCGTAGGGGAAAGCGAGATCGCCAACACCACCCTGTTCCGCATCCTGATGGGGGAGATGGAGCCGGATGAGGGCAGCTATAAATGGGGCGTGAGCACTTCGCAGTCCTATTTCCCCAAGGATAACACCCCTTTCTTTGAGGGGTGCGAGCTCAGCATCATCAAGTGGCTGGAACAGTATTCCTCCGATACGCACGAATCCTACCTGCGTGGGTTCCTGGGGAAGATGCTCTTCTCCGGGGACGATGTGCTCAAGCCAGTGAACGTCCTTTCCGGCGGGGAGAAGGTGCGGTGCATGCTGTCCCGGATGATGATGTTCGGCGCGAATGTCCTACTGCTCGACCAGCCGACCAACCATCTTGACCTCGAATCCATCACTGCGGTAAACAATGGGCTGATCGATTTCAAGGGGAATGTTCTTTTCTCTTCCTTCGACCATGAGTTTGTACAGACCATCGCCAACCGGGTGATCGAACTGACGCCGGACGGCTTGCTGGACAAAACGATGAGCTTCGACGAATTTCTCGAGTTCAAAAAAGAAAACGGCCTTCTGTAATATCGCCCCGTCCGTTTAGGCGGACGGGGATAGCTTTTTTCGTACGAAATACCGGCAGCGAAAAGACAAGCCCGGAATGGTTTTCCATTCCGGGCTGAATGCATTTATTTGGCCCCGCCAAGCCGTATCGCCGCCATCGATAACCTGCTACTAAACGTCAGCAGGTGGGCGCCGCCCAAGACGTTCCTGCTCCCTTCGTCCCGGCCCGCGGGATAAATCCCACGGCGGGGAGGTCTGCAATCCGGCCCCGGAGCTGAGCTCCCAAAATCAAAATGTAGTAGGGTTATAAGGCAGCAGTCCGCGTACAAGGCAGGGTTGCCAGCGCTTTTTGGAGGGATCAGTCCTCCGGTTCGCCTTCCATCTCCTCAATTTCATAAAGATCCGAAAGGCGTTCTTCAAAAATATCGGCAATTTCGTCGAAAGCTTCGTCGTCTTCGATCGGCACCAGCATTTCGCCGCCGTCCTCCTCCACAACCTGAAGGATGATGAGCTCGCCGTCGTCGTTCAAAGTCTCCGCCGGGTCGTCGTACACCGGCAGCAGGGCGACGTAGCGGCCCTCGTCGGTCTCGATTGCATCGATAATTTCAAACTGGTGCTCGTTGCCGTCCTCATCCTGAACGGTTACCAGATCCGCTTCGTATTCATCCGCCATTGTTTCCCTTTCCTTTCCGTACCGCCGATGCGTCGTGAACTCTTTTGCCGCCTACGGCCGATACATAAGCAACGGACACGGAGGAAGCCGTGCCGTGGTCGTTCAAAACCCGGTATAGAGGTTTTCTGGCTCTATTTTAACCTTTCCGGGCGGGTTCGTCAAGAGCAAACCGCGGATGGTAATAATTAATAATACAATTTGAAAATATTTAAAAAAACTATTGACAACATAGATTAAAGTGTGCTATAGTATAGATGACAAAAGGAAAGGACAACGGTGAAAACCAGAAACTTTCCTGGGGCCGGCCGGAAGAGAACTCCGGTTGGGGGAATGTAAAGAAAGGGGTGATTCCAGTGTACTGTGAATCGGATAACCAGCAGATAGCCCGCACCGGAATCGCCGGGCGCGGGCGTCTAATGAAAGACCGCCGGTGAAATGAATGTTTGGGGACTCCGTTTATTCCGTCGAAGAGTATGCATTGTGAAATTTCTTGAATCGCAACGTGTCCAAGACAGCGATTAACGATCCCTTTTGACACAATCTGTCAAAAGAAAGAATTGGCGGCACTTTCCTTGGCGTTGCTGGCGCCGGGAGGGGAGAACTGTAGCGGTTTCTGGTGAAAGCAGAAAATCGTACAGAAATAGAATTTCCTCTCCAAAATTAAATATAGATAGAGATTGTTTCCGAAGTGGGAATGGATTGAGAACCATTTCCTTCCAGATTGTTGTAAAGGATGAGTCCCATGGGCTAAATCCGAGTTCGGTTGCCTGTTTACCATCCATTCATACCGAGTACGCAGAAGTGTCTCGGCGTGAGAAAAGCAGTGGTCAATGGCAAGCGACTATGTGAAAAAACACAAATCCCCGTATCCTGTGATGCGGGGATTTTGTTTTGCCGTAAATGAATACGGCATAGGGTCCTTTTAGGAATTCCTGCCTTCCGGTTGCGCCTGTAGGCGGCTATTTTGACCGGGCAACTGTTCGTTGCCCCCTTGTTTTGCTATTGTCCGGTATGCGTGAATATGATATGATGGTCCCATTGTGACGACTAGGGGGCATAGGGTTGGATAATCAAAAAATGGGGCGCTATATCGCCGCAAGACGCAAAGAGACGAATATGTCCCAGCGCGACCTGGCGCAGCGGTTGCATCTTACCAGGCAGGCCATCTCCAAATGGGAATCCGGCAAATCGGTGCCGGATCCGGATACCCTGTTGCAGTTAGCGGATCTATTTGGGGTAACGGTGGAAGAAATCCTCAACGGGGAGAGACATCTTGCGTGTAACGGTGAAGATACATTACCGCCGGTGTATCCATATATGGTCCCGCCGCCGTTCCCGTTACCGAAGGAGACGCCGGTTTGCGAATCGGTGCGGCCGGCAATACGGCGTGGGGTGGGCTGGCTTCTGGGGATCCCTGCCGTTGTGTTGGCGATATTGGCCTGCCTGATCCCTCTAGTTAAAATCGTTTTTTATAGTTTTACTTATTTCAATTTGCTGGAATCCCCCCGCTACGTAGGAATAGGAATGCGAAACTATCTCGAACTGTTCAAAGATCCGCTGTTTGGCCTGTCGGTAAGGAATACGCTGTTCTATTTCCTGGTTGTGGGAGGGATGGCGCTGCTTTTGGGATGGCTCTTCGGCAGTTCTGCCGCTAGGCTGCCATTGCCGGTGGGGATTATACTAGGTCTCCTCTTCGGGATAGGGTCCCTAAGCGTGTTAACGCCCGGTTGGATGGGATACCTTTTTTCCTCCGATTCCTACGGATTGGTCAATTCCTGGTTACTGCAGCGCGGGATAGTCGAACAACCGATACACTGGTCGGTTTATTCGAACGGGTTGCAAGCGATGATGCTGTTCCTTTTGTGTCTTGGCCCCTCTTATCTCATTTTTTATGTGGGTGGCCGCAGCGGGCGGCGACGGGCGGCTTGGCATGTGGGGATCACAGCGATCCCGCTCCTGATGGTCGCCGGTTTTTTGCTTCCCCTGTCTGTGGTGGGGTTTCCGTCGTTGGACTATCGGGCGCATTGGCTGCCGCTGATGATTTATGATTATGGATGTATCCGTTTTGATGTCGGCCTTGCTTGCGCGATCATCGTGGTTTTTATCCTGCTTACGGCAATATTGTTGATCCCCGGCCATCTGTTGGTATGGGTGGGGGCGGTGCTGTCTCGGCGGTACGGGCCCCCATCCCGCCATGCCGGCCTTGGTCACTGGTGTGGGGGCGCTTTTGGCTTTGTTCTGGGGATTTGGCTGCAAATACCGTGGATTTTGACTTTGTCTACAGCGCTGAAGCCGTTAGAGGAAGTGTTCCGATTCCCGGCGTCTTTCTTTCCTAGTAAGCCGACGGGGGAAAATTTCATCACGGCATTGGATATGCTGGTGGATAAGCCGGGTTTGGCCAGTCTCCCGCTTGGCGTCCTGTTGTCGCTGCTGTTTTATATTTTTCTGGTGCTGCCCACTGCCGCCGGGTTGGTTTTCCTTCGAAACAAAGGGAAAAACGTCGTTGCTGCCATGTGGTTCGGCTGTACCGCCCTTCTGCCGTTTGTCATGTTTTCATTTAATCTATATGTGCAGATAGCCAATTCCCGGATACTCTCCATATTGACGGCGTATACGTCCACGCCGTTCCTGCCGCTGAATGTTTTGCTGACCGCGTGGGTTTTGCAGAAAAGTACAGTGGGCTGTCCGACTTTTTTCATATGGTTCCGCCAGGGGAAACGGCTGGAGTTTACTACTACCGCCCTGTTGGCGGCCGGGCTGTTTAGTTCCCTCTCCGTCGTGTTTGCAACCCAGCCGATTGTTTTGAAGGAAACGCTGAAATTTCCACTCCAACTGTTGAACGGGTTGTTCGGCGGGGGAGCGGTAAGGCTGGGCGTGCAAAGCGCCGCCAGCTTGATGCTGCTTGGGGTGGGGGTCCTGTTCATCCTCCTTCTTGCCGTGATATTGGCTATGGAACGCGTGGCCCGTATTCCGTTGCGGGAGACCGAAATACAAAACGCCGGTACAGAGGAAACGGTATAAAAGCCGCGGGCCGCACCTTATGGGTGCGGCCCCCTGCTTTTACAGCTTCGGCGCTAATTCTGCGGATTAGGGGAAAGATCTTTTATACAAGAAAACAATGAAGGAACGCTTGCCGAAGCGCGCGGACGGTAACGATATATTTGCGGGTATTCCATCACTGCATCGGACGGCACGGTTCACAGGCTTGTGCAAAGATAATGGCAAACCCTATACCTATTTCAAGGACAGAAGGCTCTAAAACCGCCGATCAATCCAAATGATCAGGCCGGCCCGTTTGTGAGGAGGGGACATCTTAGCCCGGCACA
Organism: uncultured Clostridia bacterium; assembly: GCA_946499275.1. Taxonomy (GTDB): domain Bacteria; phylum Bacillota; class Clostridia; order Oscillospirales; family Acutalibacteraceae; genus Avimonas. The sequence goes on along the minus strand of CAMMRL010000021.1, from coordinate 2,881 downwards.
TCCCATCTTCGCATAGCTATAACGATAAGGGATCTCTCGATGTCAGCGGCATTCCTTAAATTATCCGGTCATCCCCGGCGGCGAAACCAGGTAAAATCCTCCCGGGTGACGCATCCGAAAAGGAACACCAGCAGCGTATAAAGCAGTACGCCGGCGCCTGCCGCGGCAATCACGTTTGCCAACATCGGCAGGGCGGAGCCGTCCAGTAGCCGCCGGAGCCCCATGGAGGCGACTCCGCCGGCCGTCATCGCCAGCAACGGCTTGAACAGCCATTGCCCCCATTGCATCCGCACGTTGGCGACCACCAGAAGCCGGCGGATATTTAGAAGCGAGGTCATGATATTGCTCACAATCATCACAAACAGGAAGCCCTGCATACCGCGCAGGGGGACCAGGATCACAATGGCAGTGATCCGCAACACCGAATCCAGCACGCTGTATTTCAAGGAACTGACTTGTTGGTCCAGCCCTTTGAGCAGGCCGTCCACCACGCTTTCCAGGTACATAAAGGGCATGATTGGGGCCAGCACGCCGATCATGAAGCCAACCTCTTCACTGCCATAGATCAACTGGCCGAGCGGCTTGGAAAAAAGGAAGAATACCCCGCTGATCGGGACGGACAACAGCAGCGTAACCCGCATGGAGGTCTGGATGGCCCGCTCGACCCGCCGGTGCTGATTCAGGGCGGCGGCTTCGGAAACTTCTGGAATCAGCAGAGTGGAAAAGGCGGAGAGGAACGAGGAGGGGAAAAACAGGATTGGCATTGCCATCCCTTTGAGCATACCGAATTCGGAAAGCGCTTGTTCTTTGGAACCCGAGTATTTCGTCAGGCAGTTGGGAACCAGAAGGTTTTCTATTGTGCGCAGGGCGGAGTTGAGATACCGCCCCGCCGTAATCGGCACCGCAATGCCGAGCAGTTCCCGTAGGATGCCTTTTTTCCGTACCGGTGGGCTGCCGGCGGTGGGGAGCTTGCGTTTGTCGCGCAAGTAGCCGATGCCGAGATACAGGCAGGAACCGATTTCCGCCAGCGTGTCGCCGATCATCACCGCCGCGCAGGCCGCGCTCATGCCCATGGCGGCGAAGCGGTCGATAATCAGCAGGATCGCGCCGATCCGCACCAGCTGCTCAAACATCTGCGCGTACGAGGTGCTGGAAGCTTTCCGGCGGGCAATGAAATAGCCTCGCAGGCAGGATGTCACCCCCATAAACGGCAGGCCGATCGAAAGGATCTTCAGCGAAGGTGCCGCCCGCATGTCGTGCAGCATATATTCGCTGATCAGTTCCGCGCCGAACACCATCGCCGCCGCCGAGACAAGGCCGATCAGCAGGCTGACAAAAACGGCCCGTCGCAGGATCCGACGGATGGACCGGCGGGTCCCGCGTCCCGCTTCCTCCGAAATAAGGCGGGTGACGCCGGTGGAAATGCCGGAGGTGGCGAAGGTGGACGCCAGTACATAGATCGAAACAATCAGCTGGTATAGCCCCATCCCTTCGGCGCCGATTTTGTTGGAAAGGTACACCCGGAAAAAGATCCCCACCGTTCGCAGGATCAGGGAGGTTACTGTTAAAATAAACGCGTTTTTTAAAAAGGTAAACCGTTTCAATTCCGTCCATCCCACCCCTGGCGTTCCACCGCCTCGTATTCGCCTGTCGCTTATACATTCTATGGATGGAGTAGGGGTAAATATGACAAGCCCGGACGGTTTCTTCCCAACCAAGGCGTTGACAGGAATCCCTACACTGGCCGCCGCCCCACGAAAATGGCAAAAAAAAGAGGATGGCGGCGTCCATCCTCTTTTTCATCTAAAGGAGATTCGGCGTCTGGTCCGGATTGTAAATCGGGCGGTTGATGTGGGCGAAGGTTTCCACCAGGGTGTTCCAGGTGTCTTTGTCTACGCCGCCGGTTTCCTCCAAACCGGCGATTTCTTGGATTTTGCGCACGGCCTGCGCGTCCTGTTCCTCAAACCGACAGTCGATATTCACCTCGTACATATTACCGAAATACTGCCCAATCGCGCAAAGCATTACCTCAATAATAGCAACGAGGCTTCCTTCGTCCCCCAGGCTGACCACCGTATCGGGTGAAGGAAAGGGCTCGACAAAATTTGCCGGTGCGTTTAGGGAAAGGACACGGTTATACTCGTGGAAAATCATGTTCCACGTTGCAGGGTCCACATGGCCGGTAACCGGCAGGCCGTGGGCTCCCTGAAAAGCGGCGACAGCGGCCGCCGTTTCCGGGCCGTACACTCCGTCCACCGCAATCCGCGGAATCTGCAGGTTATACTTGGACAGTTCCCGTAGAGCGGTCTGGAACTCCCGTACATACGCGGCGTGCTGCTCCGCCGACAAATTCGCGGTTGTCCCCTGACGACGATTATTCATTCTCTCCGGCATACTCTCATCCTTTCGTCATCCATAGCTCATGTACCGTTTGGCGTAATCGTGGTTCCGGGGTTTTGTCCGGGCTGCTTGTTCTGCCCGGTGAAGAGGTCCGAATACAGGCTGGCGATCCTATTCCAGGTTATCACGTTTACCCGGCCGGTTACGGGCAGCCCGAATTCTTGCTGAAAGGCCATAACGGCATCCCTGGTCTGCGAGCCGAACAGCCCGGTGACCGGCACTTGCGGGATGGATGGATAGGTATTGGAAATAAGATTCAGATATTGCTGGAGGGTGGAGACATATTCTCCCATCGAGCCCTGCTGTAGAATGGTGCCCGGATACAGGGCGACGCCTCCTTCGAACACGCCGTCTTCCAGGATGCCGTTATAAGCGCGTTGCAAGTCGTTCCACGTGTTGCGGCCGACCAAACCGTCCGGTGTCAGCCCGTAAGTCTTCTGGAAGGCGATCACGCCGTCGGTGGTCTGCTGGTCGAATGTAC
>CAMMRL010000020.1 GCA_946499275.1 uncultured Clostridia bacterium | reverse complement strand
TTTCACGCGCTGAAAACTCATCTGCAAGCCGTCGAAATCCTCGGACAGTTCTTCGTTGGAAAAATCGCTCTCAATCATAGCGGGAAGGGTGAAGTTTTTGACCTCAGCCAAAACATTCTCATTGTTGTACGTCATAAATCAAATCCTCCTAATATCATTTTAGGGCAGCAATCACGCTGCCATTTGATTGATACTGTTCCATCTTTTTGCAGGCATCGACAGGATGTTGTAGCCGATGCTTTCCAAATCGGTTGCCCGGTCGTAACTTGCCACGTCCTGACTGTACCGCGTAACCGCGTTGGCAAGCCCGTAAAGCGTCAGGTCTTTGCCCTCAATCAGATGCTGCAATACGCCGGGATGTTCCTCATCCGTAATACCAAAATCACGGCTTGCCAGGCGAACAACCTCCGGCACGTTTGCCGTATTCATCTTGACAGTTGCCGTCTCTTGCATCATACCGACAACACGGCTGAAATTCACTTCATCAACCGCCGCACGGACAGTATCCTGAATCTTCAGCATAAATGCGTGGTCGTCTGCCGCTAATGTTTCAGCGGAATAGAGCAAAAAGTTTTCGTCTGCCGAATTGATGCGGCCCACATGATTGCGCCTGGTTGCGGCGTCGTTTACTACCATGCCGTTTTTGCACACCAGCCGGTAAACCAAAGGCTGGATATTAACCGATCCAAGCCCTACCTCGCTGTTGCTGATGATGACGCCGGCCTGCACAATATCGCCCGGCACGACTTCCTGCTGGAGCCGCGGATTTACTACCTTGATATACATCCTGTCCTCTGTAATCTGACAGCTCTCAAACCGTGCGTCCGGTATTTCACCGATAATCGGCAAAACCGCCTCGGCTATCTGTAAATGGTCCAGGCGCAGATAACGGTTGCTGAGAAAGGCCCGCGCCTTACCGTCCAGCACCCGCAGCATCCGCTGGGAATCGGAACGCTCAAACCAGCTGTTGACATTAACGGTCAACAGCTCGGGATTTTCCTCCCGCATCTTCTCGTAATATTTCACGGGGATGGATAAATGCGTACCGATCTGCCGATGCGCGTTTGGCCCGATGTCCAAAGGTTCGATACAGTCTGAAGCATTCTCGTCCAGTACGCGCAGGACAACATCTGAGCCGAAGTTCTCCATGTGCAAGCGCCGGGTGCTGACGATATAATCCTCCTTAGATTCTTTCTGGCGCAGAATTTCCGCTGCCAGCTCCTGGATTGTCAACCCGGATTTCATTCTTCGTCACTCCTTTCTTTCTGATTTGGTTTTCACCAGGACAGCACCATGCCGTTTTCCGTGATATCAGCCGCCATTCCTTCGCGCTCAAAAACCTTTACAAGCCTGGGCCAGTAGGTTTTCTCCGGCACATTCTCAAACGCCGGCCGGGTGATCTCAGAATCCGCCTGCTGTATGGTGATTTCTCCGTTCTCCCGGATTGTCAGACTGTGATGGCCACGGGAATGCAGATCGGCAATCAGGCTCTCCAGTACGCTGCGCCCCTGCTTCTCATACCAAATCTGGGGATCCACCGGGGTCTGCGGCTGGGGGATGGATTTCTTTTCTCCTGAAGCCTGCTGTACTTCGGCCATCGGCACGATTTTCAGCAGTGAGCAGCTAATATCGGCCTTTTGGTCAAAACTGACGTCGGCATAGTTAAAATCCGGTACGCCGTACAGCTGAATCCTGCCCGTACCGCCTTTGGCGACAATTTTCTCCGGAAATTCCTCCAGCCACTGCCAGGTAGCCTCCGGATAAGCCGATTGCAAATAGGCGGAAATACGGAAGTTCACATGACGAAGCAGGACAAGGCCCACCGGATCGGAAATGTCCGGTATGGACAATGCTTTCTTAGGAGACTGCTGTTTGCTCTTTTTACGCAGTTTCCGGGCCTCATGGCGATATTTCTTCGCTTTGAGATAGGGAAGCAGAAATTTTACTGCCGCCCATACTGCCCATGCCGCAAAAGCAACACTCAGCAGCCAGATTTGTGCATTTCCCCGGATAAAAGCCATAACCGCCAGCACGGCTACAATCAACACCGATACGCCCGACCACAGGCTTGTTTTCTTATTCATTCGTTTCATCCTTTCTGAGACTTTTCCCCTAAAATAAAAAAGAGGGACCATATGCGTTCCTTTCTGAACACATACGGTCCCTCTTGGCGCCGAACTCAGTCCGGCAAGGTTTCTCTTTCCCCGTCAATCACCATCGGAATTTCTTCCAGTGATTCGGAGGATTTACTGTCCAAGGCTTTTGATGCCGCCTTGTCTGTACCGACCGGGATAAATCCCCAGTTATCAAGCAATACTTTCAACCGCTTATCCGTAGTAACGCCGTCTCTTCTGGTGTATACCTCCAGTTCCAAAGAGCCGGATATCCAGATAAGGCTGCCTTTCTTTACGCGGGCACGGACGAGCCTTTCGGCATCGTCTCCCATCGCACAGATTTGAAGGTATTGCGTCCTGCTGTGTTCCCTGCTGCCGATATTCTCAACAATGTCAAAGCGCACATACGGATTTCTGTTGATACTGGTCTTCAGTTCCAAATCAGCGGTTACCCGGCCGATTACATAGGTTTGTGCCATCTCGCTCCTTTCTGCCTTTCGGCCAAAATATCTATATACAAAAAAGCGCCGGCACACAGTTTCCGCCCATAAGGGCAAAACCGTACTGTCGGCACTTTGAATACAAACTTGACAAGCGTGTGCAATGTGAGAAGCTTCCCACGATACAAGCAAGTATGCCTGCAAATCCAAAAGGATTACGCACAAAAAATCAATTACAAGGGTATTGTAACACCATATCTTGTGTTTGTCAAGCGTGTATAATCAATATATAGGTATTTTGCTATTGAAATTCTGCATGAAAAAGACAAGCTGCTTATGCTTTCTCTCATATTAACCATGCGGGGATATACCAGTTTTTCTTGTCAATCGGGATGATATCGGAGGCAAGGCATACCACCGCGCCTGTGCCGATTTTAGTCTTTAGATGAGCTGCACCTGAAAAACTGTCTTCTTCAGACGGTTCTGCTTCAATCGGGGACAGCACCGAAAAATTCTTGACTGCGTCTTTCGGCGCGCTCCCTTTCTTTATTTCTATCGGGTATACCGTACCGTCCTGATAGATGATCAGATCAATCTCTTTTTTATTGTTATCCCGGTAGAAATACAGAGACGGTCGTTTACCGGCGTTCAGATAGCTCTTATAAATTTCTGATACCACCCAGGTCTCAAAGAACTGACCGCTCATAGAACTGTTCTCCAGCACCGCCGCGCTGCCCCATCCCATCAGATGAGCACATAAGCCCGTGTCGAGAAAGTACATCCGCGGCGACTTGATTACCCGCTTGAGAGCATTATTGGAATAAGCGGGGATCAGGGCGACAATTCCGGAAGAAACCAAAATGGAAAGCCAGCTTTTCGCGGTTGGTGCGGATACGCCCACCTCCTGCGCCAGGGTCTCGTAATTGACATTGGTAGCCGTCCTGGCTGCCACCACTTTAATAAAGTTTAAAAAAGCCGTTTCATTGGCAACCTGCCCCAAATCGCGGATGTCTCTGCTTAAATAGGTTTCTAAATACGATTCAAAGAAGGTTTCCAGATTAACCCCTTCGACTTCATACAGGTGAGGCATGGAGCCTTTATAGATACGCTCAAACACCTCTGTCACCGACATCGGCTGCGTTGTTTCCAGCCGTTTCAAAAGATTTTCTACATTGACCTCAAACGGAGGAAAATGCTGTCCTCGAATCTCGCTGTTGGTTAACCCCTGCATCGGGACAATCCCTACACGGCCGGCCAAACTCTCGGTTACATTTTTCATCATCCGGAACATCTGGGAGCCGGTCAGCCAGAAATCACCCGGACACTTGCGTTCATCCACCAGTATTTTGATATACGGGAAAAGCTCGGGCGCATACTGCGCTTCATCAATCAGTACCGGCGGCGAATAACGCTGTAAAAACAGCTCCGGATCAGAAATTGCCATTGCGCGAATTGTGGGATTATCCAATGAAACTTTTTTACGCCCTGATTCCATCATACTTTCAAGCAGAGTCGATTTCCCAACCTGACGCGGCCCGGTGACCAATAGCACCGGGAAAGTTGCGTTGATATTCTCAATAGTGGTTCTTACCGTTCTTTCAAAAAACATGGGTACACCTCTCTTCTGAATATAGTCTATGCTGCCACAGACAAATTTATACAAATCTAAAGCGACACTTTAGATTATACTATATTCAGAGCCATATAGTCAAGCGCAACCTGTTATTTCTCCGATGTGTTCCTCTTTGCTTCTTATTATTACTTGCCGTCAAATATTTCTTCAGCAGGAATGTCTCCATCAATAACCGTGTAGATGTTTCTTCTAACCCATCCATTCTTTTGATAAGTCCTAACCGTTATGTTATCTTTTGAAACGGAGATAATAACATCTTCGCCATCTTCATTTTTCCCTCAAACGGGAATTCACTGTCTCCGTACTCGTCCATGATTTTCAGCATCCCATCGTAGTCTGACGGGTCAAAATTCAACAGTTTCTTTTTGCTTTCCATAGCTGGCCTTCTTTCAAGTTTTTATTCTGTACTTAATTATATCAACAAAAAAATGGTTTGTCCAATGACGCCGTTCGGAATCTCAATCCGCCTTTTCTGGCGGTTCGGAATGGTCGTCCAATTCTCCCAGCTCTTCAAAGCCGAGAAAGTAGTCGGAGGAAAGGGCGGAATCAAAATACTCGCTGCCCAATGTCAGCCGCTGCGTCTTTTTGAAATAAAAGCGGTAGCGGAAGCCGATCTGGATTTTGGAGTGCTTGCCCAGCAGAAAGGCAGACTCGTTGCCGTCATCGTCCATAATCCGGATTTTCCGGTATTTGCGCAAAGGCTTAGGGACGATGCCGACACAGGTGCCCTCCACGACTTCATATTCCTTTTTGCTGATGGCCCGGTAAAACGTGTATGCCCTGCAAAAGCTGAGAATACAGACTGCGGCGCTCAACAGCAGCATAATCCTGTCCTTTGCAAACAGAAACATGGCAAGCCCGACTAAAAGGCAGGCAAAGCCCAGAAGTATCGTGAGTATCAGCCGGCGCCTTAGTGGTGCCGGAGCGTTTAAGATTTTATCCATCTCTCAAATCCTTTCAAAGATAATTTGCTTACGCAGATAAAGATTCGCCACGGAGAGCATGACAGGACGGCATTCCGGCAAGTAGGATACCATATCGGCGATATTGTCGCTGGTAGTAAATTCATCATAATACAAAGTATCCAGCAGTTCCTCTTCACAGCAAAAGTCCAGCTTGTTCCGTTCAAAGCACTTGATGATCTCCGCTGTAGAAAGAAGCGTCTGCTTCGCCAGACGGATTACTTTCTTTTCGTCAGCCGTTCGCTTGTCCTTGCAAAATATCTTTTTCGCTGTGGAATAAGGAACCTCTCCAAAAACGCAGAGCCGAAAGAAAGAGCAAAGACGAAGAAGTGGATTCTCCGAAATCGGCATGATATACAAGTCAGACAGCAGACGATACAATGCCTGCACCTCCGTATCTCCACAGCCCTCGGCAACAAGGCCGCGCTGAATCAGCCTGCACATGCAGTCATCAAAGCTGCGGGAAGAATAGAAGCCAGTTTCCAGCTCTTTTTTCTGATACAATTCCCGAATCTGGTCATGCCTGAGAATTCTCCAATTTAAGGATGACCACACCACAAATTCCTGAATGTCCAGTATGTACTCCCGGTTCTTCAAAATTACAACGGGAATTTTACCACCCTTGTTTCGCCCCTCAATGTGAAGATGGCCTACGGCTGTCAATAACCTGTTCATAACAACACCTCTCAATTTTTACATCATGATGCAACTTGTCCCATATAATCATCCATCCATAAAATAAACACTTGATTTTGGCGCAATTTCTGCTTTGCTCTTGAAATCCATGCGCCTACCAGATTGGGCTTGACGCCATACATGGCTGCAATTTCTTTTCCGGAATAGCCTTTTACCTTCAGTTCAATCGCCTCAATGCCGAGCCGGGTTGTGCCGGTGTACTGCCGTTTCATATGGTACAGGAGCTGCGTAACGTCCATATCAGCGAGTATCTCGTCTTCCTGATATGTAAACTCCGGGATTTGCTCTAAAGTGAACTGCATGAAATCCGAGTCGGTATGCAAAGGGATACATCGTAGCCATTTTTGCTTGCCGCTCATCAATCGGCAGTATGTACGAAGTCCATTGGCAACTACTTTTTCCGCATATGCTGTAAACGGGACGCCCTTCCCCGGCTGAAAGCTGGCGGCGGCTTTACAGAGCCAGATGCAGCCTTCCTGGTACAAGTCGTCATATTCAAAACCAACCAAGTTCGCATTGACGATAACGTATCGGTGGATAACTCGGGACACAAGATTCAAATTTTGTTTCGCCAAGCTCCGCTGGCTGTCACTCAGGAAAATCCTTTCTTCCATACTTTTTCACGCTCCTCATTTTCGAGGCCTCCTTCGTATTTCATGCCGCCGACCGGATATTATCCTGTGTCTGTGTGCAGACGGCAATCAACTGGTCGCACATATACTCGCTGAACTTGGCAATATGGGCCTGTTTTTCGTTCAGTCCCAGCTTTGCCTGCATCCACTTGTAGGCCTGCCGCTTTGACATCAGCCCGCTCCGCCACATCCAATCGAAAGCTTTGTGTGCCTCGATACGCTTATGCCGTAAATCTCCGTTGGCTAAGGTCCACGCTTTAGTGACTATTCAATCCGTATTCTAACCGTATTGGAGGTGATGGTTATGAAAAAAATTCAAATTCGCTGCCCTTACTGCGGCGCAAAGGCCACGCTGCGTCCGTCAAGCGCCGTTTATGGCAATGCCGCGAAAACAGATGGGTATCTTTATGTTTGCGACCGATACCCGAAGTGCGACGCCTATGTGGCGGCCCACCGAAAATCCAGGCTTCCGATGTGGAACCTTTACCTTGCGCCAACTGGCGCAGACGACAGCCGTCCTTCCAGTCTGTATTCCATAGAAGCCAGGAAGAATACATTACTTCAAAAGCATGTTCGCTTAAAACGGCTATACATTCGTCTTTGACCGGCATATCTCCTGTGAGCTGCCGAAACTGCGCTACAGAAAAAAACAAGCGGAGCTCCGTTCCGGTCTGCTGTCAGCAAATACTCATCGCACTGCTGATTCTCATATAGGCAAGATTTACATTCGATCCATATGGCGTTCCGCCAGTTACCGCAGGACGCCTGAAGGAATGCATACAGTTGTATAATCTGGTTATTCATTTTCCCTCCAATGTTCAAGACGGGTAAAAAATACCCTTCACTATTATTATTCAACTTTTTTCCGAAGATCCCCTGACAGGTACTTTCAAAAGGGGGGGGTGAGAAACCAGGGCATTGCGTCGCACAATGCCCTGGCACCTCTCATTTCCTTATTCGGCAAGAGTCCGTTTTTTACGGTTTCGTATTACCATGAGTATGATGGCGCCGAGAGAAGCGGAAGCCGCGCCGGCCCATAACCAGATGTTGAAATCGTCTCCGGTTTTCGGCGGTTCTGTCGGCTCTTCCGGTTCCTCCGGCTGCTCCGGCGGCGTGGTCGATTGGTTGATGAAGCCCATACCGGCTTCGTTTTCAATCACAACGACCTGGCCGGCCTCGCGGATTTCAAAGTAATAGTAGCGGTCGTCTTTGATGAAGCTCTCCGGGCTGCGTTCCTCGTACAAAAAATACCCGTTATACTTCAGCCCGTCCAGCCGGTAAACGCCCGGCTGGGTCTCTGCCATATGGTCTACAAAGGTGTCGATGTCCTTATCGTAGGTCTTGTTGCCGTTGACATCGAGATATATCCCAAACAACGCATCGGACAGCTTGTTGTCCGGATAATCCGCATCCACCTTGGTCGTTTGAACCGAGCCGGTAATCCACTTGTTGACCGCCTCGATTTCAATGCGCTGTGCCTGCTCGCTCACCGTCACCCGGAAGAGCTCACCGGATAAAACGTACTGCGGCGGACAGGACAATTCCTTGATAACCCAGTCGCCGAAAGGAACGCCCAAAAAGGAAAATACACCCGAGTCACCGCTTTCATCGGTCATTAGGGCATTTTCCTCCGTAAACTCTGTCTCATCCGGTGCAAACAAACCGAACACGGCACCGCTAACCCCTGCTCCGTCCTTGTTTACCTTCAGGCCGTAGATGTCGCCGCGGATCAGTTCATTTACGATGGGCTCGCCGTCATTTACGCTGATGTGGACAACTGCTGTCTCTTGTCCCTGATAGGCAAATTCAACTGGATACTTTTCATCGGAGATAATGTAGTGGCTGTCGGTTGCGTACTCTTTGACATACAGCTTCGCGTCCACCGGCGTATCCGTCAGAAACGTCGCCTTGCCGTTTTCATCACAGTAGATGATCTCCAGCAGTCCATGCGCCGGAATCACGCTGCCGTCCGCAGAGGTCAGATCCTCAGCGGCGTAAAGCCCCCAGGCAACGTGCCGGATTTCACCGTTCGTTCCGAGACCGAAGCGCTCGTCCTGTTCCAGAATTTTTGCAGGTCAATCTGTACCTTCTGCCGCTCGTTGGTGAAGTGTGCTTCAGCAGTTGTGATCTGCAGATGCTGTCCCGCATAACGCAATATAATGGTAATCGGTTCGGGATTGAGCACCATGCCGTAGGGAGCTTTCCGTTCAAAAATCTGATAAGTGGATAAATACAGGGGCTCACTGGTTGCCCAACCGTCTGGACCGGTGGTTAAGGTCGCCACAGTTTCGCCTGCACTGTAACGGAGCACGCCGCCGGAATAGACATCTTCCGTGGCGACGATATCATATTCGCCGCCAGCCACACCGGCTTTACTGTAAACCGGCTGGTACAGCAGCGGGCTGTCCCCGCCGCCGGCGGTGGTGACGGAAGAAAACACCTCGCCGTCTTTGTAAAGGAAGATGGTGCCTTTCTGCGGCATATTCTCCTTTTCCACCACAACGACGGTTACACCGTCCTGCTCACTGGAATCCTCCGGCACAATGTCGAAATAGACCGGAGTGGGGTCCAGAACATAGGGCTCCACCGTTTCTACTTCTACAAGCGAATAGCCTTTGCCGTAGGGCAGACTCTCCGGGGTGATGAGCGTCCCGTCCTCCGCTGTGTAGAAGGTATCCAGTTCCACGACCTCCGGGTAGGTGATGGTCATGGTAATCTGATTGCCTGCCGGATCGTAAATCTCATAACCGTGTCCGGCCAGGGGAACCGTATTGCCGGTTTCGGCATCCTTTTTGACAACCATCACGCGGCTTTCAAACTGCGCATTGTTCAGCAGATACCGGTATACCTGCCCGTCCTGAGAAATGTAAATGTCGATGTCCTTTACAAATTCCGTTCCGGGTACGCCGGCTTTCGTTTGGCGAAGTGTGTACCAGCCGTAAGGTAAGTCGATACTTTCGTCATAGCCAAACTCATCGCAAATCAGGATATCCCGTTCGCTCTCTTTGGCGTTTTCGTAGGAGCCGGCGGAACGCAGGAATAGTTCAAACTCCGCACCGGCTTCCGGCTTCTCAATCTCCGTGGAGCCGTCGTCACTGTGTTTGATAATGGCAACCCGGCCTTTTAATACATCTTCGTCTGCATCAACGGCGACTTCATTGTACTCCAGTTCATACAGCTTTGGATCGGCGCCGACATCATAAACCTCCGGATTGAGTTTGTAGCCTTCACTTGGTTCCAGCTCCTTGATTGTCCAGCCCGCGCCGCAGTTGTACCAGTCCGTTGTGAAATCGCCGTTCGACCCTGTAAAATAGCTGTCTACCAGCTGCCCATCCTTGAACACGCCATATTCGGCATTTTCCAGGCTGGCGTCGCCCTGTGCGCTTCCGGTCTCGCTGTCGGATTTCGTCAGGGTAGCCCGCCATTTTTTCAATACATTGTCGAATGACTTGTGCGTTACCTTGTTCCACTCAATGGTGGCCTGCTGCGGGTCGGGGATAACGTATTTGTCCTCCGTACCCACCTCTTCCAGCGTATACGGTGAGCTGCCGGAGATCAAAACATCTTCAAAAGTGGCGATTCCGCGTTCATCGGTGACAGCGTATTCGTCTACCGGAAGCCCGGACAGGCTGGTACCGTACAAATGAAAGGTCTTATCTTCGACAAAGCCGTCCTCAGCGGTTTTGGTGACGGTTAAATCCCCGCGCTTGAGAACATTATCAAAGGTAACGGTCGCCGTCCGGCCGGATACCACCGTGACCCGTTTGGTTGCCTGGGGTTCATATTTGTTTTCTGTCTGTTCGGTGATTTCATAGACACCGGGACGGAGATCCTCCAGCAAAAAGGTCCCGTCCGACAGGGTTCGGATATCCTGATCCACGCCATTCCCGCTGATATGGAAAGGAATATCTCCAACCTTGCCGTCCTCGCTGGTTTTTACCAGTTTGACGCTGCCCGCAGGTGCGGAAACTTTAAGGAACGCCGGAACGGGGTCGTTATCCGTAGGCACGCCGCTCACCATGTCCTGATTAGCATCTTCTTTTCCGGGAACAGACCAAATCAAAAAACTGGTTGTCTGATTTGTCGAGGGCATTCTTCTGTTTAGCTTTATCAGCACTTCGTCTGTGATCGGCCGGGAGGAAGAAATCGTTAGCTTGTTCCCGCTGATGGAAGCAGTGACATTCCCGCTGGAAGTGATGCGGTAATCCTGAAGGACGTTGTTTTTATCGGTCAGAGTAATGGTGTATTTTCCGTCTACAAAGTCCATTTCATAGGCAGGGGCGGAACTTTGCAGTGTCCCCGCAAAGCTGGGCCGCTTATAGTGCTCCGCCATATCCGACAAAATGCGGTCATAGTAGTCCTTGAAATACTTGTTGCGGCAGAGCTGCTCGGTCATCGTGCCGCTGTATCCGCTGACCGGATAGGTCTTGTCATTCAGTTCCGTAGGCGAGCTGCGAAAACCGAGCGTTATTTGCCAGACAATCAGCTGGGTGGCACTGTAGCAGGCGTTGGCATCGGCGGATGTTTCCAGATCGGTGCGGTTCGGGTAACCGTAGGCCAGAGCTAACCCTAAAAGATCTTTTTGTTCTACCGATAACTGTTCATATTTATTGCCGTGCGTCGCGTTGCTGGAACCGGCATAGCTGGTGTCATCGGGCAACGGAATCCCATGTTCTATGCAAAAGCAGTAAACGTAATCCTTGCCGTACACCCAGTCCGATTTGTTTCCGGACAACCCCGGGCGTTTGGCTGTATAGTTGTGCATGTTCCGAACCAACGGAGCAACTGCATAGCCAAAGGGGTTGTCTTCAGCGCGCAGCCCGTAGCCGGCAGTGAATGTGTTGCCTTCCGCGTCGGTCAGGGTGTAGTCCCAGCTGACCTCGCACTTGGATATATCCATTGTGACGTCAGCGGCAAAAGCTGTCGTCGGAACAATTCCAAGGAGCATCACAGCCGCCATCAGCAGAGAGAGCAGCCGCTTTTTCGTTTTTCTCATAAATAACCTCCTGATTTTGGGCGCAAAAAAGCGCCATCCCGAAGAATGACGCTTGTCTGCACGATTTTTAATTGTTTTTTTATCCATACAGGACAACAAAGGCGATATCGCCGTCTACCGTTACCTGCATGACTTTGTAATGGGCCGAATGGGATGGAACACCGTTGCCCGGATCGGTTGCGGTTTTCACGATTTTGTCGATATGGGATTTCAACCTTTCAATGACACCGTCCACACCCTCGTATTTGACACGAGGCGTTCCCATCCAGCCGGCGCCGCTCTCCCAGCTGAACTCCAGCGAGTCGTCCCAGACAAAGGTAAAGCCCTTTGCTGCGTAGCTTTCCGCATAGGCCACCGCCTCACGGATGATCCGGGCGTATTCGGTTTCCATATCCGGCTCCGGCTGGCTTGCAGTCTCCGTTGGTTGAGATGTAGTCGGTTCGGGTTGATCGGATACCGGCGGCTCCGGTGTAGTAGGTTTTTCCTCCGAAGGCGGCGTTATCGGCGGGGTGGACGAAGCAGATGCGGAGGAAGAACTGCCGCTGGTGCTCTCCGACGGATTGGTTTGTTCCGGCGCTGCCGTTGGCTTTTGCTCCGCAGGTGCAGCTGGTTTTTGTGAAGTCGCAGCCGTGGCGTCATCCGACTGACTGGCGGAGGACGGATCTTCCGCCACATCGGATGATGGGGCGGAGAAAGTATCGCCGGTGTCTGAAGATGACGAATCCTCTGATGATATGCTCTCATCGCGGCCGGTATTCATAGTGGATGCTTCGGAAATGGTTTTTGCTGTATCCGATGCTGACGAAACGGCGGCGTCCGAAAACTCATCCGGCCGGCAGCCTGTAAAAGCAGCCAGCAGGGTTAAAAGCAAGACGAATAGAAATTTACGCATAGCGTATCCCTCCCATAACTGAATTTTCGTCTTTACTTTCTATATACGACCAAACGCCGCCGTTTTTCAACAATCAGAGATTTTGGCGGATAATGCGGGTTATGATCCCCAGCGCCACGCCGCGTTCTTCATCAATACCGGTAACGACAAAACTGACGTTGTCCTTTTTCCCGGGACGGCGGCGGTCATAGCAGGAATGGGCGATGGCGTTGACGCCGTTGGTCAACCGGATATACACCACGCCCTTGTGGACGTCGGTAACGGTGCCGGCGTATTTGCTTTGGAGCCGGCACAGGCGGAGATTGTCCTGTCGGGCATCGGATACGCTGCGCAGGTCTACCTTGATGGAAATATGCTCAATATCCTCCCGGTTGACACTGAGAACACGCACCAGCACCTGATCGCCTACCGAAAAGCGGTCACGGGCATCGCCGATCCAGTCCCAGGACAAATCGCGTGCCATAACCGAACACTCCACACCGAACGCTTCAATACGGATGGCTTTTTCGGCTGTTGCAATCACCCGCGCCTGAATAATCCGGCCGTCATAAATGCGGTACTCGCCGGAATCATCGGTGTCCATATAGAAGATTTTGCGCTTTTTCAGCATGGCTTCCTTACGACTGGCAACAACACTGCGCGTCTTGGAATCAATCCCCTTGACGACAAAATCGATCTCCGCCCCCAGCATACGGCTGAGCAGCTTATGCTGGCGGACAATCATGGCGTTGTAGGCGTCCCCGGTGAGATTGTTCTGGTATCCCCTCACCATCTCTTTCAGCGGGATAACGACTCGAAAGCCTTTATATTCCACAATGGCGATAGTCTTCCCGCTGTCCGTCTGCTCCAGGCCGCCGAGCGTCCCGGTCAGTATCCTGCGGGTACGGTAGGCGTTATGGATTTCATGCCAGGCAATATCCGCAAGGCTTTCTTCGGTATCGACGTCAGCCCCCGTCTCCAGCGTTAGAATCGGCGCCGGACGCGGTGGTGCGGGATTTGGTTTTGAAACAGCGATCCCAGCTGCCGACTCTTCGGAAACGGCTGGATCCGTTTCCTCCGGGGGCGCGGCCTCCGGTGCTTCAGCGAGGGGTACGCTGCCAGCCTCCTCAACAGCCGTTTTCTTGCGGCGAGTACGCTTGGGCTTTGAAGCTTCCACAGCTTCAGCGGGCGCTTCCTCGGGGATTTCTGAAACCAGAACCTGCGCGACGTCTGTTTGTTCATCCATTTCCTCCGTTTCAGCGGCTGAAATCTCGGACTGTACCGTTAATTCCTCAGCCGCTTCCAAATTTTCTGTGTTCTTTTTGGGCATAGGTTACCTCCTTCGGTTAATGGTCGGACGACATGATATCGTCCTTGGTTGCCGGAACAAAGCCCGGCTGGGATTCCTGCGCATCCGGCGTTTTTGGTTTCCGGCCGGTGCGTTTTCTGGGATTTGGCGGAGTGCTCACCTCCTCTCGCGGGAATTTGCTCCACTTCGGAATATGGGCGGAAGCCTTGCAGGACTGCAATTTGGAAGCCTCCGGATGTTGGGTGTAGTCCAGCTTATCCACCTTCAAAATCTTCCGTCCACGGATTATCACCAGCGCCTGGGATACCGAGAGCCGTAAGACCTCGTCCATCGTCAGCAGCTTGCGCCGTCCGACGCCGCTGGTCTCCCGGTACTCCGGCACATAATTGCTTACCCGCCATGTGCCAAGCTGCTTTGCCTTGCTCTGCACATGGACGGATACTTCGCCGGACCGCTCGCTGATGTATTCAGCGGTCAGCGGATCGGAACAGCCGAGAAAATACTGGATATCGCAGTTTCCTAAAATTTCCTGCCACTGGTTCTGCGGATAACGGTTTTGAAGCCCCGCTAAATTCTGGAACACGCACGACATACTGATATTTCTCGAACGAATGACTGAAATGCGGCGTGACAAGCTTTCTATGACCCCGCAGGCGGTCAGTTCTTCGCCCAGCACATGGACCGGAACAGGCAGCCTGCCGCCCGGACAGTTTTTATCGGCGTACCGGACAAGTTTAATAAAACAAAAGGATATAAACAGCGACGAAAGAAAATCAAAGGTACTGTCCTGGTCGGAATTGACAACATAATAGGCGCAGGGCTTTTGTCCCGGCAGTTCCAGGTCGATTTCATCAAAACTCGTGATATTGCAGATCTTCTTGTTTTGGAAAACCTGCAGCCGACTTCCGAGCCCGATAATAACGCCGCTGCGCACCGTATCGGACGCCTGCTTGAAAATCGCATAGGGCGTTTTGGCCGGATGGGTGGAAGGAAGCAGGTCGAATAGGCTGCTCAGTTCCTTTTCCGATGTGTGCGTAATCAGCTTGTAGACCTCTTCCATGGTTTTCCGTCCCTCCGGGTAGCCCTGTTCCACATACAAAACCAAAGCCTTGAGGAGATTCATTTCTGCGCTGTCCCAGAAGTGGTCGCCTCGCTCGCTGCTGGTATTTTTAATAATGACGTCACAAAAGAGCTGTGCCATCAGTTCGTCGCCTTCGATTTCAGACAAACAAGCCCAGGAGTCCGAATTTTCCGGCGACACCAGATTGAAAATGCGGACAGTATATTCCTTGCCCCGCAAATACTGGCTGGTCGTTTCATACAGTTCGGATTTGGGATCACAGATAATCAACGATTCACCCTGCGCTGCTGCCTGAAGGATACGGTTAATACAGTAGGCTCTGGTTTTCATTGATCCGCTGGCGCCGTATACGGCGATATTCCGGTTGAGCCTGCTGTTCTCCGGCACGCACACATACTTGCCGTTTAACGTACCCAGTATGGTGCCGGTGTGCTTTTTCAGGCTGGAGGTTAAATCCAGCACTTCCTCTGCTTCCTTTTCGGACATAAAGCCGGACGTGCCGTAAGTGCCCTTCTTGGAATAGATGAAATTCCGGTCCTTGTCATATTCGCCTGTATCCCCATAGCCCATCCGCATAACCATGACAATGAGCAGAGCCAGCACGCCGACGCAAATGAGAGCGCCGATGATCCCATACGGGAAAGTGAACATGGCCTCAAAGCAGGCGTCCAAAGAAAAGGACGGCATTTCCGGTGACGTCCCGCCTCCGGGTGTACCGCCCGCGGCCTGCCATTCCCTGTAGTTGCGGATAAACTGCGCGATGTACCCGCTGCCGTAGAGCAGGGCGAAAAGAAGCGGCGGCAGTCCGAAGAGAATCGAAAACAGTCTTTTGCGTCTTATGGACAAAACCTCCTTTCCCATTTTTCATAGTCGATGGTTTGAAACCGAATCTGCTCCCCGCAGCAGCGGCGGAGAACTTCCGCCTGAAAATCAAAACAGATAAGCGTGCCGGCTTTATTCTGAAGCCGGAGCGCCGTGTCAAACCGCTTGATGCGGGGCAGGTCGCAGGTATAGGCGAAAAGGACGGGACGGCCGCTGCCGTCGATGGCGTCGTTTTCTATGGGAAGCCCTTCGTTCTTTTCCCACAGATCCGTCAACAGGAGGGCTTCCAGCCTTTCGGACAGTTCCGCGCTGCACAGCATCCGCAGCAGCTTTTCGCCCCTGCTGTCGTTGGTAAGGTAATGAAAATGCTCATAACTGCCGTCAAGGAGAAAATATTGCTTGCCGCCGTCTCCGGTAAGGATAGCCGCCGCCAGTTCCATACCGTCTCCCAAAAGCAGGCCCTTTACAGATTCCGGTTCGTATTGCTCCGGCAGACGTTCCCGGCAAAGGATTGTCTGCATCAGAGCCTTTGTACGCATTTCCGCCCGGTACTGCCATTTCATCAAAGCGTCGCCCAGGTTATATACCACAAAGACAGCGATTTCTGCCAACAGGACGCCGACCGAACGGGCGCCTTTGATTTTGACGAATACCGTGCCCAGTTCTTTGATCTCGCGGGAATTGTAGAAAGCAGGAGCTGCGATGGAAAGCCCTGCACTTTCGTCCCACACAGGAGAAAAAATTTCGGGCTTCTCATCCCGGTAGACCGCCGCGCCCGCGTTCTGCATGGTGACGGTGGACTCGGCAATGCGATGAAGGCGCAAACGGCGGGTGGCCTCACTTTTGATGTGGTTGGTTTCCGCCGCGCCGGTCAGGAATGGGAAAAACCGTTCCGGCCGGTCGGCTATGAGAAGTTCCTTTGCCTTTGCCGTCAGACGGTATCCGCGCAGCCCGTCCTTGTAAAAGGTGCGGAGGAGACGTTTTCGTTTTAGCTCCTTCACAACATTTTCCTTGTAATAGTCTCCACCGGGCAGACGGGAAAGCTGGTCGGCCGGAAGTTCGCCGGATATGGCAATAAGCTCCAGAAGACGATAGCCCGCCGTGTGTCTGCCGGGAAGTATTTGTGGGGATGGAATAGCGGACGCCTCCCTTCATAAAAATTACCCAGTTACGATTGACCTGGGTAAAAATCTGTTTTCGGCTTGCCGGCTGGATGCGGGCAAAGCCGTATTTTTCATGCCGATTTCCCGCGTCCCGTTTTGAAGCCCCAGAAAACGCTAAAAATCGGATATTGATTTCAGGCGGTTTTCACGCTCTGCGATCCATTCAAAAAAGCGTTCCTTTCCCATAACGGAGATGCAGGTACAATCCTGTTCGCCCAGCTCCGTCGTGTTGTAGGCGTCGCATAAAAGGCCGCTGTCATCCTCCATGACGAAAGCGGCAATCACATCCAGCAGCTGCTTCAATTCCAGATTGTCGTAATCCCTTACCCGTGACAAGGGAATCTCTTTGCTGTAAATATGGGAAAAGCAAATCACACAATGCTGAAACTTCGGCAACTCATGGCTGTCCGCGTATTGGCTCAAGGTGAAGTACAGCGGATCCGTCAGAAACTCTGAATTTTTCCGTCCCTTCCGCCTGGGCATCAGACGGGGAAGAAAGATGTTCAGTACACCGTCTTTTTCAGAAATCCGAATGCCCTGTACGACGCCGGCAGAAGTAAGATACTCAGATTTTTTCATATTCGTGCTGCCATACAGCAGATGCCGCATCTTACAGGCGATCAATTCGCTGTGCAGCGCGGCGTCGGTTGAAAGCATCCCGTAATTGTCCGGGTATCGCTCTATATCCGTATTGTTCATTGCGCACAGCGTATTGGACAGCTTGGAGATATCCGCAAGCAGATTGTTTATGTATTTTGAAATATGTGCTCGGTTCAATAAAGTTCCTCCTGTTTCTGCTTAAAATACTGAATTTCGCCCGTATCTGTTACCGTACAGAAAGCGGCGGGATCGGAGACACGGAGCCGGGCAATCTGCTCTGCGTCCTCGACAATAAAAATCCGTCTGCCGTCCTCTTCGCTGGATTGGGAGAGTGCGTGTTCAATCAGCGCCACCTTATTCGGCGGGCCACAGATGATTTCATAGGTTTCGCCGTCTGCAAAAAAGATGATTTTTGTCGGGAAGTCGTCGGGGGAATGGTATTCCGCACGGTCCGCGAAATCTGCCAGCACCCACAAAGCAGCCAGCATCTCCCGGTCAACCTATAAATCCGAGCTGTCGCAGAAGATGTCGGCCGGCTGGTCATAAAAAATTCGCCCTTGCTTTGTCAGATAGAAAAGCAGGTTATCCATCACCGACTTGTCTTTATCAGGATAAAGCCGGTACACCTGCTCACGCCGGATACAGTGATAGCTGGATATATCCCGCAGCAGGCCAGCGGCCTCCTTGCCGTAAAGCTGTTCCCGTGTTTTCATTGTTCCACATCTCCTTCAATGCGTATTAAATCCGTAAAAAAGCCGCATACGGGCGGCTAATGCGTATTCCGACCGTATTAAGTCGGCATTGCTGCCTGCTGAAGTTTGTGCTGTTCTACCAGCTCCTGCAATTCCCGGCGGTCGGTGGTGATGAGGGATTTTTCCAAATCACTGCACTTAAACTCCACCGTGATATTGTTGTTGTTCGAGCTGATAAGCCCGTTTCCTCTCTCAAAGTGGGTAATCTCCATCACCTCGGCTTCAGAAAGGTGCAGGACGTCCTGCACCCGCTGAGCCTCTTCGTCTTCCAGATTGAGCACAACTTTGGTCTTGCAGTTGTTGATGATGCCTTTCCCGTATTTCCCGTTCTCCAGCGCGAAAAAGTCGTTCAAATCTTGGGTGGCGCAAATTGCGCTACCGCCATACCCACGAATGATTTTGAAAATCTCCAGCACATACTCGGCGGCCAGGCTATTTCCGCCGCCGCCAATGAGCTGCCAGCACTCGTCGATAAAGATAGCCTTTTCCATCGTCCGGTTTTCCTTCGCTTTATCCCAGACGAAATCGACCGCCACGAACATACCGGCGGTCAGCAGGTCGCCGCTCAGTTCCGATATGTCTAACACCGTGTACCGGTTGGATAAATCCACATTGGTCTGCTGATTGAACGAGCGGGCGGAGCCATGGACAAGACGGTTTAAGATATTTGCCAGCCGTTTGGTTTCGGGGGAGGCAACCAGCACCTCATATAAATCGCCCAGTATAGGCATCTCCCGATAATGGCCCGGATTTTTCGGATCGTCCAGCGATGTGTTATCGTGGGTGATACCCTTTTGGTTGTAGGTCTTAATCATCGCTTCGTCTAAAAGCTGACGTTCTTCGTGATTCATATCCGGTATCAAAAGGGAAAAGAAGATGTGCAGCTGCTGGATTTTGGACGCCAGCGCCGACTTTTCCAAGGCGCCGCTTTCCAGCAGTTCGTCCACCGATGTATCAGCCGGCCGAATCTCCATGACATTGATGCAATTTTTTGACGCCGGACTGATTTGAATGAACTCGCCGCCGATGTTTTTACAGGCCCGGTGAAACTCATGGCCCTTGAGGGGCGCGACGATAAACACCTGGATACCCTTGCGCCGCATCCGCAGTGTCATGAGCTGCATGGTAAAGGTTTTACCCGCGCCGCTGGTTCCCAGAATCGCCATGTTCGCATTCTTGTATACCTTGGAATTGAAGATATCCACGATGACAAGGGAATTGTTGATTTTGTTTGTCCCGAGCAGGATGCCGTTGTCATCGCACAGCTCGAAAGCCGTAAACGGGTAGCAGCTTGCGGCACCGGCCGTCAGCACGTTGCGCTTGGAGCGCCCAAACAGGTGCTTTTCCAAACTGGTGAGCGGCAGCGCCGACAAAAAAGCCTGCTCTTCTCGAAAAGAGCAGGCGCTTACTGCTAAATCCTGAGAGACCAGCAGCTTTTTCATCTCTCTTTCGCGCCAGGCTAAATCCTCCGGCGTTTCAGCGGTGATGGTGATAAGGAGATTCATGTAGTAAAAGTCCTCGTTATTAGCAAGGCCGTCTTTCAAAAAATAGCCGCTGCGGATCGCCCCGTCCAGATCGTCAAAATCGGTGTTAGTATCGCTTGTTTCTTTGATTTTGGAACGGTTGATCCGCAGCTGCTGGCCCAGCTTATGCACCATACGCTCCTTCGGCTGCTTTGTCAAATACAGGTCGATGTCGATGCCGTCGCCTGCGTTCACCAGCAGGCTTAACCATCCAGCCGTAACACGGGATTTATACCCGTCAGACGGGATCAGCAGATACGAATGGTACAGCCCGTCGATACAGATGTATTTCGCGTGAGTGAAATCAATGGTTTTCGGTGCAAAAAACTCGGTGCAAGGGATCGCGTCCGTGTTTTTTCCCTGCTCTACATATCTGGATACAACATCCTGTACGCGGGCAGGCAGCGGAACATCGGAGCTTTCCTGCCGGCAGAGAATGTTATACAACACATCCACCGTGAACTCGTCCTCATTTTCCGGCATCAGCACTTCGTTCCCGCACTGCTTCAGATAATTGACCGCGGTACGGGCTGCCACCTGCAAGGTGGATACCGCATCTGCCTCCTCACTGCCGCTGTGCCGGCCCACCGTCTCATACTCAAAGATAACAAAAAACGGCGGGTCGTCGCTTCGCGGGAACCGATGCGTCCCACCAGCTTCAGGTAATCCTCCTGGAGCATATGACAGTGGGGGTCTGTCTCCCGTTCCATCTCCCTGCGCACAATTTCCGTATGCTTGTTGATGTCCGCACGCTTTGTCAGCACCTTAAACTGGATTTTGACCGGGCTGATTTTAAGATAGCTGATAAAGGAATAGATGATGCTGCGCTGCTCTCTGGCGCTGCGCAGCAGGAAATTGATCGGCTCCACTTCAAGGACCTTGACGTACCGATGGTCTTTGGTGTAGATAATGCCGTTTTCAATCTTTTCAATGGGAAGATAGGTAGCCACCGGATTCAAAAACGCCGGCTCTGGCTGTTGCCGCCGCGGTCGTGCTTTTTCTTTCCGCTGTTCCTGCTCCCGAGGCTTTGCTTCTTTCACCGGCTTTTCCTTTTTAGCTGACCGTTTCCGGATAACCCCCATAATCTCAGCCATCATGGACGGCTCCTTATCCTCAGTCTTCTTTTCTTCACGAGCCGCTTTCTTGACCGGCTTCTCTTTTTTCACCGGCTTTTCAGGTGCTTCTTTTTCAGGAACGACACCCACCACGCGCCGGTTTTTCAGCCATTTGAAGAAAGCAAAGATAAAGGACGACAGGCATTCGCCCGATACGCCAAACAGCCCGAGCAGCGCAAGGGGGAGGGCTGTCAGGCACAAAATAATGATCCGCGTCGTCAGCGGTATATTTAGCAGAAAGACCGGCAAGCCTGCCCCTATGGCAAGGACGCCGGTCTCGATTGCGTTGCGTAACTTAAAAAGCCCACCGAACAGGGTAGAACCCTCAATGAAATTCGGGGGGATAGTATAGGTTTCAAATTCAGAATCTTTTTGCTTGCTCATCAATGCCTCCTATCCGATAATCCAGAATGGGCCGCCTGCCGCCGCTCCTTCCCGGGCCTCGTCGAGGATGATGGATAAATCCCATTCCTGCTCGCTTCGCTGATAGCTTGCCGGGTCTGCCACCAGGATTTTTTCATCCCGGACGCCCCGCAGGACAATGAAATGGCCGGAGTTGGTGAAATGCCCTTCGTCCATCAGCGCAACGATCAGCTTTCCGTCGCTGAGGGCGTCTACGATTTTCTGGCCTTCATCTTTGCCGCAGCCCTCCACCGGTAAATCCCATGCTTTGGCGGCAGCGGGTATCAAAGCATGATAGGAACCGTTGCCCGACGCCCAGTAGCCGTGTTCATACGACCACCTTGCCATTTCTACCGGATCAACGGTCTCATCGGTAAGAGAAGAAACGACAATCGCCATTGCGGTAGGGCCGCAGCCATAGCCGCCGATATCGTCCGTCCCATAGGGCTGGTTGGCATAGCGTTCGTCCAGCTGATTATAGTAAACGACTTCCGTATCCCCATCGGTGAATTTGATGTCACCAAGGGAAGTAATCGCCTCGTACCCATTCGGCAGGCGCTGGAACATTCCATCGCCTATAAACACGCTCAGGTTTTGGGCGTAGTTGTTCGCCAACTCCTTTTGCTCAGCGTTCAGGTGGAACACATTGTCGGCAAAATAATCCTCGCCGTTGTAGACAATGGTGTAGACCATCCACGTTTCCGTTATGGTAGTAGATGTCTCTGTTTCATCACCGGTACTGGCGTCCACCGTTACCGTCACTTCTACCCGCGTCCGGGTTTCTTCCTTCGATGTAAAGGAATACAGCTCCCCTTTGGCATTCCGCAGGGTGGATTCCATATCGTCAAAAGTAATGGATTCAAAATCCTTGTTTTTGGAAGCGCAGAACTGGGAGACAAAGGCATTGGCGTTATATGCCGGAGCATTCTCGTGAGGATTGATAATCTCACGCTGGTCGGCGGTGGAGTACGAAAAATCATCCTCAACTTCCTCCAGAACATCTTCCAACGCTTCAGACAGCACATCACTCACGGAATTTGTTATATCCGTCATATTTTCTGTGATATAGGCGCTGTCGTTTAAGACAGGCACGGTCGGATCGTCCGGGGTAAAAGCATCCACCAGCCCGCCGAAAATGAGGGCGGGCAGCATGAGGATAAACAGAATCGGCAATAACAGGATAAGCACTGTAATCAGTATGATTTTCCCAATCAGGTGCCGGTTACCCCATACCAGCCCGGCTACCGCACCGTAAGGCCCGCCGGCAGCAGCTCCTTTGGCGGCCCCGGCTATTGCTTTCCCTGTCTTGACCGCACCGCGCACTGTGTTGGCGGCCTGTGCGCTCTTTGCGGCCAGATTGGAACTGTTGTTTTTTCTTCCGCCATCAGATTCTATCCTTTCGTTTCGGCGGATCAGGCAGCTTTTTCACGATGCTTTCGTTATACGCGATATTGCCGTCCGGCGCCTTATAGGGCTTACGCTCTACCGTATCCGCTGCGTACTGCTTGTACCAGGTCGTTCCATCGGCGGCTGTCACCGTGGAATACTCCCCGCTGGGAGCCATATACTGGTCGGCGTGGTACATCCCTATGGCGATTCCTTCCGGGTGTTCTGAAGAAGTCTCAGTCGCCATGATCCGTCCGCCGCCGATTTCTACATTGGAAAAGTTGGGCACGTCTTCTGCATCTTCTCCCAAAGCGGTATAGCCCAGATAGGAAGACAAAGCGGCAGAGGCTTTTTCCCCGGTCATGGATCCGGTAGTCGAGATATTGCCGGTTGCTACCGTGCCGATGACGCGGTTAGCGAAACCGCCGCCCTTTTCCAACGAGGAAGCAAAGGCCTTGCCGCCAAGACCGCCTTCCTTGCTGCCGGTGGCGTTTTTGACCGCGCTATTCCGGAAGCTGCGGCTGACAACACCGGCAAGCCCACCGCTGGCAAATCCGCCGCCGTAAGACCCGCCGGACGAAGCACCGCTGCGGGAACCGCCGCCCCCGCCGTGCCCGCCGAAGGACTTGATCGACGCTATGCCCTTGGCAGCTATCATAGCTTCCGCCAGCATGGAGCCGCCGGTATGTCCCACATTGATGCCCAGCGATGACATAAAGCTGTCGATCTTCTGGGATACTTTCAAAAAGCCGATAGCGCAGAGAAACCAGATAAAGATATTTCCCGTAACGCCCTCCCGGCCTATGGTATTTACCTGCTGCTGTACCTCGTCCTCCGTCACCGCAAAGGCTGGAACGGCAAAGAGGCTGGTAAAAACCAGCGCCAGCACAAAAACCAGCAGAATTTTTCGTGTTTTTCGCATTGAAATCACCTCCGGTCAAAGCGAAAGTGGATTGGATAAAAAGGTGCCGACCATACTGGTAAACAGCCGCAGGCACCAGGCGTTCATAATCAATAAGAAGATTTGTCCGCCCAGCATCCGGCACCAGCTTTTAAAAATCGCTGATGTGGTTTGTGACGCTCCCATCGCGAAGGCAACCGGGGCGGTAAACACCAGCACGCCGAGCAGGACATACCTTTCGGCCGCTTCAAACAGCAGCTTAATGTAGTTCCACGCCATAATCAGCACAAGAATGAGCGCGATAATGGCGACCGCGCCGCTGGCACACACGCCCAAAATGACTGTAATGGCCGAATTGAAGTTAGCGAAATCCAGCGGCGACAGTGAGGACGAGATGACCCACTGATACGGCGTCCCGCCGATTTTCAGAATGATGTTTACAATCTCGTCTGAGAAATATGCCAGTAAAATGAAAAGTACCTAGCGGATAGACAGCTTCACCGGGTCTTCCGCCTCAAGCCCTGCGGCGAGGCCGTAATTCCGGAAAAGCTGCCACACCCAGTTTAAGAGGATCAGGCCGATAGCAAGCGCCACAAAAATGTTATACATGGTCTGGGCTGCTGGAAAATACCGTAAGAATGTTCCCATATCGCAGCCCAGAGCGCCTAAAACCGACGTGCTGATCAAATCCAGCCCGTGCATGACCTGTTCCGCTATCCATGCCACAATCCCGTCTAATATGCCCACGGCATCACCTTCCTTTTGAATTCATAAGACGTTGGATTATAGGTGCTTACGGGCTGCCCCATTTGCCGCCGGTAAAGAAGGGCGTGATGTAGCTGACAATGAACCCAAGACCGTTCAAAATTGCCCACGTGATAATAATCCGCTTGAGCCAGGCACGGGCCTCGTCCACTGTTTTGCCGCTCTTGGAAAAATTCATCATTAGCAGCGCGATGGACGCCGTGACAACCGCCGCAATCGTGGAAATCAGCAGGATCTGGTTATAGACATCCTTCATGATTTCTTCCGCTTTTTGCCACACGGTAGTCGCCGCAAAAGCCTGCTGGGAAAAGCACGCCAACATACACACCGTCAGAAACGTCATGTATAGGACACGGCTGTAATTGATATGCCTGCGGGGCTTGGGCGGCGTTGAAACTGGTTTGTTTTTCAATGCGCAATCCTCCTTTGAAAATAAGTAAAGCCGCCCACAGAATGGACGGCCTGCCGGTCGGAAGCAGGAAGAAGGCAATAAAAAAACACCATTCGTCAAAATGGTGTTCTCACTGCCTGTTCCGGCTCTCGATACAATTTTCAGCATACTCATTTTAACATAGGGGGATTTACGTCTCAATCGCAAAACCGAGCCAATGTACTGCCAATTATCTGCCTTTTTCGTTCTCTGGGAAAAATGCTCCAAAAGTTTTAAGCTGTCCTTGGAAGAATACCCCCACAGAATGGAAGAAAAGGCGTCAATCGCTTCTTTTTTCTTACGGAAATAGGTGCGGTAGCTGATATCCTGGATATGCGGCTGAAGCTGTCCAATGACTTCCTCGGTGTTTTTGTACTGCTGAGGGGAAAGGTAGGTGTAGTACAGGATCCAGTAGTAGGTCTCACCAAATTTGTGCTTGCTCCGTAACAGGTTGACGGCGTTTTCCATCAGCTTGAGCATTTTGTAGCTGCGTTCGATGCTCCGGGCGTGCTCCTGAATACCGGTATCAGCAAAACCCACGCCGGCCAGGTAGATAGATTCCAGAAAATCCTCAATGCTGCTGCCAAACTCAATCTGGAACTGGCGGCGTACCTGCTGGACTGAAAGCTCCAGGCTCCACACCACGTCCCGGTATTTCTTCAAAAGCAGCCATGTATCATGGTACAGCGGATTCTCAGCCTCTGTGTTTTCCATCTCTTTTATCATCTTCTTTCCACCTCCGGCAGTAATCTTAACTCAAAACGAAACAGTTCCTGTCTTTCCCCGCATAAAATAACCAGTAAAGCTTTGAACTCCACTACATCACCAGAAATATGAAATACTTCTCCTTCGCAATCGGGAGATAATGGTAATAACTTATACTGAATCTTTGGGCAGAAAAAACACGGAAAGCCTTGTACGGCAAGGACTTCCTCGACTTTTTGAAGAATATATGCAATATACGGATTTGAGACGCTACGCTCATTTTCTGAAACGCTGACGGAACCATATTCCTCTTCCTCTCGTTTATCTTCTGGTAATGTCAAACCGATGTGCAGCAACATGGCAATTTCGTCCTTATCTACCATTACGTCCGACACCTCAAACATAGTGGACAGGTAATTGTTTGGGCAAATAACGCTCCCATACGCCCCAGGGAAGGTTAAAACAGAGATATATTCTTGGCTGCGAAGTTTTCCAAGATACCGTCCAACCGTTGCTTTTGATACGCCCCAGCGCTGTGCAAGTTCGGTATAACCGAGCAGAGGGCTGCCCGTACCGTTGCGCAGATACACCACTGGGCCGGCATCCGATCCCTGTACCTGTTCATCGTTATACACCGTGTTGATCCACAAATCCAGCAATACGTCCATCTCCGAGCAGCGGCCCTGGCTGAGAAGTTCGTTGGCGATAGACACCGGCAGGAAGAAAAAACTGGTATCTTTGGCGCAGGGTGCGTTATAATCCAACACGCGGTTATGCTTCTGCCAGCCCAGGATTTTGAATTTTACCAGCTTCCCGCGGCCGAGAAGAGAATAGGTAATCAGGTGGCGTTCCTGTAAAACCTGAAGAATGGACATAGCCTGATGCTGAAACCGGGTACGAAACCACCCTGTAAGTTCGCTTATCCGGCACAGCCACTCGCCGGGATATATGGTATAGCTGATACCGTCTATGCGTTTGTATGACGTGCGGAAATTTGCATAGCTGCAAAGGACGATGTAATAAAAAAGACCGGAGCTGCCTCCAAGGCGAATGCTCTGGTCTTCTATAAGGGCCTGCATAAATTTCCGGTAGATGCGGCATCGTGGATAATCCACGACCTGTTTAATTTCTAACTGATATTCTGACATAAAACACCTCCAAATAAAAAAGGCCCCGCATTTTTTAATGCGGGGCCGCGTAAATTGACCTTCTCAAACAAAGGATAGACACCATTCTCTACGCCGTAAAAATATGTATCAAAAAACCGTGTCTTACTTTATATGCAAGACACGGTTCTTGAACTAAGAGCAACCCTTTTGTGTATAGACCACTGCACAAATTGGCGTAAAGCTGGCGTAAATTGACGTATTTTTACCCTGCACAAAACCCTAAAGTCCTTGATTTTATGCGGTTTTTAGCCTCTTTACTTTCCCAGTGGCTTCATTGTGGGGAAGAGCAAAACGTCCCGGATACTGGCCGAATCGGTGAGCAGCATGACCAGACGATCCAGGCCGAAGCCCAGCCCGCCGGTCGGCGCCAGGCCGTATTCCAGCGCGGTCACGTAATCGTAATCCACCTGGCAGGTATCCGCCGGATTGATGGCTTTGCGGGCGGCTACCTGCTTTTCGAACCGTTCTTTTTGGTCGATCGGGTCGTTCAGCTCGCTGAACGCGTTGCCGAATTCCATGGCGTTGATAAAATATTCAAACCGCTCGGTAAAGGCCGGGTCTTCCGGCTTCCGCTTGGCGAGCGGGCTGTTCTCCACCGGATAATCATAGATGAAGGTGGGCTGGATCAGCTTGTCCTCGACATACGCGTCGAAGAACTCCACCAGCACCGTACCCTTGGTCGCGTCGTCCGGCACCTCGACGTTCTTTTCTTTTGCCGCGGCACGCGCCTGCTCGTCGGTTTCCCAGTCGGCATAATCCACGCCGGCGTACTTTTTCACCGCTTCCACCATCGTCAACCGTTCCCAGTGCCCCATATCGATGGCCTGTCCCTTCCAGGTTACCGTCATACTGCCGCAAACCGAAGCGGCCAGATGCTTGTACAGATCCTCCACCAGGTCCATCATGCCCATATAATCGGTATACGCCTGGTACAGTTCGACGGTGGTGAATTCCGGATTGTGGCGGGTGTCCATCCCTTCGTTTCGGAAGATGCGTCCGACTTCATACACCCGGTCGAAGCCGCCGACAATCAGCCGCTTGAGCGCCAGCTCGGTTTCGATCCGCAGATACATATCCATGTCCAGGGTGTTGTGATGGGTTACAAATGGGCGGGCCGCCGCACCGATTTCCAGCGGCAGCAGGATAGGGGTGTCCACCTCCAGGAAGCCGCGGCCGTCCAGGAAGGCGCGGATTTCTCGCAGGATGCGGCTGCGCTTAACGAAGGTATCCTTTACCTCGGGATTGACGATCAGATCCAGATACCGCTGGCGGTACCGCGCGTCAGTATCCTTCAGGCCGTGGAACTTCTCCGGCAGAGGGAGCAGGGATTTGGACAACAGCACGATTTCCTGGGCGTGTACCGAGATTTCCCCCTTCTGGGTGCGGAAAACAAAGCCTTCTATCCCGAGGATATCGCCGATATCCCACTTTTTGAAATCCATATACTCATCCGTGCCCACGTCGTCCCGGCGGACGTAAACCTGCAGCCGGTCGCTGTCGTCCTGCAGGTCCATAAAACTCGCTTTGCCCATAATGCGGCGGCTCATCATCCGGCCTGCGATACGGACCGTCTGCCCTTCCATTTCCTCAAAACGCCCGCGGATATCCGCATTATGGGCGGTGACTTCATATTTGGTAATGGTAAACGGGTCCTTCCCCGTCTCCCGCAGCGCGGTCAGCTTGTCCCTCCGGATCTGGAGCAGCTCGGTCAGCTCCTGTTCGGTGATTTCCGGGGACGGATTCGCCCCATGGTTCTTTTCCTCCACAATACCGTTCCTTTCCTTGGACAGAGCCGGCTTTCGGCCCCAGCCTTCCTTTTCTTTTGACAAAAGCGGGCGGGCGACACCTTGTCGCCGCGCCCGCCCATCCGGCAGAGCCGGCAAATTCCGCTTTACTTCAAAATCTCCAGAATTTTATAATTCACCACACCGGCCGGCGTTTCCACTTCCACCACATCGCCCGGAGCGTGGGAGAGGAGCGCACGGCCCACCGGCGATTCGTCCGAAATGCGGCCGCCCAGCGGGTCCGCTTCGGTGGAGCCGACGATCTGGTAGGTTTCCTCGTCGTTTGTGCTCATATCCTGCACCCGGACGCGGGAGCCGATATGAATCATCTGGGTATTGAGTTCGCTTTCGTCCAGGACGCGGACGTTTTTGAGCTGGTTCTCAATTTCGGCGATACGTCCTTCAATGATCGCCTGCTCGTTTTTTGCTTCGTCGTATTCGCTGTTTTCCGACAGGTCGCCGAAGGAGAGCGCCACCTTGATTTTCTCGGCGATCTCTTTGCGTTTTACCGATTTGAGCTCTTCCAACTCGCTTTCCAGGCGCTTGAGCCCTTCGTCGGTGATAACGGTTTGTTTATTGTTCATCGTTACAATCCTGTCCTTTCCGCGTTCCATATCCCTTGAGGAAATGCACGGCCCGCCGGCCAGTCTTTCAGAGCGTTCCTTCTTTTGGAACGTCCAAATTGTCATACGGGTTATTATACTAAACCGATATGCCGATGTCAAGACCCGCCAACCGCCAGGCTGCGTCTTTGAGCGCGAGAAGCCGGCCCCCGATCCGCAGGAATTCGGGTGGCGCGTCCGCGAGTTCCTTCACCCCGCTCAGCTCATACAGCCCGGCCATAAAATCCTCGATCCGGCAGCCGGGCGGGCAGGCCGCCGCCAGCGCGGCGGGGACGCGGGGGCGGTACCCGACCACCATCCCCATCCTCCCCGATGAAGCCGATTCCCCATACCGTAGCGCCTTGTCACAGGGAAGGGCGGACAGCAGCAACCCTTTCGCTTGAAGCGGTCTACCAAAGCCTTCCGGCGGGCCGTCCGGCGCGAAAAGCAGCAGGCTGCCGTCCATGACGGAGGGATCTGCCGAACGGATATCCGTCACAGCCAGGGCCGCGCCGAATTCCGTCATCGCAACATACCGCTGCTGGGCGTACCGTTCGGGCCGGGCGGTCGCCACCCGCACGTCCGCCGCATAAGGAAGAAAACGCAGAGACAAATCGGGATAGACAGCTTGCGGATCATACACACCAATCTGTACCAGCCGGGGATGCATCCCCACCGCCTGCAAAAGGGCCAGGCCGGCATTCTCCATCATCCGGCGGCTGAGGGCGCGGCCCGCAAACGGCGTGATCCGCGACTCCGCAGGCGGCAGCACCCCCGCGGGGAGGAGAAGTCTCCCTGCTTCCCTGCCCGCGGCGCGGCGGACCGCCGCCCAATCCGGCTCTCCGTCCCGGCCGATTTCCGCGGTAATCTGGACAAATCGGCCGCTTCCCGCCGTTACCACTTCGGCGCGCACCTCAGGCGGCCGTCGCCTTCGGCTGAGCCAGCGCCGTCCCGGTTCCGTTATACACAACGCCGCGAGCATATGCGTTCCCCCTCCATCATGCGCGGGTGTTTACCGGCCAAAAGGGGATCGAAAAACACCGCCCTTTTAGCCGGTTCGTATGTTTCAGTATATGTGCCGGCAGCGTGGTTCTATGTCTCCCTCTCCTTTACCTTTCCGATATTCTCTCCGTTTTCAAAAAACGGTTTCCTGCGAGCCGGTTGTGTATACGAAACCGCACGGAAAAACGATGGACATGCGGAATCGTTTTGCCAAAAAGCGAAAAATCCGGTATAATAGGAATGGTTATCAATTTATCCATAGGAGGCTTTGCCATGGAACCGAATGGGCAGCGCATTTTGCTGGTGGAGGACGACGGCGCCATCGGTTTGGGGCTGGAATATTCCCTTTCTCAGGACGGTTATACCCCCGTGCTCTGCAGCACGGTGCGGGACGCGCTCGCCGCGCTGGAGCGGGAGCCGTTCGACCTCGCCCTGCTCGACCTGACCCTGCCGGACGGCAGCGGGTACGATATCTGCCGTCAGATCAAGCGGCAGGGGGACACACCGGTGATCTTCCTCACTGCGCGGGACGATGAGGTCAACGTGGTGATGGGGCTCGATATGGGGGCGGACGATTACATCGTCAAGCCTTTCCGCATCCGGGAACTGCTTTCCCGCATCCGCACCGTGCTTCGCCGAGTGGGCAAAGCCGCCGGGGGAAGCGGCGGAAACGGCGGCGCTATCGAATACGGGAACGTACAAATCTTCCCTTCGCAGGGGAGGGTGGCCAAAAACGGGCAGGACGTTTTCCTCACTGCGCTGGAGTACCGCCTGCTAATGACGCTGGTAAACAACGAAGGACGGGTTCTCTCCCGATCGCAGCTTCTGGAAAGCATCTGGGACGTGTCGGGCGACTTTGTGAACGACAACACCCTGACGGTATACATCAAACGGCTACGGGAAAAAATTGAGGACGACCCGCAGGATCCCCGGATCATCAAAACCATCCGCGGAATGGGCTACCGGATCGACGGGAACCTCCGCTGACCGCGGCCAAACAGCGTGCCGCCGTATGGACCCGGCGGCCGGGAAAGGAAGAGTATCGCCGTGCTTTTGTTTCTACGCAATCTGGAAATCCGAATTTATACCGGCATACTGCTGGTGCTCTGCGCCGCCGCGGCCCTGTTCGGCGGGATATTTGGCGGGGCGGGCGCGGCTTTGGCCGCCTTTTTGTCCGGCCTAGCGGTCAGCGCCGCCGCTTTCCTTTTCGAATACTGGAAATACCGGCAGATCGGGCGGCTGGCCGATTACCTCACCCGGATCAACGCCGGGGAATACGACCTGGACGTGCGGGACAACGCCGAAGGAGAACTCAGCATCCTGAAAAATGAAATCTACAAAGTGACCAGCCGGCTGGCGGAATACAACGAAAAGCTGCGGCGGGAGAAGGTGCAGCTTGCGGACGCGATGTCGGATATTTCCCATCAGCTCAAAACGCCGCTTACCTCCATGATGATGATGGCCGACCTACTGCGGGATGAAGACCTCCCAACCGATAAAAGGGAGGAATTCACCGCCCGGCTGCTCGCCCAGCTTGAACGGATCCAGTGGCTGGTATCCTCCCTGCTCAAGCTGTCCAAGCTGGACGTGGGGACAGTAGTCATGAAGCGGGAGCCAGTGCGCCTGCGGGATGCGGTGGAAAAGGCGGCCGCCCCGCTGCGGATCCCCATGGAACTCAAAGGGCAAGCCCTGCTATTGAACGGCCCGGAGGACGCCGCTTTTCCGGGCGATCTGGCCTGGACGGCGGAAGCACTGCTGAATGTGATGAAAAACTGCATGGAACATACTCCTGCCGGAGGCGAAGTCCGTGCGGAGTGGAGCGACAATCCCATCTACGCCGAAATCCGTATAGCCGATACGGGAGAGGGCATCGATAAAGCCGACCTTCCCCATATTTTCACCCGTTTCTACCGGGGAAAGAACGCCAGCGAGGACAGCGTGGGCATCGGCTTGGCGATGGCGAAAAGCATTCTTTCCCAGCAACATGGGGAAATCAGCGCTTTAAGCGAGCCGGGGCGAGGGACGGAATTCCGCATCCGGATATATAAGACCGTCATCTAGTCCGGGCCTGGAGAAAAAACGGATGGCGGTCCGCTCGCCGGGAAAAACGGGGCCCGCCGCGTTGAATAGACGCAGCGGGACCCTTTTCTATTTTATCCAATTCCGTTTTTAATTCTTACTCTCGCTTTCCAAAAGCGACAGGGAGAAGCGGTATTTCCGACGCGGGCGTTTTTCCGTGTTTTCCCTCAGAAACAGCGCGTTCCCCCGGATGCACACCGCATAGGAGGTTCCATCAATAATCAGGCAGCACGCGCCGTGACGCAGCGTTTCGACGGACAGGCCCGTTTCGTCAAAAAGCCGCTTTATCGTTTGTTCATCCATCCGGTTTCCTCCTTTTCCACGCCGTGAGGTTACGCCTTAGAAGAGAGAACCCGTTCTATCCCCAGCTCCCTTTGCAGGGCTTTCGGCAGCTTGCCGACGACCGTTTCATAACTGTGGTCGATCATTTCCCGGATAAGTTCATCCGGCACGCCGCCGTCAAGGGGAAAGGTATTGAAATACGGCTGCTGCACCGGCGGGCAGTGGTATCCCCGCACAATCACGCCGGGATATAGACGACGGTACAGTTCCCCCGCCATCCGCTCACAGTTGAGGGTGAGGGTATCCTGCCCCTTCAAGACAAATACCTGCGCAAAAATCCGGCCGGGCCTAGCCGGCGTCTTCCCTACCTTGCATATCGTGGAATCCGGGCCGAAAGGATGGTCGATATACGCCCCTTTTTTGAGCAGGCAGTAGTCGATCACTTGCCGAGGAGTCATGGCCGCGCCGTCCTTTATATTTCGTGTAAAAACAGGGAAGCTTTTCCCCGGATATTGTCAGTATACCACGCCGCGTGAAAACTTTCCATCGGATTTCCGCGTCGTTTTTCTCCGGACTGCCGAGATAGCGGTGTTCACCCCGTGTGATTGTGACGGAATTGTCATTCATCCGGTCACCGGAGCGTCACCATCGGCGGTTATACTAGCATCGTAAACCGAAGGCGGCCCTTGCCACAAGGCGAAGTGCCCGCAAAGCGGGGAACCGCCTGGAAAGGAAGAATGGTATGGAAATCCTGCGTGTAGAACATTTAAGCAAAGTGTACGGGAAAGGGGAAACGGCCGTCCACGCACTGAACGACGTTTCTTTCTCCGTTCAAAAGGGCGAGTTTGTCGCGATTATCGGGCCATCCGGCTCGGGCAAATCCACCCTGCTGCATATCCTGGGGGGCGTAGATAAGCCCTCCTCGGGCAAGGTATATGTCGAGGGGACCGATATGTATTCCCTCAACAATACGCAGCTGGCGGTGTTTCGCCGTCGGCAGATCGGGCTGATTTATCAATTCTACAACCTGATCCCGGTGCTGAACGTAGAAGAAAACATCACCCTTCCCCTACTGCTGGACGGACGGAAGGTGGACGCCGCCTACCTGCGGGAGCTGCTGAACACCCTGGGGCTGAGCCAGCGGGTAGGCCACCTGCCCAACGAACTCTCCGGCGGCCAGCAGCAGCGGGTATCGATCGGCCGGGCGCTGATCAACTCCCCCGCCCTGGTGCTGGCGGACGAACCGACCGGCAACCTGGACAGCAAAAGCAGCGCCGAAATCATGAACCTGCTCAAGCTGTACAACAAAAAGTACAGCCAGACGCTGGTGGTCATCACCCACGATGAAAATATCGCGCTGCAGGCCGACCGGGTCATCAGCATCGAAGACGGCCGCATCGCCAAGGACGAGGTGCTGACCGTATGAACATCGTGAATAAGGTCACCCTCAAGACCCTGAAGAAGAACAAAACCCGCACCATCGTCACTATCATCGGCGTGATCCTGTCGGTGGCAATGATTACCGCCGTCACCACCTTTATCTCCAGCATGCAGCAAACCATGATCAATGGGATAGTCGGTTCGGAAGGCCCGTACCACGCGGTGCTGGAGGGGATTCCCTACTCCGTAGCGCAGAAGGAAGCCGGAAACGATAAGCTATCCCAAACCGGGCTCGCGCACGAGGTCGGCTACGCTCCGCTCGAGGATTCCATAAACGACAGCAAACCATACCTGTATATCGACGAACTGGACGCCAATGCGATGGAACTGTACGGCATCCGCCTGGTGTCCGGCCGGCTGCCTGAAAACGCGAACGAAATCGCCGTGCCGGAACACTTATCCCAAAACGGCGGGGTCCAGGTCGCCGTGGGGGA
Organism: uncultured Clostridia bacterium; assembly: GCA_946499275.1. Lineage (GTDB taxonomy): Bacteria > Bacillota > Clostridia > Oscillospirales > Acutalibacteraceae > Avimonas. Next base: position 5,116 of record CAMMRL010000020.1, on the reverse strand, counting down.
TACGCTGACGCTGGAAATCGGCGACCGGTACCTGGAAAATGACCCAAACGCCGGCAAGCTCGGCCAATACAACGGTTACTGGCCGGAGGAATACCCCGAAATCTTCCAGCCGCGTGAAACCCGCACCTACACCGTCGTGGGCATCGTCAAACGGCCGGGCTTTGAAAATTACTCCGCCCCCGGCTATACCGCTATCTCCGCACTGGATCCCTCCTCCCTTTCGGCGGAGGACATCGTCGCCATGCCCTTCACCGCCAAGAACGCGGGGGATGCGGTCGGTTTGGCGGAAAGCCTGATCAGCGACAATGGCTTGGCCGGCACCGCGGTCGGCAACCTGCACGACGACCTGCTTGACTACATGGGCGTGGGAGCAAACGCCGGCTTTAACGCCGTTTTGTACAATATGGGCGCCATCCTCGTGGTGCTGATCATGGTCGGCTCCGTCTCCCTGATTTACAACGCCTTCGCTATTTCAGTCAGCGAACGTTCAAAGCAGTTCGGGATGCTTGCCGGCATCGGCGCCACCTCCCGCCAGATCCGCAACTCCGTCTTCTTTGAAGCCGGTTTCATCAGCCTGATCGGTATACCGCTCGGCCTTCTGGCCGGCGTGGGCGGTATCGGCGTCACCCTCTACCTACTCCGGGATGCGTTGGATTCGTTTTTCAACGGGAGCGCCGATGGGCATTTCGCTTTTGCCGTTTCGGTTCCCGCGATCGTCATCGCGGCGGTGGTGGGTTTTGTTACCGTATTGATTTCCGCCTGGATCCCTTCCCGCCGGGCCGCCCGCATCTCCCCGATCGAAGCGATCCGGATGACGACGGAAATCAAGATCAAGGGCCGTCAGGTAAAAACCTCCCGGCTGACAAGGAAGCTGTTCGGCATTGAAGGCGACCTCGCGATGAAAAACTTTAAGCGGAACCGCCGCCGTTACCGCGCCACCGTCTTTTCCCTAGTAATTAGCATTGTGCTGTTCCTGTCCGCTTCCACCTTTACCAGCTACATGAACGAAGGGGTGAACAGCGCCTATGCGGTCAGCAATTACGACCTGGCATTGGGTATGGACAGCATCCGGCAGGAAGACCGGCAGGGTGTGATCAACGCCATCGCCGGGGTGGAGGAAGTCGACGATTGGGCGCTGGTCAAAAACGCCAGCGGCATAGTCTTCCTCCCGGCAGACTGCATAAAGGAAAGCTATCTCAAAGACGAAAATTCCTCCATCCAGCTAAGCGAGGACGGAACCGCCAGGCTGACCTACCGCGCCTTCGGCATCAGCGAAGAAGCATACCGCGCGTACCTACAAAAGCTCGGCCTGGACGAAAAAGACTACGCCGATCCCTCCTCCCCCCGCGGGATTGTGCTGGACCAGCAGGTGTATTTCGACCGTAGCGGCCATCTGGCGACCGGCAGCCTTTTCAACGCCCTGCCGGAGGGAACCGTCACCCTGCACGATTACTCCTACTACGAGGGGAAATCCACCGACCTCCAGCCCGGTGAAGTCGGGGACGCGGAACTGCGCCTTGCCGTCATTGCCGACGATTCCCCCATTGGCGTGGATTATTACCTCTCCGACCCCGGCACTTTTTCCATTATCCTGCCGGAGGACGCGTTTGACGCGCTGTTCGGGAAATTCCCAAAGAACAGCCGCGGGGCCGATACCCTGTCCATCGTGGCCGGCGACGCCGCAAAAGCGGAAACCGCGATCCGGACCCAGCTGCAGGATTTGGGCTACACCAGTCTGTCTATTTATAACCTGCAGGAAGTGGTCCAGATGAACCGCAACCTGATCCTGGTAATCAACGTTTTCAGCTACGGCTTTATTACTTTGATCACCCTGATTACGGTGGCCAATGTGTTCAACACCATATCCACCAATGTCAACCTCCGCCGCCGCGAGTTCGCGATGCTCAAGTCGGTGGGGATGACGGGCGGCGGTTTCAACCGGATGATCAATTTCGAGTGCCTGTTCTATGGGCTGAAAGCCTTGCTGTACGGCCTGCCGATTTCACTGCTATTCGCCTTCTGGATTCAACAGTCCATGGATCTGGGGATCTCCCTCGGTTTCCGGATCCCCTGGCTGCAAACCCTTCTGTGCGTACTCGGCGTGTTCCTGATCGTGTTCATCACCATGATGTACGCCATGGCCAAAGTCCGCAAGGAAAATATTGTGGACGCGCTGAAAAACGAAAACTTGTAATCCTCTTACGCTCCCCTTTATCCAACCGTCTCCCCGGCTTCCTCCGGGGAGACGGTTTTTCGTGCCGCGTTTTTACCGCCGGTTACACAGCTGTCGGCGGTGGGGCGTATTCTGGAAAGTGGCAAAAAACAATTATATTTCTCCAACGACGGGCATACTTATCATTAAGAACCGTCGGTCACACAACAACGTCGGCGGAGAAAAGAGGTTTTGTCGATGTTTTCCTTCTTGTCATCCCGGGGAAAATCCCGCAATCCGTTTAACCTACGCGCCTTTCTATTTTTTGAAGCCCTCACCCTGGCCGCCGGGATTGTTGGCGGCTTGCTGGGAGGTATCAACGGGTTTGATAATCTCATCAAACCACCACTCACTCCTCCTGCGATCGTTTTCCCCATTGTGTGGACAGCTTTGTACCTGATGATGGGTTTCGCCGCCTACCTGGTATGGAATGAAAACGATGTGGACGGCGGCCGGGTGCTGCGGATGTTCCTGCTCCAGCTTGTGGTCAACATGCTCTGGCCCTTCTTCTTTTTCCGTCTAGGCTGGCGCCTATTCGCCTTCTTCTGGCTGCTTTTGCTGATCGCGCTGGTCACACTGACCATGTCCGGCTTCCGTTACATCAGCAAGCCCGCTTTTTATCTCATGGTTCCGTATCTGTTATGGATCCTTTTCGCCGCTTATCTCAATCTGGGCTTTTACCTGCTGAATGCATAAACGTCCAACGGCTCCCCCGTGTAATTTTCCCTTGAAAAAGAAGGGAAAATAGGGTACAATGGGAAAGAATTTTGAAAAAGCAAAAAGCGCGCGGGCGGATTTCGCATAATCCACGCGGGACTCGCCCAAAGGAAAGAACAGGGCCGATGCGGATTTCCAGAGAGCCGGTGGTTGGTGCGAACCGGCGGTTTGCGCGGCCTGCTTCCGCTTTCCGAGCTGCCGGCGACAAGCCGGAAGGGCGGCGCCCTTTATCGCGCCGGAAAGCGATCGGCGCGCCGGATCCTGCTGGAAACGGCGTCTGCCGGTAATTTGGGTGGCAACGCGGAATCTTCCGTCCCATAACCGGGATGGGGATTTCGCGTTTTTTCTTTCCTCCCTTCGCTTGCTTTTTCCTATGACGATCACTGACAGGAGGATGAAAAACCATGTTGGACATGCATCTGCTGCGGACCGACCCAGAACTGGTAAAGGAAAACATCCGCAAAAAATTCCAGGATGAAAAGCTTCCGCTGGTGGACGAGGTGGTGGAATTCGACCGCCAATTCCGAGAAGCCAAGGCGCAAGGCGATGCGCTGCGTAACAAACGCAAGGTCGCGAGCAAGGAAATCGGCGGGCTGATGGGCCGCGGCATGAAGGAAGAAGCCGAGCGCAAGAAGCAGGAAGTCGCCGCCATTGCGCAGGAACTGGCCGATCTGGAACAAAAAGAGACGGAACTGAGCGCCAAAATCCGGGAACGGATGCTGGTGATCCCGAATATCATCGACCCCTCCGTCCCCATCGGGAAAGACGACAGCGAAAACGTCGAAGTAGAACGCTTCGGCGAACCAGCCGTGCCGGATTTCGAGGTGCCCTATCACGTGGAGATTATGGAACGGATGGACGGCATCGATCTGGACAGCGCCCGGAAAACCAGCGGCAACGGATTCTACTACCTCAAGGGGGATATCGCCCGCCTGCACAGCGCGATCCTTTCCTATGCGCGGGATTTCATGATCGACCGCGGCTTCACCTATTACATTCCCCCGTTCATGATCCGCAGCGATGTGGTCACCGGGGTGATGAGCTTTGCCGAAATGGAAGGCATGATGTATAAAATCGAGGGAGAGGACCTCTACCTCATCGGCACCAGCGAACATTCCATGATCGGCAAATTTATTGACACCGTTCTGGACGAGGACGACCTGCCCCAGACCCTGACCAGCTATTCTCCCTGCTTCCGCAAGGAGGTGGGCGCCCATGGGATTGAGGAACGGGGCGTTTACCGCATCCACCAGTTTGAAAAGCAGGAAATGATCGTGGTCTGCCGCCCGGAAGAGAGCATGGACTGGTTCAAAAAGCTGTACACCAATACGGTGGATTTCTTCCGCTCGCTGGATATCCCGGTGCGCACGCTGGAGTGCTGCTCTGGCGACCTAGCCGACCTCAAGGTCAAAAGCATCGACGTGGAAGCTTGGTCTCCCCGCCAGAAGAAGTATTTTGAAGTGGGAAGCTGCTCCAACCTGGGGGATGCGCAAGCCCGCCGCCTGGGGATTCGTGTGCGGGGCGAAAAGGGCACTTGGTTCCCACACACCCTCAACAATACTGTGGTCGCCCCTCCCCGCATGCTGATCGCTTTCCTGGAAAACAACCTGCAGGCGGACGGCACCGTGCGCATCCCGGAACCGCTGCGGATGTACATGGGCGGCAAGGATCATATCGGTTGACAACAGACAGAATACGCCGGCCGCCGGAACCGGCCGGGAAACAGGAGGTAATAACATGGACTGGCATATTGACACTAAATGCATCCAGGAAGGCTGGAAGCCGAAAAGCGGCGAGCCCCGCGTACTCCCGATCGTACAGAGCACCACCTTCCGGTACGACAGCGCCCAGACTCTCGGCGACCTGTTCGACCTCAAAATCGGCGGGGATTTCTACACCCGCCTTTCCAACCCGACCACCAACGCGGTGGAGGCGAAAATCGCCGCGCTGGAAGGCGGCGTCGGCGCGATGCTGACCTCCGCCGGCCAGGCGGCGTCCCTGGTTTCGGTGCTGAACATCGCCCACAGCGGCGACCATATTGTCAGCGCCGTGGCGATCTACGGCGGCACCTTCAACCTATTCAATAAAACGCTGCGGGAAATGGGGATCGACGTCACCTTTGTGGAGCCGGATGCAGACGAAGAGACCCTGAACGCCGCGTTCCGCCCGAACACCAAGCTGCTATTC
>CAMMRL010000019.1 GCA_946499275.1 uncultured Clostridia bacterium | reverse complement strand
TTAGTTATTAAAAATGCTGCACAAAAGGTTGAACCGCTCCAAATTGTGCGGACAGTACAAACTGGGGCTGTTTGGAGGGTGTATAATAAACTGGACAGAAAGAAAAGAGCAAAAGAAAGGCGGTCCAGATTATGAAACGAGCGGTATACGACAAGCAATTCAAGATGGCAGCGGTAAAACTGGCGCAAGAATCAGACAAATCCGTCACGCAAACAGCTACTGAATTAGGGATCAGTGGTTGCAGTCTGCGTCGCTGGATCAACGAGTATGACGAATATGGAGAAAGTGCGTTCCCAGGGCATGGGAACGCACTTTTCAATTCTACATATGAAGTAAAAAAGCTGCAAAAACGGGTCAAAGAATTGGAAATGGAGAACGATCTATTAAAAAAGCTCCAGGCCTTCTTGAAGCAAAAGAATGTGTGAGATTCCAGTTTCTGAAAGAACATCAGAAAGAATACAACATTCAGAAGGCCTGTAAAATCTTGCGAATCTCACGTTCTGGATTCTATGATTATCTCAAGCGCAGAAAAAGCAACCGCGCCATTGAAAACGAGGCGCTGACAGAAATGATCGAGGATATCTTTCACGAGCATCAGGGCCGGTATGGAGCCAGACGCATCCAAAAGGTATTGGAACAACAAAATGTCCATGTGAACCCCAAACGTGTTTCTAAGCTAATGAGCGAACATGGTTTGATTGCGAAAGGAACTCGGAGATTCTATCGGTATCAAGCAAACAAAACGGCTTATGATGAGAAAGAAAACATCCTGAATCAAGTGTTTAAGACATCGGCAAAGAACCAGATATGGGTTGGAGACATTACCTACATACCGACAAAGCGTGGCTGGCTATATCTAGCTGTGTTCATCGACATCTTTTCCCGAAAGGTTACCGGCTGGGCAATGGATACCAGAATCCGCGATACCCTTGTCCTGTCGGCTCTCAATCAAGCCATTGGACGGGAACATCCGCCCGAGGGACTGATCATTCATACAGACCGTGGCTGCCAATATACAGCCCAACGTTTTCAGGCTATGTGTATCCGATATGGCTTTCGCTTAAGTATGAGCCGAAAGGGCAATCCATATGACAACGCCATTATGGAATCCTTTTACCGTACCCTAAAAAGAGAGCTTGTTCAGGACGCCCACTACGACAATCCCGAACAAGCCCGCATGGATATCTTCAAATACATTGAACTCTACTACAATACTAAACGCATCCATTCTGCGCTTGGCTGGTTAAGCCCAACTCAATTTGAATCTCAATCTCTTTAATCGCTCTTTTCTTTCTGTCCGTTTTTTCTTGACCTTTCCACCAGGGCTCTTTTTTGTACTGTCCGCACAATCTGGGGCGGTTCAAAAGTTTTGGCCCGCCTTTTTCAAAAGGCGGTGGGGCGAAGGGCAGGAGGGCGAGGAACCTTCACCGAGGGTTCCACGATGCGGCGTAACACGCCGCATAAACGATCTTTGTTTGTGCATTTTGCTATTTGGCTGCTACTTTTTCGATAGATTGAGAGATAGTACCCAAGCCGTTTAAGGTTTGGATACTATCTCTTCTTCAAATGCAAAGACGTTCTTCACAATATAAAGAGTTCGTCTTTGCGCGTTATGGTGGAGGCGAGGGGAGTCGAACCCCTGTCCGAAAATCACTTACCAAGGCTTTCTCCGAGTGCAGCCGCTCATTTGGGATTCCCCTCACAGGACGCCGGACGGCAGGCTTCCTGCTACGGTAGCCGCATCGGTCATGACGGGGGACGCGGCCTTCCCCCGTTCACGTTCACCGCTAATCGACGCCTTTATCCCATCCGCGGTATAATGGGCAAAGACGGCGGCCTAATTAGGCCGCGACAGCAACAGAGTTGTTGTTGTTTAATTTATAAAGTTGCAGGTATTTCAGCGGTCCTGCCCCGCTACTCGCTGGCCAAGGCTCACAATCCCCGTCGAAACCTTTACGCCCCCATGGGATAAGCTGCCGGAATACGGCGGTTTATTTAGTATAGCACAAAACGGATCGAGAATCCACTGGTAATTTTCCAAAACCTCGTCATACAGATTTTGTTATCTGCCGTTTTGCTATAAACTGGCCGCCATCCTTCCAGTTTTCCGCAAAGAGTTTACTTAATAAAAGTAACCAGCGAACCGATCAACGGCAGCGGTTTGCGCTGCCCATTCACGGCGTTCACGATGCCAAGGATCATAAGCACTAGGCAAAGCAAGCCGAGCAGGCCGCCAAGCAACCGCCCCACAAAGGGAACAAAACGCAAAATCACATTGAGAACGCCCGCAACAATTTCGAAAAGGAAAAGAATCATCCCCTGATTGGTGTGAAATCGCACATCTTCGTTATCCTTTTCAATAAATAGCCCCAGCAGGCAGAGAATACCGATATAATCCAGGATTGTAATAACCCGCGCGGTGCTGTTAGATCGCATCGTCAATTCCTCCCAATGTAAAATCCATCCGTAATTTAAATTTTATCAGGAATGCCCGGCCTTTTCAAGGTATCCCTTTATTTTTAAGATTTTTTGAAGATACGTCGAAAATATAAAGAAGAAAAAGGAAAAGAATGCGTATTCCTCTTTCTTTTCGTTTTAACCGTGCTATAATACATAGGACGGTGTCCGATAATCATTGCGAAGAGGAGATGTGCCCATGAAGAAAAAGCCATTCTGGCGAAGAGTGAACCGCGGCTTTGTCGTTTCCATGGCGTTGCTGGCGATCGTCGCCGTCTACGTCCTGGTGACGCAGCTCATGCTGCTGCCCGACAAGCAGGCGGTCCGCACTCTCGCAAACGACGTGCGGACTTTGGTGGAAACCAACAGCATGCTCAGCGAAGAGGAAATTGCCGCGCTTCAGGATCCCGCCGCTTTGGAAAAGAAAAAGGCGGATATCCGGGTGGAGCTTAAGCCCCTGTTCGTAGAGGACGGCGCCAACCTGGAATCCACGGCCGCCAGCATTGATGACATCATTGACCTGCAGGTAAACGGCATGCGGCTGATCGAAACACGGGGGGAGAAAAAAGACAACAGCGTAAAATGCCAGATTGACCAAGATGTCGCTACGGTTTCCGTTTACTGCCGGTACGAAAAAAGCCAGGGAAAATATTGGGATCAGAAGCTGGAAGAAATGGTAGACGATTATATGGACGAATATATGGACCTGCAACTTGTCTGCAAAAAGGTCGACGGCACCTGGAAAATCTACCGCACGAACTTGTTGTCAATGAACGCTTACAGGAACTATTGAGGGGTGGTGGAAGCATGAGCGATGTTTTGGTGTTAAAAAACGTACACAAATCCTTCGGCAAGCGGGTGATCATCCCCGATTTGTCGTTTTCGGTGAAGGAAGGCGAGGTTTTCGGCTTCCTCGGCCCGAACGGCGCAGGCAAAACCACCACGATCAAGATGATTCTGGGCCTGCTGTCGATGGACAGCGGCAGCATCACGGTGGCGGGGCACGACATTGAAAAGGAGTTTCCCCAGGCGATGCGGAACGTCAGCGGCATCGTGGAAAACCCGGACATGTATGCATATCTCTCGGGATACGACAACCTTCTTCTGCAGGCGCGGGCCTGCGGGGCCGACCGCAAACGCATCGACGAGGTGGTCGAGCTGGTCGGCATGCAGATGCGGATCAAAGAAAAATTTAAAACCTATTCTTTGGGCATGAAACAGCGGCTCGGGATTGCGCAAGCCCTGCTCCACAACCCAAAAATCTTAATCCTGGACGAACCGACCAACGGGCTCGACCCCGCCGGGATCAAGGAAGTGCGGGACCTGCTGAAAAACCTGGCGCACAACACCGGCCTGTCGGTCCTGGTGTCGAGCCATATCCTGCAGGAAATGCAGCAGATCTGCGATACGGTGTGCATCATCAACGCCGGCCAGATCCTACAGGTCAGCTCGGTGGACAACCTGATGCAGCAAAGCGGCTCCGGCGTTTACCGCTATACGGTGCGGCCGATGGACGCGGCGGTCGAGTATCTGCGGGAACACATCGCCGACCGGATCGTCGACGCCGCGCCGGACCATATCGACCTGCGGATCAGCGAGGACGAGATCCCCACGGTCAACCGGCGGCTCATGGAAAACGGCGTCGCCATTTACGGTTTGTCGGCGGTCGGGTCGTCCCTGGAACAGAGCTTTATGGAAATCACGGGAGGAGGGAACGTCATTGGGTAATCTGATTCGGAACGAGCGGCTCAAGCTCTATAAAAAGCCCTCTACCTGGATACTGACCGGCATTATCGTCGCGTTGACGCTGGTGGGGCTGGTCTTTTCCCATCTGCTGCTGGGCAGCAGCTATGAGTACGATTGGAAGCGGAATTACGAAAGCAATCTGGAATACGCCGCCATGAGTCTCAAGGAAAACCCGGACGATCTCGATGCGGCGTGCCAGGTAGACTATTATACCTATCTTATTGACAAGGAAATCTCCCCGTCCGATTGGCGGGCGTCGGCAGCCGATTCCTACTTCCGGACAAAGTACGGTCTCACAGACGAAAATCCGGAAAACGGCGGGGAAGGAACCGCCTCCCCGGATGAGGAAACCCGTGCGGAAATGGAAGCCCTCAAAACCATGATAGACAACAACGACTGGCGCGCCTATGTACAGAAGCAGATCGACGATCTGAATTCTTCGGACGACCCGATAGGCCTGATAGGCGAGGACGAGAAACAGGTAAAGATCGAGATGTACAACCTCTACCTGACCTACAACGTACCACCCAGTTCCGGCAGCTGGTACGGCAGCGAAGAGACGCTGGACTGGCGGTACCGGGAAATCCAATCCATCTATAACAACAAGCTGGCCCTGATCCGGGGAGAGAGCAACGGCGCGCTCCTGACCAAAAACCAGCGTACCCAGCTGGAACAGGCCAACGAGGTCTCGATCCAGCGGCTGGCGACCAACGCGGAGCCGGTTTCCAGCACCTCCTTCCTCGGCCTGCTGGAAAGCACCGTTTCGTCGATGGAACTGGTCACCCTGCTGCTGATCGTTTTTGCAGGCGGCATTATCTCTACCGAATTCAGCACCGGGACGGTAAAGCTGCTGCTCATCACCCCCCACCGGCGGAAGAAAATCTTTTGGGCCAAAGCGGTCATCCTGCTGGAGATCACCCTGATTACGGTGGCGGCGGTGTTCGTCCTGTCTTTCCTGATCAGCGGGCTGTTCACCGGCTTTAAAGGGATCGGGCAGATGCAAGTGATGACCCTGTTCGGCCAGGTGGTCCACTTCCCCTATCTGCTGTATATCGTGATGAAAATGCTGCTGATGATGCTACCGGTGCTTGCCTACGGCGCCTTGGCCCTGATGCTCTCCGCCGTAACCCGGAAGAGCGCAGTCGCCATCGCGGTTTCCCTGTTACTGATGTTCGGCAGCGAGATTATCATAGCGCTCATCAGCGCATACACCATGTATGGCGGCGGCGTGATTCCCGGGATCAAGTTCCTGTTCTTCGCCAACACCTCCTTGGGGACTTACCTTCCTTCCGCTTCGGGAACCATCAGTGCGATCATGGGCACCTCCGTGGGAATGACGGTGGACGGCTCTATGACGCTCGGCTTCTCGGTAGCGGTGCTGCTGATCTACACCGTTTGCTTCCTTTGGATTGCGCGGGACAGCTTCTGCCGCCGCGACGTGAAGTAAAGCTCGCAGCTAAAACGAAGGCTCTGCTTTTGTAGGGCCTTCGTTTTTCTTTATCTGCCGTTTTTGTAACAGCTTCCCACCCATAAACGGTTCGGCGATATCCCGGCGTTTGTCCAATCCTTGCGCCGTATTGACAAAGGATTGCGTTTTCAGGCGGTTTCATGGTATCATAAAAAAGCGATCTTCTACCTGGATGAACGATGCCCTCTCCGGTTCGTCGAAAACTTTCGACGACTCTTTTCACCATCCTTTTTCACGGCAGTTGAATTGTTATACTACGATTCCGGTTTATTTTGGCTTAACCGCATTTTATCCGGCGTATCCCGCCGGCTGGAAAGGATTGAACATTCATGTCCATTGCCGCCCTTTTTGAGAAAAAGCAAACGGTGTTCTCTTTTGAGGTGTTCCCCCCAAAGCGCACCAGCTCCATCAACACCATTTACGACACGCTGGATCAGCTCCAGGGGCTGCACCCGGACTTTATCAGCGTGACATACGGCGCCGGAGGCAACGTGGCGGATCAGTCCACCTGCGAAATCGCCTCGATTATCAAAAACACTTACCACATCGAACCGCTCGCCCACTTGACCTGCGTGAGCAGCAGCCGGGAGGAAGTGGTGCAGAACCTGGCCCATCTGCGGGAAAACGGGATTGAGAACATTCTCGCCCTGCGGGGGGATATCTCCCCCGACCATCCGCCGAAAACCGACTTTCAGCACGCGAGCGACCTGATCGCCTTTATCCGGCGACAGGGCGGCTTCCATCTTTCCGCCGCCTGTTATCCGGAAGGACACACCGAATGCGATTCCCTGGTGGATGACGTGCTTTATTTGAAGAAAAAGGTGGACGCGGGCGCGGAACACTTGGTTTCCCAGCTCTTTTTCGATAACGCCGCGTTTTACGCTTTCCTGGAGCGGGCGCGCATTGCCGGCATCACCCAGCCGATCGAGGCGGGCATTATGCCGGTAGTGAACAAAAAACAGATTGAGCGGATGGTTTCCCTATGCGGCGCCAGCCTTCCCGCCAAATTTTCGAAAACCATGAGCCGGTACGAAAACCGCCCCGATGCGCTGCGGGACGCCGGGATCGCTTACGCGATCGACCAGATTGTGGACCTGATCTCCAACGGCGTGCGGGGCATCCACCTATATACAATGAACAACCCGTATGTGGCGCGCCGGATCAGCGAAAGCGTCGCGTCCCTGCTGTGAGGAACGGAGAAAAGCAGGTGAACATATTGACGGACGCCGCGCCGTTTTCCCCCTATCGCGCGCCGGCGCTATACCAGCCGCCTGCTATGCCGCCCATCGACCAGACGGAGGTGCGGCGGTATCTCGGCTACGGCGCGACCCCTCCCGATCCCGCGACCGGCGCGCTGATCGGCCGTTGCGCCGCAGAACTGGAAAAGGAAGCCCGCCCCCGCGCGCTCTACGCGGCCTTCCCGCTCGAGGGGCTGGATGAACCGGGGGCTCCCCTGCGTCTGGGCGGTTGCGAGCTTACCCTGCCGGGGAAGGATATCGCCGCCCACCTGCAGGGCTGTTCTGCCGTCGTGCTGCTGTGCGCCACCCTCTCGGTACAGGCGGATTCCCTGATCCGTCGAACCCAGCTTCATGACATGGCGGCGGGGCTGATTATGGACAGCTGCGCCACGACCTGGATCGAACAGCTCTGCGACCGGACGGAGGATCAGGCGAAGCCCCTTTTCCCCGGCGCGCGGTTCACCACCCGCTTCAGCCCCGGATACGGGGATTTGCCGCTTTCGATGCAGGCGAATTTTCTCTCTGCGCTGGACGCGCCGCGGAAAATCGGGCTGTGCGTCACCGATTCGAGCATCCTGACCCCCCGCAAATCGGTTACCGCCCTGTTCGGCGTGACCGGGACCGCCCCTGCCCAAGGCCGGACAGGCTGCGCGCACTGCCGGATGAACGGCCGCTGCGCTTTTCAAAGAAAGGGTGAAACCTGTGGACTTTCCCACTCTGTTAAATAAACCGTTCGTCCTGCTGGATGGGGCGATGGGCACCATGCTGCAAAAGGCCGGATTGCCCCTCGGCGCAACGCCGGAACTGCTCAACCTCACCAATCCGGGGCAGATTCTCGCCATTCACCGCGCCTATATCGAAGCCGGGGCGGACGTGATCTACGCCAACACCTTCGGGGCGAACCGGCACAAGCTGGCCGGTTCCGGCCATACGGCGGCGGAAGTGGCCGCTGCGGGCGTTGCCATCGCCCGCCGGGCCGCAGAGGGGACCGAATGCTTGGTGGCGCTGGACATCGGCCCAATCGGCCAGCTTTTGGAGCCGGTGGGCAGCCTGGCCTTTGAAGAGGCGGTCTCCATCTTCCGCGAGCAGGTGGAAGCCGGCGTCCGCGCCGGGGCCGACCTGATTGTGCTGGAAACCCTCACCGACCTGGGCGAAGCGCGGGCTGCCGTGCTGGCGGCAAAGGAAAACAGCACACTCCCCGTGCTGTGCACCATGACGTTTGAGGAAAACCGGCGCACCTTCACCGGCTGCGGTATTCCCTCCATGGCGCTGACGCTGGAAGGGCTGCAGGTGGACGCGCTGGGGATCAACTGCTCCCTCGGCCCGGACGAGCTGCCGCCTTTGGTGGACGAACTGCGGCAATGGACCGGGCTACCGCTGGTGGTCAAGCCGAACGCCGGCCTGCCCGACCCCGAAACCGGGGAATACAGCGTCACCCCCGCCGCTTTCGCCGTCTCGGCGGCCGCCCTGGCGGAAAAAGGGGTGAAAATCCTCGGCGGCTGCTGCGGCACCACCCCGGAAACCATCGCCGCGGTAAAGGCGGCGTTAGGCCGCTTGTACCCGCCTGCCCCCCGCAAACAGCCGCACATCCCCGCCGTATGCAGCGCCACCCGGACGGTACCGATTGACCGGGCGCGGATTATCGGGGAACGGATCAACCCCACCGGCAAAAAGCTGTTCAAAGCCGCCCTGCTGCGGGAGGACGTGGACTATATCCTTACCCAGGCCCTGCAACAGACCGAGGCGGGGGCCGACATCCTGGACGTGAACGTCGGCCTGCCGGAAATCGACGAACCGGCCATGATGGCCCGCTGCGTGAAAGCGTTGCAAAGCGTCACCGACGCCCCCCTGCAGCTCGACTCCTCCGATCCCAAGGCGCTGGAAGCCGGGCTCCGGCTGTACCACGGGCGGGCGATCGTCAACTCGGTCAACGGGGATGAGGAATCGCTGGAAACCGTGCTACCTTTGGTAAAAAAATACGGCGCGGCCGTGGTCGGCCTGACGCTGGACAAAAACGGTATCCCCCCCAGGGCGGAGGAACGCTTCGCCATCGCCCGGCGGATATTGGATCGTGCGCTGTCTTTCGGGATCCCGAAGGAAAACGTCTTTATCGACTGCCTGACCCTCACCGCTTCCGCCGAACAGGCCGCGGTGCGGGAGACGCTCAAGGCCCTGCGGATGGTCAAAGAGGAGTTGGGGCTGAAGACCGTACTCGGGGTGTCCAACATCTCCTTCGGCCTGCCCAATCGGGAGCTGGTGAACCAGACCTTCCTCACCCTCGCCCTGGCGCATGGGCTGGACCTGCCGATCATCAACCCCAACGTCGCGGCGATGACCGGAGCGGTGCGGGCTTACCACCTGCTGTACAATCTCGACCCCAACGCGCAGGAGTTCATCGCCGCCTACGCAGGGATGATCGCCGCACCGGCGGTGCAGGCGGCTCCCATCCCCCCCGCCGTCGCGTCGCCCACCACTCCAGCCCCGCAAAGCCCGGACGACCTCGCCTATGCGGTGGAAAACGGGCTGAAGGCCGACGCCGCGCGGCTGACCGCCGCCCTGTTGGAAACTACCGACCCGATGGAAGTGGTGGACACACTTCTGATCCCCGCTCTGGACCGTACCGGCGCGGCGTTTGAGAAGGGGACGCTCTTCCTTCCGCAGCTTATCCAGGCGGCGAACGCGGCACAGGCGGCGTTTGACGTCATCAAGGCGAAGCTTTCCACGGGCGACCAGCCGCCGGTGAGCAAAGGAACCATTGTCCTGGCAACGGTAAAGGGGGATATCCACGACATCGGCAAGAATATCGTGAAGGTGCTACTCGAAAATTACGGGTACACGGTGATCGACCTCGGCCGGGACGTGGAACACCAGGCGGTGGTGGATGCGGCAATCCGCCACAAGGCGGATATCGTGGGGTTGAGCGCCCTGATGACCACCACCTTAAAAAGCATGGAAAAAACCATCGCCCTGCTGCACGAAAACCACGTCCCCGCCAAAATTATGGTGGGCGGCGCGGTGCTGACCCCCGACTACGCGGAAAAAATCGGCGCGGACTACTATTCCAAGGATGCCAAGGAATCGGTAGACATCGCGCGGCGGATCATTGGCAAATAGAAAGGCGGATGGAGACGTTTTTTCGATCCCGCCGCCCATATAAAAGCAGCCCCCGGAGATTTTCCCGCTGGGGGCTGTCTTTTTTCTGCTTTTTCTGTACGTCTCTCATTCCCGCGTATAGGCCACCTTGAATTCAAAAATCACGGCCCCTGGCGTAGGGAGAGTCGAGTCGTTGCCTTGAATCGCCACCTGAACCGCCGTTACCCCGGGTTCCATTCGGAGGGTGTAGCTTTTGGGGCTGGTGACAGTCTCCTCCACATAATGGCTGGGATCCCAAAAGTAGCCGATCTGGCAGAGGTACTTCCCCGTTCCCCCTGCCAGGGCTATAGTAATAGAAAAGGTCCCGTCCCCGCCCACGGGAACGCCCTCCGGGAACACCGCGCTCCCTCCAGCAGAATCACTCTGGCTCAGGGAGACCTGATACGTCTTCCCGCCGCTGCGCACGGTGAGGGGCGCAGTAATTTTCGGATAATACCGGAAGCTGTGGAATTGGCCAATCATTGCCGCCCGGTCGTCGTATCGATACATATCCCCCATCTGCGCGTCCATTTTACAAAAAAAATAATAGGGTGTGCCGGCGTTGTTCTGCTGGACCCGCGGGTCAAAAACGTAGTAGGTGCCGTCAATCCAGATATTCACCCAGGCGTGGCCCGTGTAGCCGCCCCCCTTGCTCGCACCTGTCCGGCCAAAAAATACGATTCCAGGCCGAGTGCCCGCGTCATCACCACAAAGGCGGCGGAATAATGGTCGCAGACCCCCCGATTGGACGTCAGCATCCCATAGGCGAGCGCCACAATATTGGCGTCCAAGGCGGAATCATACAGGATGCCATCCGCCGGATCCTCGAGTAGGAGGTTTTGGGTGTAGACACCGTTTTTCACCAAAAGCGGCGCAGTTGGTGCGCATCGGCTTGAGAAGCGGCGGAATTGAGGAGCTTTTCCGTCGTGTTTTCCACCACACTTTCCGTCCCCGAGCTTCCCGATGTTTTTGTGGTAGTGGTCTTTTCTTCGGACGCCGTCGCACGGGACGGTGATTTTGTGGCGGCAGCGCTGCCCGTCGTGTCCGGGTCGCCGGAATCCGTCGCGGAGGAAGAAGGGGACGACGAGCCGCCCGATGAAACGGTGGTGTTACCGTCCGTTTGGTTCGTATCGCCGGACAACGGTTTCCCTGTCGTGCTCCGGGACGTACTTCCGCCCCCATCAACGGTCGCCGCCGTTTCCCTGTCCCCACCCGGCCCGCCGCAAGCCGTTAACAGAAGGCATATTCCCGCCAACAAGGCGCCGCCGCGGCGTAGCATGGTTTTTCTCAACCCCAATTCCTCCTGGTTCAGTCGATTACTGAATCCGATTATAGGGCATTCCATCAAAAAAGCAAACCGCACGCCGCCGTACGCTTCACGCAGGGCGACGGAAAAAGCGGCGCTCTCCCCGGCAAACACGCCGGCGGAAAACACCGCTTCGGATGAGGGTCCCCCATGCCACCCCTATTGCCCCGGAAAGGTTTCATCCGCCGGGAGAGAGGAAGCCGCCATCTTTAAAAAGTAAGCGTGTATCGTGGTATCCTCGGTTAATTCCGGATGAAATGCGGTCGCCAGACGGTTCCCCTGCCGGGCGGCGACGATATGCCCGCCGGTTTCCGCCAGGATCTCCACCTCCGGCCCCGCTTGAGCAATATACGGCGCACGGATGAACACCATCGGCACGCTTTTCCCGGCGAAGGGTTCCTGCGTACGGAAGGAACCGAGCTGCCGCCCGTAGGCGTTGCGCCGCGCGGTTACATCCATCCCGCCGAAGCAGCGTTCGCCCCCCTCCACCCGGTCGGCCAGGAGGATCAGCCCCGCGCAGGTGCCGAACACCGGCAGCCCGCCGTCTATCTTTTCTTTCAGGGGCGAGAACAGATCCAGTTCCCGCAGGAGCTTATTCATCACCGTGCTTTCCCCGCCGGGAAGGATCAGCCCATCGAAGGGGCGGGCCAGGTCCGCCGCCTGCCGGATTTCAAAATGTGCCGCGCCCAGGCGGTCCAGCATCGCTCCGTGCTCGGCAAATGCGCCCTGCACGGCCAGTATCGCTATGGTCATCCCTTATTTCCCCCGCTCGGCCATCAGCAGCTCGATCTCCTGCTCGTTGATGCCGACCATGGCTTCCCCCAGGTCCTCCGAAAGTTCCGCGAGCAGCTTCGGGTCGTTGTAATTGGTCACCGCCTTGACGATGGCGGCAGCCCGCTTGGCCGGGTTCCCCGACTTGAAAATCCCGGAGCCGACGAACACGCCTTCCGCCCCGAGCTGCATCATCAGCGCCGCATCCGCCGGGGTCGCCACCCCGCCGGCGGCAAAGTTGACCACCGGCAGCCGTCCGTTTTCATGTACATACCGCACCAGGTCGTAAGGCACCATCAGCTCCTTGGCGGCCTGGTACAGTTCATCCTCCCGCATCGACTGGAGACGGCGCATCTCGCTGTTCATCATCCGCATGTGCCGCACCGCCTGCACCACGTCGCCGGTGCCCGGCTCCCCCTTGGTGCGGATCATGGACGCGCCCTCCGCGATCCGGCGGAGCGCTTCGCCCAAGTCCTTTGCTCCGCAGACAAAGGGGACGTCGAACTGCGTTTTGTCGATGTGGTATTTATCGTCCGCCGGGGAGAGCACTTCGCTCTCGTCGATATAGTCGATCTCGATCGCCTGGAGGATCTGCGCCTCCGCGATATGGCCGATACGCACCTTCGCCATGACCGGGATGGACACCGCCTGCTGGATGCCCTTGATCATCTTCGGGTCGCTCATCCGGGAAACGCCGCCCGCTGCGCGGATGTCGGCGGGGATACGCTCCAGCGCCATGACTGCGCAGGCGCCCGCCTGCTCCGCGATTTTTGCCTGTTCGGGCGTGGTCACGTCCATAATCACGCCGCCCTTGAGCATCTGGGCCAAATTTTTATTCAACTCGTACCGTTCGTTCATCGTTGTCCGCTCCTTTTCCGCTTTTCCGCCGCGCCAGCACCGGAGAAAATTGGCTCCCGAGGAATCGGATTCGGGGTTTATATCCCCTTGACGCGCGGCGGATATATGCTTTATTATAGTGAAAACTGACCTTATTAAAATAGTCAATTTACAATTATTTTACCACGCCAGTTGAAAAGGAGCTCTGCCATGCTGACCATTCCGTTAAATAGCGGCGGGTCATCACCGTTCAGCAAACAGCCGCCGCTGTACGAACAGATTTACCGCTATATCCGGGGGGAGATCGAGGCCGGGCGGCTTGCCGCCGGGGAAAAGCTCCCCTCTAAGCGGGCGCTGAGCGCCCACTTGAAAGTCAGCCAGAATACGGTGGAAACCGCCTATGAACAGCTCACGGCGGAGGGATACCTCCTCGCCCGGCCCCGCAGCGGGTACTATGTCCAGCGGCTCGAAACGCCCTCCCGCGCCGTCCAGGCACAGCCGCCCGCCCTGCCGCCGGACACCCCGGACATCCCGAAGCCCGCTTTCGACTTTCACACCGGCGGCGTGGACACCGACCATTTCCCCTTCTCCGTCTGGGCCAAGCTGACCCGGGAGATCCTCTGCGAAGACAGCCGCCGGCTTTTGCAGGCGGTCCATCCACAGGGCGATCCCACCCTCAGGGCCGAGATCGCCCGCTACTTGCGGGAGTATCGCGGCATTCTCGCCTCCCCGGAGCAGATCGTGGTCGGGGCCGGGTCGGAATACCTGCTGGGGCTGGCGATCCAGCTCCTCGGGCGGGAAAAACGGTACGCTGTGGAGAACCCCGGTTACCCCAAAACCCGCCGGATCCTGGAAGGCGGCGGCGCGGCGGTGGTTCCTGTAGAATTGGATGAGGACGGGCTGCGGGTAGACCGGCTGCGGCGTTCCGGTGCGGCGGTGGTCCATGTCACCCCCTCCCATCACTTCCCGCTCGGCACGGTCATGCCGGTACGCCGGCGGGCGGAACTGCTGCGCTGGGCGCTGGAAGAGGACGGCCGCTATATCCTGGAGGACGACTACGACAGTGAATTCCGCTTTTCCGGCCGGCCGATCCCTGCGCTGCAGGGGCTGGATACCGCAGACCGGGTGATCTACTTCAACACCTTTGCCAAAACACTGGCTCCCTCCTTGCGCATCGGGTATATGGTGCTGCCCGCCCCGCTGCTCGCGGTGTACCGCCGGGATTTCCTCTTTTATTCCTCCACCGTCCCCAGTTTTG
This sequence comes from uncultured Clostridia bacterium, assembly GCA_946499275.1. GTDB lineage: Bacteria > Bacillota > Clostridia > Oscillospirales > Acutalibacteraceae > Avimonas. The sequence continues at coordinate 26,235 of CAMMRL010000019.1, read as the reverse complement.
AGCAGCACGTCCTGCGCCGCTTCCTCCAGGAAGGATATTTTGAACGGCATCTCAGCCGGATGCGTAACCGGTACAAGGCGCAGCGGGACGCGCTGCTCGGCGAATTCGCCCGTCGCGATCCTTCCGGGAAGCTCCGGATCCAGGCGCAGGAATCAGGGCTTCATCTGCTCCTGCGCGTCCGGGGTCTGGAGGAAGCGGCGATGGTCGCTTCGGCCGAAGCGGAAGGGGTGCGTGTTTACGGCCTTTCCGCGTACTATCAGGCGGGGACAGTCCCCGCCAGGGAAGGGGGCGCCGTCCTCGGCTATGCTGGTTTCCCTCCTTCCTCCACGGAAGAAGCCGTCGCCCGGCTCGCCAAAGCCTGGGCACTGTAAAATCGTCTTGTCTGCCGGAAGAAGACGTGGAACGGAATGACCGTAATACACCATATGGAAACGTTCAAAACGATTGAACGGCGTCTTGCTTTTATGTTTTTTCTGAAGGCGTATGTGTTTTCCGCCTGGTATTCGACTTCCTTCCCCACTGTGTTTGCTCCTATCCGCAACGGCGAATAGGCCAAGCCTACCCGTATTTCGTAATGGCCATTTCCTCTTGCCGACGCAGGGCTTTGATTGTCTGAATGTCCCCTTCACCACGAGTCGTTGAAGCCGAAAAAGAATACCGGCCCCAAATGGAGCCGGTAGAGCGTAATAGAAATGTCACGATGGATAGAGATAAGTTTTATCCGGTTAACCCCAATTATACTAGTCGACAATCCACCGGTTCTGTATGGAGTTGCGTTTGAAGAGGGTCAATCTATGAAGATACATTTTGCTTCATCTCCCATTCAAATGGTGTTTTCTCAACAAGTAGTTCTATTTTATTGTACCACGTTATAGCACGTCAATCTGCGCGAAGGTACGGCAACCACCGAATTGTTTCCTCTTTTTACGCATATTTGGCGGTGAAACGGATAACATAGTTTCGGCAAAGGAAACAAACCGTAAAATTGCGTTTGCTGTTTCCGCTGCCGGATACCGCTATCGAACGAAATGCATTTGCGTTCCGCATTCTGCACTCCGTCCGGCAGCGGTTTTCTTTTATGCAGTTTTAACTATAGCGTAAGCTGTTCGCCGAGATCCTCCGCCGCAGGCAGAGCGCCGGCGGCCGGCAGCGTTTTCGTCCGATAACGGTTCGGCTTCACCGCCATATCCTCTGTAAAGGGAAGCACCTTTGCCAGCGTATGCTTCCCTTTAAGGGTCATCACCTGCACGCCGATGGTACTCCGGGTGCTCTTGGCTGAAACAGCCCCGGTGTGTACCAAAAGCATCCGTCCGGAGGTAGCGGTCAACATAAATTCCACGTCCTCCAAAATCCTATACGCCGCAACCAGCGGCGATTTGTCCGAATAAGCGCCGACCAGCTTGCGCCGATTGGTTTTTGTGGCGTAAGCGGCGAGTTCGACCTTGGCCGCCTTCCCGTTTTCAAAGAAGAATAGCATATATCCCGAATAATCGGTGGTCACCACCATAAAAACAGCGCTTTCCCCTTCATCAAAGCCCAGTTTCCCAGCGACATAATCGCCCAAAACACTGGCTTTCGTGTCGCCGAAATCGGAGGCCTTCGCTTTGTACACCGTCGCTTTGTCCGTAAAGAAGAGCAGCTCGCAGCGGTTGTTCCCTTCCACCGTCTGCACGATCTCGTCCCCTTCTTTCAGCTTGTGGACGCTGCTCATCCGCAAGGACTGCGGCGTAATTTTTTTGAAATACCCTTCCTTAGTGAAGAAGAAGGTGCAGGGATAATCCGGGATTTCCTCTTCCACCTCGGCCGCGGTTTCCTCGATTTCGGAGACGTACAGCAGCTCGCTGCGGCGGGGCTGCCCAAATTTTTTGGCCACCTCGGTCAGTTCCCCGATGATGATGCTTTTTACCTTTGCCGCGCTTTTCAGGATGCCTTCCATTTCCTCGATATCCTGTTCCAGCCGGCCGATCTCATCGGTACGCTTGAGGATGTATTCCCGGTTCAGGTGGCGCAGGCGGATTTCCGCCACAAACTCGGCCTGAATTTCGTCGATCCCAAACCCGATCATCAGGTTTGGGATGACTTCCCCTTCTTCTTCGGTGGCGCGGATGATCTGGATGGCTTTGTCGATATCCAGCAGGATTTTGGCAAGGCCCTTAAGCAGATGGAGCTTGTCTTTTGCCTTGGACAGGTCGTAATACACCCGGCGGCGGACGCATTCGGTACGGAAAGCCGTCCACTCCTCGAGAATTTCCCGCACCCCCATCACCCGAGGCACCCCGCCGATCAGGATATTGAAGTTGCAGGCAAAGCTGTCCTCCAGCGGCGTGAGGGCGAAAAGCCGGTTCATCAGCCGGTCGGGATCCACGCCGCGCTTGAGGTCGATGGTAATCTTCAGGCCGTCCAGGCCGATCTCGTTGCGCACGTCCGCAATGTCCCGGACTTTGCCGTTCTTCACCAGTTCCACCAGCTTGGCGATAATGGCTTCCACCGTGGTCGTAGAGGGAATTTGGGTGATATCGATGCAGTTGGCTTCTTTGTCGTAACTGTAAACCGAACGGACTTTGATGCTGCCACGGCCGGTCTGGTATACCTTTTCCAGATCCTCCCTCCGGTAAAGGATCCGCCCACCGCCGGGAAAATCCGGCGCCAAAAGGGTGGAGGAAATATCGTGATCTGGATCCTTCATCAAAGCGATGGCTGTTTCGCAGACCTCCCGGAGGTTGAAGGAGCAGATCGCGCTTGCCATGCCGACCGCGATCCCCAGGTTATTGTTTACCAGGATCGACGGGAAGGTAACCGGCAGCAGCGTCGGTTCCTTCATCGTATTGTCGTAATTGTCCACGAAATCGACGGTATCCTTATCGATATCGCGGAAGAGTTCCCCAGCGATCGGTTCCAGCTTGGCTTCCGTATACCGGGAAGCAGCGTATTCCATATCGCTGGAATATGCCCGGCCAAAGTTGCCTTTGGAATCCACATACGGATGCAGCAGCGCCTGGTAGCCGCGGGAAAGACGGACCATCGTCTCATAAATCGCCGCGTCGCCGTGGGGGTTCAGCTTCATGGTCTCCCCCACGATGTTGGCGGATTTGGTCCGCGCCCCGCTGAGCAGTCCTTTTTTATACATGGTAAACAGCAGCTTCCGGTGGGACGGCTTAAAGCCGTCGATTTCCGGAATCGCACGGGACAGGATTACGCTCATCGCGTAAGGCATATAGTTGGTTTCCAGCGTTTCGGTGATGCTCTGATCCTCGACCAGCCCTGCGCCCGCGATATGCGCGTTGTCCGGCAGCTTATCCATGGTGATTGTTTTTTTCTTCGTTTTTTTCGCCATAATACCGTTCCGGCCTTTCCATTAAAGCGGCGCTATTCACCGCTTTTTCTCCATTCCGTTTAAAAGCGTGTCGATATGCCTGGCTTCCCCTGAGTCCGCTGTTTAGCTGACATCAACCATATCGAGGTACAGGTTGCCGCGTTGTGCAATAAAGTCCTTCCGGCCGCTCAGGTTATCGCCCAGAAGGATGTCGAACATCCGGGCGGTGGCCTCCGCCTCTGCGGGGTTGACTTGGATCAGGCGGCGGGTTGCCGGGTTCATCGTGGTTAGGGACATCATGTCCGGGTCGTTTTCACCAAGCCCCTTCGACCGCTGTAGGGTGTATTTCGTATTGCCCAATTCCGCCACCATTTCCGCCTTTTCCTTATCGCTGTAGGCAAAATACGTGTCGGTTTTGGTGGTGATTTCATACAGCGGCGTTTCCGCAATGAACACCTTCCCTCGTTCGATCAGGGTAGGCGTCAGCCGGTACAGCATGGTCAGGATCAGCGTGCGGATCTGGAAGCCGTCCACGTCCGCATCGGTGCAGATGATGACCTTGTTCCATCGCAATAGATCCATGTCGAAGGTGGCGAGATCTTTGTTTGCTTTGCTTTTGACTTCCACTCCGCAGCCAAGCACCTTGAGCAGGTCGGTGATAATTTCGTTTTTAAAGATTTTATCGTATTCCGCTTTCAGGCAATTCAGGATTTTACCGCGGAGCGGGATAATCCCCTGGAAATCCGGGTCGCGCGCCTGGATACAGGCGCCCATAGCGGATTTCCCTTCCACGATGAAAAGTTCCCGTTCGGAAACATCCTTGCTGCGGCAGTCGACGAAGCTCTGCACCCGGGAGGTCAAATCGTTGCCCGACTGCAGGGTCTTTTTCAAGTTGAGCCGGGTGGTTTCCGCCCTCTCCCGGCTGCGCTTGTTAATCAGCACCTGTTCGGCCAGCTTCCCGGCCTCCATAGCGTTTTCCAGGAAGTAGACCTCCAAATTGTGGCGCAGGAACTCGGTCATCGCTTCCTGGATAAAGCGGTTGTTGATCGCCTTTTTGGTCTGGTTTTCGTACGAAGTCTGGGTGGAAAAAGAGGAAGACACCAGGATCAGGCAGTCGGCCACGTCCTGGAAATTGATTTTGCTCTCGTTTTTCAGATACTTCCCGTTCTGCTTGAGATAGGCGTCAATTTGGGAAACGAACGCCGAGCGCACCGCTTTTTCCGGGGAACCGCCATGTTCCAGCCAACTGGAATTGTGGTAGTATTCCTGCAAGCTGCGCCTATTGGAAAAGCAGCACGCGACGTTCAGACGCACCTTGTATTCCGGTTTGTCCTCCCGGTCCCGTCCGCGCCGTTCCGCCGACCAAAGCTGGACGCCGGTGAGCGCGTCCTCCCCCGCCAGCTCTTTGACATAATCCTCAATACCGTTTTCATAAAGGAACTCCTCTTCCTCAAAACCGCGGCCGCTCTGGCTGCGGAGGACAAACAGGAGGTTGGGATTGACGATCGCCTGCCGTTTGAGAATGTCACGATAATATTCCACCGGGACGTTGATATCGGTAAACACCTCAAGATCCGGCTTCCAACGGATGATGGTCCCAGTATCTTTTTTGGCGTAGGGTTCCTTTTTCAGGCCGCCGATGTTTTCCCCGCGTTCAAAATGCAACGTATACTTGAAGCCGTCCCGCCGGACCTCGACATCCATATATTCGGATGAATACTGGGTCGCGCAGGCGCCCAGCCCGTTCAAACCGAGAGAAAACTCATAACTCTCCCCTTCGTTGGTATTGTATTTACCGCCGGCGTACAGTTCGCAGAAAATGAGCTCCCAGTTGAACCGTTCTTCCTTTGGGTTATAATCCACCGGCATGCCGCGCCCGAAGTCCTGCACTTCGATCGATCCATCTTCGAATCGGGTGGTGATGATTTTCGAACCGTGCCCCTCCCTGGCCTCATCAATCGAGTTGGAGAGTATTTCAAATACCGCATGCTCGCAGCCGTCCAGCCCATCCGAACCAAAAATGACGGCAGGTCGCTTGCGCACCCGGTCCGCACCCTTGAGCGAAGTAATGCTGTCGTTGCCGTAGCTCTGCTTTTTCGACGCCATGAATGATCCCATTCCTTTCCAGGATATCCTTATCTCCTAATTCCGTCTTTCGGTTATTTCCTACAAACGGTTGCCTCTCGGACAAAACGGTACGACATTATGACTGGATCAAACGGCCGTACAACTGTTCTATATTATCGCATTTTTCCACACGATGTCAAGCAAGCCGGCAAGGCCTTTTTCGCAGTGGAATGCAGGCGGGATGGTAACGCCCGCCATTTGTGCCAAACCGCTTGACAAAGCACGGCGGCTGTCTTATGGTGGAATACAGAATTTACTCGATGCATTCGCCAACCGACTGTGCAAGGAGGTTTCACTATGCAGAAAAAAATCAGCGAGGAGTGTTTTCCCATACTGCGGGAATTCCTGCGTTATATGGAAGTGGTGAAGGGCCGGTCCCCCGGGACCGTGGAGCAGTATTTCATCGACCTGCGCACCTTTTTCCGGTATATCAAACAGCTCCGGGGCCTTGTGCCGGCGGCGCTGCCGGAAGAAGAAATCGAAATCGCCGATGTGGACATCGACCTGATTCGGTCCGTCACCTTGCAGGATGCGATCAGCTACCTGGGCTATGCCAAAACAGAGCGGCAAAACCATGATAAGGCGCTGGCGAGGAAGGCCTGTTCCCTGCGTGTGTTTTTCCGCCACCTGACCAATTATACCCATGCTTTGGATTATAATCCCGTAGAAAACCTGGATACGCCCAAAACCAAAAAAACGCTTCCCAAATATCTGACGCTGGAACAAAGCCTGGACCTACTAAAAAGCGTCGATACGCAACACAGCGAGTTCCCGGAGCGGGATTACTGCATGCTGACCCTGCTGCTCAACTGTGGTCTCCGCCGGGCGGAACTGGCCGGGCTGAACATTACGGATATCCGCAGCGATAATACCCTGCGTGTCCTCGGCAAAGGCAATAAGGAGCGGGTGGTATATCTCAATGAGGCGTGCCGGAAGGCGCTGGAACAATACCTCCCCACTCGCCCTGTGGACGGCGTGGAACGCAAGGAACGCAGCGCCTTGTTTTACAGCCGGCTGAAAAAAAGGATTACCCTGCAAGGGGTGCATTATGTAATCAAAGGCTATCTTTCCCGTATCGGGCTTTCCGATTATTCCACCCATAAGCTGCGCCATACCGCCGCCACCCTGATGTACCAGCATGGCGGCGTCGATATCCGGGTGCTCAAGGATATCCTGGGACATGAAAACCTGGGGACTACCGAAATCTATACCCACTTATCCAGCGAACAGGTCAAAAAGGCGGCGGAGTCCAGCCCCCTGTCCCATGTCCAAGCCCCCAGAAAACGCCGTGTTCCCGCCGTCGAGAAGAGGAACGGAGCCGAACCGGTAACAACAAAAGATCCGCAGGGCAAAGAATAAAAACGCAGCAAAGCCGGAGGGCAGATATCTGTCCTCCGGCTGTTGTTCAATTCTTAAAGGGAATGCGGCGGTCAGATCGTCCCGTCATCGTCGTCGTAATCCTTGTTCCGGCGCTGTTTGCGGCGTAGCCGGTCCATTTCCTGCTGGGTATACTGGCGCGGGAAAGTCTTGGCCGGCTTTTCTTCTTCCTCGTCCTCGTCTGGGACGACGTCCTGAAACACCGGCTCCTCCTCGTCCGCCTTCAGGTCGTCCTCCTCCAAGATATTCAGCGCACGCTTGGCCTCGATATCCTCGCCCGGATGCTCCTTATAATATGGATCGATCATATGCTTCTTAATAATCGGGAAGATATTGTACTGGATAAGGTAGGAACGAAACGCCGGGAAAAACAAGATGTATACACCCAAAATAACGGGAATCGCCACAAAGATATTCACAAAAAACAACGCAATCGCTCCGGCATAAAATATGCCGAGCACCAAAAAGATCAGGAAGTTCCGTTTGAGACCCGCAATCGCGAGGATCAAGCTGTTTCTATAAATCTGCTTGAGCCGGAGCTTGAAGGTGATCATAATCATGAAAATATAGTATTTCATGAAGGTGAAAACCAGCGCGATCGACAGGGTGACCGCCAACAGAACATAGTCCAGAATTTGGCTGCTTGTATGGTTAAAATAGAAAAATAGTAAATCGAAAATAATAATCGCCGTCAATAGAAGGTTGATAATCCCTGCGGGGAGAGCCTGCTTCCAGTTTTTCTTAATGGTGTCGAAAAAATCCCCCGCAATAAACGCATGCTTTTCCCGTGCAAAATTTCGGGTGATATACGTAAGGCCCGCATTGGATAACCCCACCGTCACCAACGGCAGCGAAACCGCCACAAACAGAAGGTTCGCCAAAATCAGCTTCCAGAATTTCCGGAAGAAGATTTCAAAAAAAACGACGAACCCTTTTTTCTTCGGCCCGTTTTTGCTGACGCCGGGTCCCGGTTTGTTATAATCGAACAATCCAAAAAAACCTGCCACGCGATTCACTCCTTTGAACTTCCACGCCGGGTTAACGGCGGATTCACAACCAAGAACTTACTGAAAAAGCCCCGAAAAAAGCAGCCGCATCCCGACGTCCACCACGCCGGCCAAAAAGGCCAGTCCCAAAAACACCAGAAACCGGACGCTGTAGAGCTTAAAGTCGCCCCAAAGCCCTCCCATCGATGCCCCGGGCAGAATCTGGCGGCTGAAAAGCAGCGACATCCGCACCGACTCCATACTGCCGAGTACCAAGGCTACCGCCGCAATCAGGTAATGCGGAACCACCATCAGGGCTGTTACCGCGATCCCCGCCGCCCCTGTCGAGTAATAGTAGGCTTCCGTCATCCCTAGGCCCAGGCCGAAAAAAATCGGCACCAGCACGGCAAACGGCGCACCACAGGCAGACAGCCCGCACAGGTATAAAAGCGCCAACAGCAAAATCGTCGAAAAGCTGGAAGAGAAGAGTGCCGACATCCCCGCCTGGAAAGTAGACGGGATTTCCCTTACTTCCAGCATCGTCTGCAATTCCTTCCCGATAACTACATGCGACAATGCATACACAATGAGCCCCAACAACGTCCCTACCAGGAACAAGACCGTAAACAGGAAAAGCTGCCGGTTTGCGGCAAAAAAACGGCCGATTGGCGGTTTGGCCGGAGCCATAGGGGCTCCTGCTCGGTATACAGACCCCGGCAAAGCCGGTATGCGCTCTCGATTTGTCCACTTCATACTTGTTCCCCCCACGCGGTGGATTGGCCTGTCCCGGACCGCGCCGGAACAGGTCTTCACCAATAGGTATGCAGGGAACGTCGCCGATATGTTACAACGCAAGAGAAGGGCGCCTTAGACAACCGCTATTCGTTATCCCCGTCCGCCAAAGCCGCCTTAATCATGATGGCGCATTCCAAACGCTTTTTCTCCAATTCGCAGGACAGCGTATGGGAACGCAGAATGTCTCCTTCATACTGCTGGTTGTTGGCGTTGCAGCCTCCGGAACAGTAGAACTTCGCCCAACAGGTGCGGCAATTCGGTTTATCATATACGGTTGCATGGGCAAAACGGTCTTTCATTTCCAAATCGTATTCCCCGGTCAGTACATTGCCCATCCGCCACTCCGGTTGGCCGACAAACTGGTGGCAGGGGAAAACGCCGCCGTCCGGGTCAACCGCCGCATACTCGTTTCCGCAGCCGCAGCCGCGCAGGCGCTTGATCGCGCAGGGTCCCTGTTCCAGATCCAGCATGAAATGGAAAAAGTTGAACCCCTCCCCCGCCTTTTTCCGGACGAGGATCTCCTTTGCCAACGTATCGTATTCCTCGAAAACGCGGGGCAGATCCTCCTCTCGGATGGAAAAAGGAAGCTGCGGATCGCTGACTACCGGTTCCACAGAAACCTGGTCAAACCCCAGGGACACCATATGCAAAACATCGTTGGTAAAGTCCAGGTTTTCTTTAGTGAAGGTTCCGCGCACATAATAATCCTTATCGCCCCGTTTTTCGACAAAGCGCTGGTATTTAGGGACAATCCCGTCGTAGCTTCCCTTGCCGCCGGCGTTCGGCCGCATCGCGTCGTTGATCTCCCGGCGGCCGTCCAGGGATAAAACCACGTTGTTCATTTCTTTATTCAAGTAATCACTGATCTCGTCGCTGAGCAACACGCCGTTGGTCGTCATGGTAAAGCGGAACACCTTGCCATGCTCCTTTTCCAGGCTGCGTGCGTACTCGACGGTTTCTTTCACCACGTCGAAGTTCAACAGCGGTTCCCCGCCAAAAAAGTCCAATTCCAGATTCCGGCGGCCCTGCGACCGCTCGATCAGGAAGTCGATCGCCGCTTTTGCCACCTTGGCACTCATAATTTTCTTCTGTCCGCCGTATCCGCCTTGTCCTGCAAAGCAATACTTGCAGCGCAGATTACAGTCATGCGATACATGCAGGCACATGGCCTTAAGCGGCGAGCGGACCATGCGATCCGCAAACTGGGCGTAATCGTCCCGGGTAAAGAGCTGCCCGGCCTTGTGCAGCTCATACAGTTCGGCGTAACATTCGCGGATATCGTCGGCCGGATAACGTCCCTTCAACGCTTCCAGCACCGAAGCAGGGCATACCGCATCCATGCTCTCGCTGTTTTCGTTCATCTGACCCAGCAAATCGTACACCAAATCGTCCACCACATGGACGGCGCCGCTGTTCACATCCAATACAATCGCGTATCCGTTATTTTTAAAACGATGGATCATTACGTAATAGAACCTCCGTCGGAAAACCGGGGAAACCCGTGTTTTCCGCGTTATTTTATCAAAATTGGAAAACACTGACAATAGGAAAAATGGGGCGGATTCTATCCGCCCCATCCTTATGCCATACTTACTTCTCGCACTTCTGGTTGGCGACGGTGCAAGAGGTCTTGCAAGCCGACTGGCAGGAAGCCTGGCATTCGCCGCAGCCGCCCTTGACCGCTGTTTCCTTCAAATTCTGATGATTGATCGTTTTAATATGCTTCATCGTTCAATTCCTCCCCGAGAATAATGGCAATTGGAAAAGCGGAGCTTTTCATAATCTCTAATTATTACTGTAGCACATATAGCCCTGGAATTCAACGCTTTTATGAGAAAAACGTTTTTTCGGTTTCAAAGTCAATGTCAGCGCTTGCGGAAATTAACCCCTACAATACCGCCGACAGCGCCGCATCCCACCATCACGGCAAGCTTTACCAGCGCATATACGCCGCGGATGTCCTTAAGCACGGCAAAGCCGGCGATCATTACCAAAAGGTAGAGTACCGCACCGCAGGCCGCACCATAAACGATACCTCGCGCTCCCGCCGCCCTCGCGGCAATGAAACCGCCGACAAAGGCACCGATTGCAGCGGCTACAACCGCCATCGGCGTGACCGCCATCTGCGGTATATCCTGTGCCGCCATCACCGCGGAACAAAGCAGCAACAACAGCAGGCAGCAAACAATACCGGCCACCGCCCCGATCAGAATCGGCCGTACCCAGCGCACGACGGCAGAAACCTCTTCCTGCCGCGCCGAATGTCTCGCCGAGGACGCCGAATGTTTTTGATGAGCCTTCATGAACCCGTCCCCTCCCGTCATACTTTGCTATAGCATATTCCGGAAAAAGGCGGTTTAGTACAAGACTGAACGAAATCAGATATCGTCGTCATCGTCATCGTCGTCATCCGGCGCCGGGCCGTCATGGACGGTTTCGCAGCTTTGGATCGCCCATTTCTTGATGGTCATCTTGCTGCGATCCGCACCGGTTTCAATGACGAGGGAATCCTCCTTGATATTGAGCACACGGCCGCATATCCCGCCGATGGTGGTGATTTCATCCCCCACACGGATGTTGTTGCGCATGGCCTGCTCTTCCTTCTGCCGCTTTTTCTGCGGACGGATGAGCATAAAATACATCAATACAACAACCAGAAGAAGCGGTATCAACGACACCAGCAGGCTGGCGATACCGCCTCCCTGTGTCTGCGCCGTAGTAGCTTCGCCTTCTGCGAGAATCGGCATTAGGTTCGTAACATTAAACAAGTCCAGCACCTCCATACAAAATCTCCCTTATTATAAAGGCTTTTGCGGTCGATAGCAAGTACCATTTAGATCCGTCGGTCCAAAATACCTGTAAACTTTTTGTAAAATTCCAAAAAAGCGCCCTTTTCCAGGCATTCCCGGATCCGTTCCATCAGCGTATTGTAAAAATACAAGTTGTGCAGCACACACAGCCGCATGGCGAGCATCTCCCCGCTTTTGAATAGATGGCGGATATAGGCACGGGAATGCCGTCGGCAGACGGGGCAGTCGCATTCCTCATCCAGCGGGGCCGGATCGTGTTCGTATTTCTGATTCAGTAGGTTGCGCCTTCCCTGCCAGGTAAAGATATGCCCATGCCGGGCATTTCGGGTGGGCATCACGCAGTCGAACAGGTCCACCCCGCGGTACACCGCTTCCAAAATATTGCAGGGCGTTCCCACCCCCATGAGGTAACGGGGCTTGTCCGACGGCATATGGGGTTCCACCGCCGCAATAATCCGGTACATATCCTCGGCCGGTTCGCCGACAGCCAGGCCGCCAATCGCGTAGCCGTCCAGATCCAGTTCCGCGATTTCTTTCATGTTTTCCACTCGTAAATCGTCAAAGGTACAGCCCTGGTTGATCCCGAACAGCAGCTGCCGGGGATTGAGGGTGCCGGGCTGTGCGTTCAGCCGCTCCATTTCCGCTTTGCAGCGGTGGAGCCAGCGCACCGTGCGGGCGCAGGAGTTCTTCGCATAACCGTATTCCGCTGGGTTTTCCACGCATTCGTCGAACGCCATCGCGATCGTGGAACCTAGGCGGGATTGTATCTGCATGCTTTGTTCCGGACCGATAAACAGGCGGCGGCCGTCTATGTGGGAAGCGAATTCCACTCCCTCCTCCCGGATTTTCCGCAGCTTCGCCAGGGAGAATACCTGGAAACCGCCGCTGTCGGTCAGAATCGGCCCATCCCAGCCGGTAAACGGCTGCAAACCGCCCATTTCGTATACCAACCCCTCGCCCGGGCGTACGTGCAAATGATAGGTATTGCAAAGCTGGACCTGGCACTTGATTTCCTTCAAATCATAAGCGGATACCGCCCCTTTGATCGCGCCGCAGGTCGCCACATTCATGAAAGCGGGAGTCTGCACATCGCCGTGCGGCGTTTGAAAGACGCCGCGCCGCGCCGCCCCCTGGGGCGTGATGGCCTGTAAAATCATCGGCATACCGTTCGTTCCTTTCCATCAATCCGCTGCGTTTCAGATTCGCGGCTTTCAGTATAATATACTTCTCCATTTTTCGCAAGGCGTTCCCTTCCCCTTCCGTCTTTATTCGAATTCCCGCCGATTCTTGTTTCGGTCCGGATGGTGTGGTATATTAACAATAAACGAATCCGCCCGGTTAAAACAACCATTTTCCTGAAGAAAGAGGGCTTTTGTACATGAACGGGAACGATATCCCCTTCCATATCCATGCTTCAAGAGGAGCCAACGTTATCCTCCTTGGTTTCCGGCTTCAAAAAGAGCCGGATAAAACGGCGGAAGAAACATTGGCGGCAAGCGCTTTCCTCAAAACGTTCTGGGGAGCGATTGGCCTTACCCTGCTATATGTCGTCATGCTCGCCGTTCTGACCGGATATGCGATGGCGGGGCCCTCTGCTGGTTATGATGGAGAGTATGCCGAGTCCCGGACGGGTCGGGTGGAAAATGGGAAAATACGGTACGTGAAAAATACACTTTTCTATATTTCCCCGGAAGAAATCGGCCTGTTGGAGGATGACCTTCCCGAAGGCACGCATATCACCCTGTATTTTGATGAAAACGGGAATATAATCGCCGGGGAAAACGCCGGTACGATAAACGCAGCAACCGAATCCCGCATTATTTGGGTTATCGCCACTATGGGATTGATGGCTGTTTCCCTTCTTGTTTTTGCCATTGCCGCCAAAAAGACCTTTGGAAAACCCTGGTTCCAATGGCTGCACAACATACAAAATGGGTGAGCATCATGCAGCAGGGCGTCCGGTCTCCAAACAGCCCCCTGTCGTCTATGCGGAACTTTTGAAACACACCGACGGCCAAAAAGCTCTTTCAACCTCCGCGGTGGGATCAATTTCTTACCTTTTGCCGCGTACGAATACAAAAAACGCCGGAAAATTTCCGGCGTTTTTTGTATTCGTACGCGTTTTACCAAATCCCGAGCGCCGCCTGCATCCCCAGGCTGACCGCGGCGATCCCTACCCAGCAACACAACCCGATCAGGATCGGCCGGCCGCCGGTTTTTACCAGCTTGACGATATTGGTATTCAACCCGATCGCCGCCATTGCCATAATGATGAAAAATTTGCTCAGCTCTTTCAGCGGGCCGGTCACCGTCGCCGGCAATTGGAATACGGTCGTGACCACCGAAGCCAGCACAAAGAAAAGCACGAAAAAGGGGAAAATCTTTTTCAGGTTTACCTTAGCGTCCCCCTCGCCTTTTGCCTTACGGGTACGCACCAGGGCCAAAACCAAGGTAATCGGAATAATCGCCAGCGTCCTGGTCAGTTTCACGATGGTGGCGGCGTCCAGGGTATTGCTGCCGTGCATCCCGTCCCAAGCCGTCGCCGCCGCCGTGACCGAGGAGGTATCGTTGATCGCGGTACCGGCAAACAGGCCGAACCCGGTATCGGACAAGCCGAGCAACCCGCCGAGGGTCGGGAAAAGCAGCGCCGCCGCCACATTGAACAGGAAAATCACCGAAATGGACTGCGCAATTTCCTCATCATCCGCCCCGATAACCGGCGCCGTCGCCGCGATGGCCGAACCGCCGCAGATGGAGGAGCCGACGCCAATTAAAATGGCGTTGTTTTCCGGGACCTTGGTGATCTTATACATCACGAAGGCAATCACCAGCGACGTGGTAATGGTGGACAGGATAATCGGCAGCGACTGTTTGCCCTTGGACAAAATGTCCGTTAGGTTCATGCCAAACCCGAGAAGCACCACCGCGTACTGCAGTATTTTTTTGGACGTAAAGGTAATACCGGGTGCGAAAGATTCTTTCTGCTTGAAAAATAAAGCGATCACCATGCCGGCCAATATAGCGAATACCGGCCCGCCCACCACAGGCACAAGCCTTCCCAAGAACCAGGCAGGCGCCGCAATTAGTAGGCAGAGCAGTATCCCCCGCCAGGATTTTTTAACAAATGCCATGGTTACTCCCCCTCTGAGCGTCAAGCAATCGGGTGGCGTCTCCTTTCCGAGACCCAAATCCTTCCTTGCTTTCTTCGACGGTATTATACTGCGAAATAGGCATAATGAAAAATAATTATTCTTTATTTTATAATAACAATATGTTATTATAAAGTGAGTGAAATGCGTCTCGAACAGCGGGGCTATCCCCATTGGTTCGGACTGATCAGCGTCAAGGAGGCGAAGCCGTTGCTGGATTTCCGTGTAGAGACCTTTTTAACGGTCTGCCAAACAATGAATTTCACCCGCGCAGCGGAGCTGCTCCATATCACTCAGCCGGCGGTATCTCAGCATATCCGCGCTTTGGAAGGCGTTTACGGCGTGCGCTTCTTTGACTTTCACGGCAAAAAGCCTGTTTTGACCCGCGCCGGCCGGGAGTTTTGGCAGGCCGCCGCGACCATACAGCACGACCTGCAGCATTTGAAGGAACAGATGAACCCCCATGCTGTCGACGGACGCCGGCTTGCTTTCGGGGCTACCTTGACGGTCGGCGAATTCGCGATAACGGCGCCGTTGGCCGCTTACATAAAGAAAAATCCGGAAGTCAGCGTTCACATGGAGGTGGCCGACACCCAGGCGCTTCTGAAAATGCTGGACGACGGCAAGCTTGATTTTGCGGTGGTGGAAGGGTACTTTCCCCAAAGCGCGTATGACTCCCTTGTTTATTCCACGGAACGATTCGTTGCCGTCTGCGGCCGGGATTACGAATTCACCAGGCCTGTCCGCCGGATAGAAGACTTGCTGGGGGAACGACTGTTGGTCCGCGAAGAAGGTTCCGGAACCCGCCGGATTTTGGAAACCTATCTGGAAGGCCGAAACCTCAGCATTACCGATTTTTCTTCCCATATACAAGCCAGCAATATCGCCGTCATCAAGTCCCTGACAGCGGCGGGCTGCGGCATTACTTTCCTATATGAAGCGGCGGTCAGGCGGGAACTCCAACAAGGGGAAATCCGTCTCATCCCTATGGTGGATTTTCATCTTGTCCACGACTTTTCCTTTATCTGGCGGAAAAACAGCTTGTACGCCGACCGCTACAAGGAAATTTTTCTGCAATGGAAAGCCGCCCGTTCCGTGCGCTAATAAAAAACACGCAGGACAGGCGGCTTTTTTCCACAACGGGTCATTACCGCGGATAGGGCAGGCGCCAAAAGGTAAAACAGCCGTCAGTCAAACAGGCTCAGCTGCTTCCCGGCGTAAAAACGATTGGCCCGCACCGTTTTCGCCTTTTCCAGATCAGCGGCGGGAATATCGTTTTCAAACGGCGATGGTTCGCCGGAAGTCAGCAGAATCAATTCTTCCTGCGCCCGGGTCATTCCTACATAGAAAAGCCGCCGTTCTTCCGGCAGATCCGTCGGACGGCCCGGCCGTTCCAGGGGAATCACGCCCTTTCGGAACCCACAAAGGAATACGATGGGGAATTCCAGCCCTTTGGAACCATGCATGGTCATCAACGCAACCGAATCGGCGCTATATTTGCCGCTCCCGCTGCGGGCGATATCCCCCTCCTCCCCGGTCGTAAGATTGTGTAGGAAAGCGGATATGGTAGGGTGGAACAGCGCCATATTCCGCAGCTTTATCAGCGGCTCCTCCCGGTCATGGCCGGTGGATTCCATCCATTCCTCCAAAAGGACGGACGGCTTGGAGGTTTTCAAATGGGGTAGAAAACGTGCCGCCCGTTTTGCCCAAGCCTGCACGCATGCCATTGCCGAGAAAGGCGGCGGCAGAACGGACACCCAGTCCTCCGGCGATTGAATACGCCGCTTTTGCATGGCGACAGATTCGTTCCGGCAGAAATCATACAGCGCCTTCCGCTCCCCGCCGTAACCCTCCTTTCGATCGCCGGCCTCCATCAAACTGGTATACAGCGCTTCCTTATTCGCCGGTTCCAAAAGGGAACGGAAAAACGCCAACGCTTCCCGCACCGATTGCTCCGTGAGTATCGAATCACGCCCGGTCACTACATAGGGAATCCCCTCTTTTTTCAGACAGGTTTCCAAAATCTCCGCCTGGCGATGGGTACGATATAAAACGGCGATTTCCGAAAAGCCATGGCTTCCCGACCGCGTACGCAGCGACTGGGCGTCCAGCATATCCATACCGCCTACCATGCGGTTGATTTCCTTGGCGATAAATATCGCTTCCGAAAAATCGTCCCCGGCTTCCAGCAGCCGGACAGGGGCCCCTTCCCCCTTCTGCGGGTCCAGGGCACGCCCCCCTGCCGCCGGCGGATTGGGCGCAATGGCCGACAGGGCGCAGCGGAGGATCGCCGGGGTGGAACGGTAATTACACACCAGCCGAACCCGCCGGAGCGCCGGGTAATCGGCATCCAGCCGTTCGAAACAGCGGGAATCCGAACCGCGGAACCCGTAAATCGCCTGGTCGGGGTCGCCAATGACAAAAAGCGTGCCTCCCTCCGGCCGCCAAGCGCGGATGAGCCGGTATTGTATGTCGTTGATGTCCTGAAATTCATCCACCAATAAATGGGTAAAGCGCTGGAGATTTATCGCGCCCGAAGAAGAGATTTCCAAGGATTTCAGGAGGATATCGTCAAAATCCAGGAGCCCTCTTTCCCGCAAACGGGCGCCGTATGCCGCCACGGCATCCGGCGGAACCGCTTCCTTTTGCGTCAGGCCGCTTTTCTGCCGGGAGACCGCCTGCAAAAAGCGGGCAGCCGATATTTTGAGCCCCTGTTCTTCGATAATCTCCGACGCGGCGGCCTGCATATCCGCATCATCCGCCACCGCCGGTGCCATTCCCAGCTCTTCCATCAGCTTCAGCCCGATCGCATGGAACGTGCCGATCGTCATTTCCCGCACAGTCCGCTTGTTGCCGAGTGCCTTTTCCAGCCGTTCCCGCATCTCTGCCGCCGCTTTATTGGTGAAGGTTACCGCGGTAATATTTGACGGCTTCACGTGGAAATCCTGCACCAAATGAAGGATGCGGGAAACCAGCGTTTTGGTCTTTCCCGTCCCTGGTCCGGCGATAACCGCGATCGCGGCATCCCGCGCTAGGACGGCATCCCGCTGCTGTGTATTCAGCCCGGACAACGCGCCTTGTGGAAGTTCCGGGCTCAATTCAACCGCCGTTTCCATATCTCGTTTGGGCAATTGGGACACCGGCTCCGGTTCTCCTTTATCTCTACGCGACGGCCGTGCGCCCGCATCGCTGAAGAAAAAGAGCTGTCCGTTCAACGTTTCGATTTCTTCCGGATCCAAAAGCTGGATTTTTCCGTATTCCCCGTCGTACCCGGGAATTCTCTTCACCTCTCCCCGGCGCATACGGCGGATTCCTTCCGCTACGCAGGGACCGATGAACTGCTCGATATCGGATAAAGGAGTCTGTCTCAAAATAGTGAATTCCGGTCCCAGTTCCCGCAGCATCGCCTCAAACCGCTCCGTCGTCTTCTTGCTGGTGGGAGAACACCCGGTTGAAGCGCCGATCACTTCCGGGAGGGGGATTAAATTTTCAAAGGAACGCGCGTCGGGAAGGATAAAGCCTTCCTCCCGATCCGCCAATTGTTCCACGCGATGAAGCACGCCGGTTGTCAGTTTCCGGCCGCAGACCGGGCACCGGCCGCCGGCCTGTTCCGCTTCGGCAGGGGTCAGGCATTGCTTACAGGCGCGATGGCCGTCAAAGTGATACTTTCCCTCTTCGGGGAAAAATTCAATGGTTCCGGTCAGCCCTACAGCATCCACCCCGCCCAACGCGGCGGAAAAAGCCATATAATTCAGCGCCGTATCAAAAATATTGGCTTCCCTTCCAAGTTTCGAGGGAGAATGCGCGTCCGAATTGGAGACAAGCAGGTAGTTGTCCAATGCCGAAAGCCGCCAGTTCATCGGCGGGTCGGAGGACAACCCGGTCTCCAACGCATGGATATACGGCGTCAAATCCTCAAAGCATTCCTCGATTGTATCAAAGCCGGAAAACGCCCCGAACAAGGAAAAGTGCGGCGTCCAGATATGTGCCGGAATAAACACGGCCCGCGGGCAGATCTCCAGGGTGATCTCCAACAGGTCGCGGCTGTCCAGCCCCAGGATCGGGCGGCCGTCCGAATGGATATTTCCGATGGTTTCCAGCTTGCGGGAAATCTCTTCCGCTTCATCCAAGCCGGGAAGCAGGATGATGTTGTGCACCTTCCGGACCTTCCCGTTTTTCTTATAAATCGAACTGATCTCGCCGCTTACCACAAATCGCGGCGATTCCACACTGCCGGAAAGCCCGCTGTCCAAACGGTATTCTTCTTTCAGCGTGTAAAACCCCTCTTCCGCCGGCAGGAGCTTTTCCCGCAGTTCTTCCCGCCAAGCAGGATGGGTAAAGTCCCCGGTCCCTACAAGGCCAATTCCTTTGCGGCGCGCCCACCAGTCCAGGTGTTCGGGATCGCCCTCGCGGCTGGTAGCCCGGGAATAGCGGGAATGAATATGCAAATCGGCAATGTACATATACGGCCCTCCGGTTTCCTTCGTCATTTCATCCGGTGATGCGCGCTATCATCATAGCCTTTTTTTCGACAAAATGCAATCCAACGCGGTGCGATTGGGAGGGAAAGGCTTCCACCAATTTCCTTTAGAGTAAGGCCGTGGCCACACGGAAAACAGCTGGCGTAAACGATCCCCGCGAAGGGATGTGAGAGCCGGCGCCGAAATGGCGCCGGCTCTCATTTCGTTCCCGTTGGAAGCGGATGAATTATAGGCCGATTTTGAACGGGTGGTTGTATTCTTTAGCCGTCAATTGGTCTACCAAGCGTGGTTTCCAGGCCGCATTTCCAACGGATCAACAAGGGGGATTTCAAATCCGTCTCTAAGAATTTATGGGGCTCCCTGGCAATGCCGGGGAGCCCCATAAAAAAAGCGAAGTACCCATTTCGCATATTTTTACGGCTTTGTACGGACGAAATCGTTGTTAACCGTTTTCAACGGACCATCCGGAGCGGCATATGCGGCAGTTCGCCCCGGATCTTGAAGCCATATCCCCAGATCGTCTCAATGGAAACGCCGGTTCCCTGCAGCTTTTTGCGAAGCCGTTTCACCGTATCGTCCGCCACGCGGGTGCCGGAATCGTTCTCAAATCCCCATACCGCGGGGAGCAGTTCGGCGCGCGGCACTGCGCGGGATGAATTCTTAAGCAGATACGACAGCATGGAAAACTCCGTGGGCGTAAAATGCAATGCTTTCCCGTTATGCGTAACCTCCATATTTTCCATATCCACCGTCAATTCGCCGATCTGCATTTTATTCGACGGGTTAACCGGCGTGCATATCAACGCAATGTCCGCCATGACCCGGTTTTTCCCCATCTCATTGGAAACCGATGTGTATTCCACCGAATACCCGTTGTCCCGAAGAGAAGCGAGCAGCGTTTCCAGCATACGGTTATCATCACCATAAACATAGACTAATTTGGGCATACTACTCCGCTCCTTTTTCTTTTTGTTATATTTAGTTTACAAGAAATGTGTGTTGATTTTGTGAACAGAACGCGACAAATTTTAAAACAACCCCATATTTCTCTCATTTTCTTGCCATATAATTTACAAAAGGTGTAACCCTTTCCATCATCGACCGGCATTTTTGCGGTGAATGGGGCAGCGAATAAGCAGACGAAGCAGAGCGGGGCCGTGAAACGGGATCAAGGGGAATAGATAGCTGCCTCCGGCAACGGTTTTCGTCGTCGCCACCATCACGAGCATGAGGATCAGGCCTCCGATAAAGCCCCAAATCCCCCAAGCCGCGCTGAGAAGAAGAAAAAAGATGCGGAACAATTTGAAGGCATAACTCAGTTCAAAGCTCGGCTGTGTAAAGGTGGCGATAGCCACAAACGCCATATACAGCATCACCTCTGGCACGAATAGCCCGGCGCTGACCGCAAACTCGCCGAGAATCAGCGCCCCCACAATACCAAAAGCGTTGCTCAGCGCGCCCGGTGTATTCAGCGAGGCCAGTTTAATGCCGTCAATCATAAAGTCGATGATAATAAGCTGTACCAAAATCGGCACGGCGTTCATCTCCTTCACCCGGATAAATTCCAGCCAGGGCGGGATCCATTCCGGATTGGACAGCAGCAGATACCATACCGGAGTGAGGAAAAGCGTCAGCAAAAAAATCACCATCCTCACAAACCGGAGATACGTGCCGACCAGAGGGGGAAAATAAAAATCGTTGGCATCCTGTACAAATTCAAAAATCGAGGTGGGCAGCAGCATCACCGACGGCGTGTTGTCCACCACCACAGCAATCCCTCCTTCCGCAATCGAAGCGGAGGCGCTGTCCGGCCGCTCGGTATACCTCACCTTTGGGAAAGGATTGTACCATTGCCGGCGGGCCAGGCATTCCGCCAGACTCTCCTGCCCCATGGTCAGGGAGGGAAGAGTGATATCCCGAATGGCTTTGCGCAGTCGTTCCACCCGTTTTGGATCCGCCACCCCCTCCATATAACAGAGCACTACATCGGTGTGGGACACCGTCCCAACCTGCAGAATCTCCATAGTCAGCCGCGGGTCACGCAGGCGGCGGCGGATCAGGGCGGTATTAAACACCAACGTCTCCACAAATCCGTCGTGCGCCCCGCGCAGCACCCGGTCATCGTCCGGCTCCTCCACTCCGCGGGCGGGATAGGTGCGGGCGTCCACCATCAGCGCCCCCTCGTATCCTTCAACCAGCAGCCCAATGGTGCCGGACAGCACCTGCACGCCCACACTGTCCACCTTCATCACCGGCTCCACCTCCACATAAGGAACGAAGTGGTCGGCAAACGACTCCATAGTCGGCAGGCTTTGCAGCTCCTCCGGTTTTATCCCCATCAGGAACTGCATCACTCGTTGCATCAGATCGTCTTTGACAAAGCCGTCGATAAAGTACATGCGTGCGCGGCGGCCGCCGATCCGGATGTTCCGCCCGATCACATCAAAGCTTTCCTGTACCCGGAGATGCGCGTCCATCAACCGCACATTCTGGTCATAGTCCACGCCCAATTCCTTATTTTGCGCCTGTAGGCCGCTTTTCGCACCGTCTGTTTGCCCCATACGGATGATCCTTCCTTTCCCAAGGTAAAAATGGCCGGGACATTTTGCCCTTTTTTCGGATAAAGCCTCCATTTCCACCGTTTCTCCCGTTATCTTTTCCAGCCATCCGCGAATCCATACAAAGTTCGGCTTGCCGGGACAAGGTTCTTGTAATTCTTTATCGCTTCTGTTATAATTAATATGGTATTTTCATAAAATGAATTGGTGTCTGCCTTTCGGCGGCGGCAGCCGCTTTTTTCAGATTATCCGCCGAGGAACGGAGCTTTTTATGGCCGACAATTTTGATTTCTGGGGTAATAACAGCCAACCAGGCGAGCAGGAATCTTCTCCTGCTGCAGCGGATGAAGCCGGCCGCGAACCGGCAGCCGTCTCTCCGGAAGAACCGACTGCGCCGCGGTTCATCCCTGCCGATCAGGCCCCGCAGTATCAGCAGCCGGCCCCGGATACCCCACCTTCCCCCCCTTATCCGTCCGCTATGCCGAACACACCGGGGACGCCGAACGTGCCCGGCGGACAAAGCGCGCCTTTTTTCCCTCCGGAACAGAACAGCCCCTACAGCGGCGTTCCACAGCAGCGGCAATATATACCGGCGCAGACTCCCCAGCCCGGGTATCCGCAGCAGCCGTACGCCGATCCGGCGAGCGGGCAGCAACCGGCCCCCTATGGGCAGCAGCCGAATTATCCGTCCGGCCAGCCCGGTTACACACCCTATACGCCGGGGGGATATTCGCCGTACTATCCGCCGGCCGCTCCTCCTGCGCCGGGAAACGGTTTCGGCATCGCTTCGCTGGTCCTTGGTATCCTTTCGATCCTGCTGTTCTGTATTCCATTTTTGAATGTAGCCCTCAGCCTGCTCGCCTTGATCTTAGGTATCGTCGCTAAGGTCAAGGGATGTGGCGGCGTCGCCGTCGCCGGCATTGTTCTCGGGTCGGTGGGCTTGGTGCTCAGTGTGCTCCTGTTTATTGGGATTGCGCTGGAGGACGTGCATTATTACTTGAATGAACCGGGTTACTATTACAAGTGGGATTCCTTTCGTAGTACGGTGGCGGCATTGTTCCACCGCTAAACCGGCAAATCAGGCGGGCGGTTTGGCCGCCTTCTTATGCCGTGCCGCCGGCCGCCCCATTCCAAGGGGACGGTGGGGACCGCCTTTTGTTCTTTTGCGTTTAACAGCCCTCGGTAGAGGGCTGTTTTTTTATTCCCTTTGCCCGTCGAGTTCCCGGCATTATAAGCACCCGCCCTTTGGAGATAACAAAAACCTGCGATGTACCGATCGCACACCGCAGGCGTAGCCACATCGTTATGTGTTTAAATAGGGAAAGCCAACTGAGGGATAAAGCCAATCAGCCTTCCAACGCATTGACGGCTTTTTTTCGTCTCCGCCAGTTCAGAATGAATAGGGTCAGCATAGCCGCCGCCACGACGGTTAGGATCACCGCCGCCAGGGTTACCCAGCGGTAATTGACCGCCAAGATATAGCCCAAACGCGAGTCCATGGTTAAAAGGTTTTCCCCGGAAACCATAACCTGCATACACACGGCCGCTATATCGAAGAGGACTGCAAGCGCGCCGCATACGATCGTGAAAATCAAGAAAACCCGTTTTGCCGTTTTCCCCTTCTCCAAGGGATTTCTTTTCTTCACTTCCCCCGCACTCTTCATTTACTCTTCCTCCTTCCGCGGATAAAGAGGACGATGTACACCGCAAGCAGGATGGCCACCACCGCAATACACAAAATCCAAAGCAGAATCTGCGCGCTGAACCAGGGGCGCTCTACTGTCGCGCCGTAGGCTGATTGGTTACCGGCAGCGTCCGTCGCCAAAAGTTCCAGCCGGTTTTTCCCGGCCGACAAGGGACAACGGATGCTGAAATACCCGTTCTGGGTCTCTACCGTTTTCCCGTTCAGGGTCAATACGGCACCGCCTTCGGTATGCCCCTCCAGGTAAACATGGTCGTCCGAGGTGGAATGCCCGTTCAGGTCCCGTAGGATGGTGAGCTGCGGCGCCGTGACGTCGATGTGCAGGTCCTTACCGAAGCTGCGGATATTCCCCGCCTTATCCGTTACATAAAAAGATACGCGGTTATCCCCTTCTTCCATGTCGACACGGTAGTCTCCCGCCCGGCTGCTGCTTTCCGCAACCATTTCCCCGTTGAGCGCGGCGCTGACCGTATACTCGCCGGTAAACGCCACCTGGACATAAACGGTTTTGGTGTTCAGATGGTCTTCCTCCGGGAACGTCACTGTTACGCCGTCAAAATTACCGCGGGTCACCGAATGCCGTTCAAAGTCGCCGGTGTTCCCGTACCGATAGGCTGCCACGGTAGCTTCCACCGCGTTGATGGAAGCGGGGATTTCTCCGAACCACTGAGTCTCCTCTTTCTCCATGCTCTCATCCGTGAGCAGTTCGCCGGTGGAGGAATCGTACACCCGGATGCGGTAGCCCGATGCCTCCTCCAGCTCCTCCCAGGATAACCACAAGTCGTCGTCCAGCATCCGGGCCTGCACGCCACCGAGCTTGGGAAGCGCGTCCTCAGGCCGCCTGGATATAGGATCATCCCCGTACCGGCAGGCGAAAATACCGCCGCTGCCAATGGCCTTGAGATAGAGATAATAGTCCCCGGATTCCAACCCGGACAGGGAAAATTCGCATTGATCGGATGCTTTTCCCCTCACGGACGCCAGACGCTGCCCGCCGTAATTGACGGGATCCGGCGCCGCCCAGATTTCGAGAGTCAGGTTTTCCTCGCTATCCTGGATCGTCCAGGAGACGGTCCCTTTTTCTCCTGCAACCTGAAACGTCAGCGAAGCGATATCCATCCGGCCGGGCATCACGCCGGAGTCCAGCGTCACCGTACCCAGCCCTTCGCCGGTAATCTTTACTTTCCAGGTCCCCTTCTCCGCCGAAGCAAACCAGAACAGGTATTCACCTTCCCCCGCCTGGGCCTGCGGCATATTTTCCAGGTTATAGGTCTTACCATCCGGTGAGGTAATCACCACCTCCGCCTGTTTTTCCGTATGCTCCCACTGGATGGAAAACACATAGTTTTCCTTGGTTTCATTCAGCCGGATCTCATACTCTCCCGTTTTTGCCGCCGCGGCCAGCGGCAGCAGCAGGACAAGAAACGCCGCCGTCAAAAAAAGGGAGACGAGTTTTATCCCTGCGCGCGCGCTCCAGCGCCGCAAAATTCCGTTTTCCGTCATCGCTTCTCTCCTCCCTTTCCTCAGAACGTATCCTCATAGTGGAACTTATCCCACAGCATGAGCCCTTCGCTGTTGTACCAGGCGCGGGCCCAGTCGTCGTTGCAATATACCTTCACGGCGAGGGTCGTGCCGTTGGACGCGCCGATATCCGCGGTGAACTCAATACCGATTTTCTGATCATCCCAATTCACGTTCGCCCAACTGCAACGCAGATGGCCAGTGCCACCCAGGCCGATCAGCGCCGATACGCCGTCCTGATTCTGGCCAGACCAGCAGACCGACACTTTCGCTTCCAAATCACCGCCGATGTCGATGCCCGCACAGGAGAATTCCGCCCCCACGCCGGCCTTCACCAGAAATTTCTTCGTGCTGATGCCGATCTCGGCCGAAGCCACCTTCTGCTGAAGCAATTCCAGGTCCGCGCTGATATCCAGGGACAGATCGCTGAAGTTCAGCAGCACCTCGGCGTCGGAGATTTTCCCGAGTTCCCCCCAGCGGGTAATACTGCGGGCTGCTCCGGTCTGCTTCCAGCCGAGCATTTTGAAAACGTTGATATCCGCTTCCGCCAATACGTTGAGCGTCACGTCCTTTTTTGTCACCGTATCGTCCTGAATAAACAGGCCGCTGGCGCCCGCCATGCCGCCTCCCACCTTGGTCAGGTTGAACACCTTGAAAATCGGGATGCCCGGATCCATGGTCACCGCCACTTCCAGGCTGTCGGGATACCAGAAGTAGGAACCCACGGCAACGTCGATCGTGTTCTCCTCCTGGGCGCTGCCCTTTATCACCTTCACGCCCGGCATCAATATGCTGGCGTTGAAGTTCCAATACTCGTAGTTCTCATCCAGGGAGTTAATCTTTAGCCCCAGCTTTTTCACGGGGAACAGGAAAAACTTCTTGTCGTCCGGCAGGGTCAGCTGAATCTCCCCGCCGAACCGCACGTCCGAAGCCCCCAGCGCCACCGACAGGGATCCCGTCAGCGGGAAGAAGCGGCTCCAGTCCCCGCCCAGTGTTTTCACCAGGGCCTCCCGGTCCTTTTTCGTCCCACCTACGCCCCCTGTAAGGGCGGAAACCAGATTGTCCTCAATGTCCCCGAAATCCAGCGCTTCGGCGTCGAGCTGCAACCGGTCGGCGTACAGCGTAACCTTCGCCGCCCCAATTTCGGTAAAGCCCGGGAATTTAAAGGAGTAATCCCGCAGTTCATCGTTCAGGGCCTGGCCGTATCCGCCGGTGCCGAAGTCGGTATCCGATTCGCCCACGTCCATGGAGAATACCCCACTGCGGATCACCAGATCCCTCCCCTGGAAGATGTTCTCCGCAAAGGTGCGGCCGACCATATTCTGCAGGCTGTTGCCGTTCCCGGATGTCTCCACCGCCTGGGCGTAGCTGGCGTACAGCTTGCCGTCGCCTTCCACCGCTCCGCTCGGGCCCAGG
>CAMMRL010000018.1 GCA_946499275.1 uncultured Clostridia bacterium | reverse complement strand
GGCGGACAGGGCCCCCGGCGCGCAGAGCGCAAGCCGCCGCCGGCGGGACGATGCCCCGCGGGCCGCTGCCGATTCAGCAACGGAACCGCTTAGCGCACGCGGCTTCCCGGCGCTACGCCGTCCACAAACAGGACTTTCACATCCTCGCCGTCATCCGCGGCCAGGATCATGCCCTGGCTTTCCACCCCGCAGAGCACCGCGGGTTTGAGGTTGGATACCAGCACCACCCGACGGCCCTTGAGCTGGTCGGGCGTGTACCATTTGGCAATGCCGGAGCAGACGGTGCGGGGGGTATCGGTGCCGTCGTTCAGGGTGAGCTTGAGCAGTTTTTTCGCCCTTTTCACCGGTTCGCAGTCGGTGATTTCCGCCACCCGCAGGTCAATCCTGGCAAAGTCGTCGATGGCGATTTCGGGCAGGAAGGCGACGTTTTCGGCTTTCTTTCCTTCCGCCGCTGCCGGGGCGGATTCCGCCGCCGCTTTCGCGTCGTTTTCGGCCTGGATTTCCGCCAGCAGCTTCTCCGCGTCGATCCGGGCGAAGAGCGGCGTGGGCGTGCCCACATGGTAGCTTTCCGCCGCGCCGAAGCCCTCTTTTACCGAACCGATTTCGGCCAGTTCGCCGCTCACCGCGATCTGGGAGAGGATTTTCTCCGCCGTTTCGGGCATAAAGGGGGCGAGCAGGATACCGAGGATGCGAATGCACTCGATCAGGTTATACAGCACGTCGTTCAGGCGGGGGAGGGAAGCTTCCTCCTTGGCCAGCACCCAGGGCGCGGTTTCGTCGATGTATTTGTTGCACCGGCGGGCCAGGGACATCACGGCATCCGCCGCGTCCGCGTTGCGGTAAGCGTCCATCAGCCGGAAATAGTCCGCCACGGTCTGCGCGGCGACGGCGCGCAGGTCGGCGTCGGTTTCCTCCGTGCTCGCGACGGGACGAGTAAGGGAGCCGCTGAAATATTTATTGGTCATCGCGATGCTGCGGTTGACCAGGTTCCCCAGCGTATTGGCCAGGTCGGCGTTGTACTTGGTGATCAGGCTTTCGTAGGTGATGGAGCCGTCCTGGGCGAAGGGGATTTCACTGAGCAGGTAATACCGCACCGCGTCCACCCCGAAACGGCGGGCCAGGTCGTCCGCATACAGCACGTTGCCTTTGGATTTGCTCATCTTGTCCTCGCCTACCAGCAGCCACGGATGGCCGAGCACCTGCTTGGGCAGCGGCTCGCCCAGGGCCATGAGGATGATCGGCCAGTAGATGGTGTGGAAGCGCACGATATCCTTGCCGATCACGTGCAGGTCGGCCGGCCAATATTTGGCGTACTTTTCCCCGCTGCCGTCTGGACTGTAGCCGATGCCAGTGATATAGTTGGACAGCGCGTCCAGCCAGACGTAGGTGACGTGCTTCGGATCGAACTCCACCGGGATGCCCCAGGTGAAAGAGGTGCGGGATACGCACAGGTCGGACAGGCCCGGCTTGAGGAAGTTATTCACCATCTCCGCCCGGCGGGAGTCGGGCAGGAAGAAGTCGGAATGGTCGTTGTAATAGGCCATCAGTTGATCCTGGTATTTGCTCAGGCGAAGGAAATACGCTTCTTCCTTCGCGTCCACAACCTCCCGCCCGCAGTCGGGGCATTTCCCGTCCTTGAGCTGGGAAGCGGTGAAGAAGGACTCGCAGGGCACGCAGTATTTGCCCTCATAAGTGCCTTTGTAGATGTCCCCCTGGTCGTACAGTTTCTTGAAAATTTTCTGTACCGCCTGTTCGTGATCGGGGTCGGTGGTGCGGATAAAGCGGTCGTAGCTGACGTTCATGCAGTCCCATACCGCTTTGATCTGGGCGGAAACGCCGTCCACATACGCTTTAGGGTCCATCCCCTGCGCTTTCGCGTATTCTTCGATTTTCTGCCCGTGTTCGTCCGAACCGGTGAGGTAAAACACGTCGAACCCCATCATCCGTTTGTACCGTGCGATCATATCGGCGAGTACGGGGTCGTACACGTTGCCGATATGCGGCTTGCGCGAGGTGTAGGCGATGGCGGTGGTGATGTAGAATTTTTCCTTGCCGGAATGGTCGGCATGCTGACACATATGGCGTTCCTCCCTTGCCGCTGCGTTTGTCCAAAGCACCGCGCGGCGTTGCACTGCCGTCCCGTCCCGCTGGGGCGGACGGAAGAATATTCTTATATTTTACCAGACTATCCGGAAAATACAAGGGCTAAGGCGGGTTTTCCTCTTTAAATGAAAATTGGGTGAAACTTTTCCGTATCCCTTGATTGGGAAAGGATATGTGGTAAAATGAAAAACGAAAAAACTTAGTAAAGGGGAACCAAGGGATGCCAACAGAAGAAAAAATAGTCAAAAGCCGGATGGGGAGGAGTTTGGCCGCCGTGCTGCTTCTGCTGGCGGCGGTGGTCTGCCTGGTCTCCTGTCGCACGGCAAAATTCAATGGCAGCCGGACGAGCAATGATTCCCAGTTCAAAATGAGCTATAGCGTTTTCAACGATACCGATTCCGCCCGCCTGCAGTTGGAGGATGGGGATGAAGTACAGGTGGATATTGTCAGCAAATCCGGAAAAGTGGACGTGAAGGTGCTGGGAGATGACGGCGAAGCGGTGTATGAGCAGGAAGATGCGCCGACCGGCAGCTTTTCCCTCGCGATTACCGAGAGCGGGACGTATCAATTTATCGTGACCGGCGAAAAGGCGGAGGGAAGCGTGAGCTTTGTAAAAGAACCCGCGGCGGCCCGGTCGTAAGGGCCGTCTCTCTCGCCCACTGCGCCGCAAACCGCTTTGGGCGTAAATCCCATGTGCGTTTTCCCTTGCCCGGGCCGGTTTGGCAAAATCCCGCGGGCGGCTTCACAAGCGTCGGCAGCCCTGCCGCATCTTGTACAGTGCGAAATCGGGCGAGAGAAAAGGAAAGGCTGTGCGAGGAAAATGGGCTGGAAGGCGGAGAGCCCGCAACGTGGGCAAATTCAAAAAAGGTCCGATGTAAGGCGGCGTAACGAAGCTTCTGCTGAAGTTTTCGCTGCCGTTTTAGGTTTCCCATCTTCCGCAAGCGCTGTAAAGCTGCTATGTATCCCTTGCGTGTGGATGTCCGGAATGGCCGCGGGCTGAGGGAATGATTAAGGAGAGTACATTAACCGCCGCCCGCGGCATCGCGGACGGCGGTTTTTGGGCTTTGCGGGGGAAAACAGGAAAAAATCCCTGCCGATTCTTGCAATTTCCGCACGGCGGGACTATAATCTGTAGAAGAACAATACGGGACAAAACCGAAAGGACTGGTTATCGATGCAAACGATCGCGGTGGAACGCACCAAATCCCCTAAGCCAAAGCCGACCGACAGCACAAAGCTCGGCTTCGGCAACTACTATACCGACCATATGTTCCTGATGAATTACGACGCCGGCGAAGGCTGGCATGCCCCCCGCATTGTCCCGTACGGCCCGCTTTCCCTGGATCCGGCGGCCATGTGCCTGCATTATGGGCAGGAGGTTTTCGAGGGCATGAAGGCCTACCGCGCGCCGGACGGCGGCGTGGTGCTTTTCCGCCCGGATAAGAATATGGCCCGGCTGAACGTGTCGAACGACCGGCTCTGCATTCCCCGCGTTGACGAGGAATTCGCGGTGGAGGCGGTAAAGGAACTGGTGAAGCTGGACCAGGACTGGATCCCGGAAGGGGAGGGCAACGCCCTGTACATCCGCCCGTTTATCATCGCGGTGGACGCGCACGTCGGGGTGCACCCGGCCAACCACCTGCTGTTTGTCATCATCCTCTCCCCGGTCGGCCCCTATTATCCCGAAGGGCTGGACCCGGTGAAGATTTATGTGGAGCGGGAATACGTCCGCGCCGTGAAGGGCGGCATGGGCTTCGCCAAAACCGGCGGCAACTACGCTGCATCCCTCAAAGCGCAGGATGTGGCGGCCGCGCAGGGGTACACCCAGGTGCTCTGGCTGGACGGCGTGGAGCGCAAGTATATTGAAGAAGTGGGGACGATGAACGTCTTCTTCAAGATTAACGGGGAAATCGTCACCCCCGCTTTACAGGGGAGCATCCTCGGCGGCATCACCCGGATGTCCTGTCTGGAACTGCTCCGTTCCTGGGGCTGCAACGTGAGCGAACGCCGCCTGGCGCTGGACGAGGTGGTGGAAGCGGCGAAGAACGGCACGCTGGAAGAGGCGTTTGGCACCGGCACGGCGGCGGTCATCTCCCCGATTGGCGAATTGAAGGTGGACGACCAGCATATTGTCATCAACGATGGGAAAATCGGCGAGACGGCGCAGAAGCTCTACGACACCCTGACCGGGATCCAGAACTGCCGCATCCCGGACCCGTTCGGCTGGGTTGTCCGGGTGTAAGCGTGGAAAAAATCCATTTTGGGCAGGAACGCCGGGGAAACCTCCCCGGCGTTTTTTGTAAAGGGGGATTACGATGCCGGTGATCGTCTATACGGTGCCGGAGGAATACGACGGGGCGCTGGTGAAGCATTTCCTCCGCCGGGGCTGCGGGGTATCGTCCCGGTTGTTCGCCCGCTTAAAACAGACGGAGGAGGGGATCACGGCGGACGGCACGCCGGTGCGCGCCGTGGATATCCTGCGCGCCGGGCAGACGGTGCGGCTGCGTATGCCGCCGGATACCGTCCGGGTGGAAGCGGCCGACCTGCCCCTTTCCATAGTATATGAGGACGAAGCCCTGCTGGTGGTGGACAAGCCGCCGTATCTGGCGGGACACCCCTCCGCCGGGAAGGACGGCCCTACACTCGCCGCCGCCATTGTTGCGCATTACGAGAGGGAGGGGACGCCCTTCGCCTTCCGGCCGATCAATCGGTTGGATCGGAACACCAGCGGGCTGCTCCTTGCCGCAAAGAATCCCCACGCCGCCCACCGGCTGGGGAGCGGCAACCCGGGCGGCACACGGGTGGAAAAGGAATACCGCGCCCTTGTCCTCGGCCGGCTGGAGGGGAGCGGGGTGATCGAGCAGCCCATCCGGGTCAAGCCGGGTTTCGGCATCACCCGGGAGGTGGTCCCGCCGGGGGAAGAGGGGGGCAAATACTGCTTGACTCGCTGGGAATCCCTAGCTTCGTCCGACGATTTTTCGTTGGTACGCGTCCGGATCGAAACCGGGCGCACCCATCAGATCCGGGTGCATATGGCCTGGCTGGGCCACCCTCTGGCCGGGGATACGATGTACGGGGAGGATACAGAAACCCTGCCGAGGCATGCCCTTCACTGCGCGGCGATGCGGTTTGCCCATCCCGAAACCGGACGGGAAATCGTCCTGACCGCTCCGCTGCCGGAGGATATGGCCGCCCTTTTGCATGGGCGGGGCTGGGACGCGGAATTGGGCCGCTGGGGCGGCTGGCAAATATAAAGATAAGTGAATTCGTGTTTTTTGTGTCCAAACGGCGGCAAACCTTAGGAAATCGGTAGATTTTCTTAATGTTTGCATTTTTGACATCCTTTTTCCGGGGTTAATGCTATAATAAGGCCAAACTGCGCCGGCGGAGGTTCTGTCCGGCGGATGTTTCCCGGAAAAGGAGGAATGGGACATGCCTGCCCTGGTAACCCATTATGAATTTGCGCTTCGCGTATTTTCCAAACTAAAGAAGGCGGGGATCGAAGTAGCGGACCGCGACGCGGCGCTGATCGGCGCCCAGGGGCCGGATATTTTTTTCTTTCATCGCGTCTTGCCGTGGGAGCCGGGGCAGAGCCTGGTCGCTGCCGGCAAAAAGCTGCACCGGGTTAGCCCGGCCCGCCTGTTTGAAGAGTTCCGCCGCGTCCTGCGCGCGGAGCGCCGTCAGCCGGACGCCATGCTCGGTTATGTGGAGGGCTTTTTCTGCCATTATGCGTTGGACCGCGCCGCCCACCCGTACATCTATTGGGCGCAGAAGGAGCTGGAAAAGACGGACCCGGGATATGGGAAGAACGCCCATCAGTACCATTTCCGGATTGAAAGCGCGCTGGATACCATCACCCTGCGCCGGGAGTCGGGACGGCTAATCCGTGATTTCAAGCTGCAGACGGTGCTGCCGAAAGACCACGACGGCTTATATCTGTCGGTCGGCCGGCTTTATCAGCCGGTATTGGCCCGCCTGTTCGGGATGAATGCGTCGGCAGAGCATCTGGCCCATGCGCCCGGCGATATGCGGCAGGCGCTGTTTTTCATGACGGATCGTTCCATGCTGCGGCAGAAGTTGCTGTTCCGTCCGGTGGAAAAGCTGACCCGGGGCGGGCATTTCGCTACCTCGCTGCTCCGCCCGATCCATACCGGGGATTGGGACTACGCCAACGAAAAGCATGCGGAATGGAAAAATCCGTTCGACGAGGATTATGTGAGCACCGACAGCTTTTTTGACCTGTACGATCTGGCGGCCAACGAGGCGGCGGATATGATTATCGAGTTCATCGGCGCGCTTTCCGGCGACCGGTCGATGCAGGAGATCACGCAGGACCGCGGCTTTGCCAGCGACCTGCCGGGCGTTTATGAAATCAAGGGCTGACGCGGCAATGGTCGGCGGCGATAGCCGGTTGTATCTTTCGTTTTTTCATGTCATCCTATTATATATGTAAAAAGGAGATTGGACATCCTTTATGGAAAAATTGGAAAAGATTGCGAGTTTTCAAATCGATCACACCCGGCTGACCCCGGGGATGTATACCTCTCGCGTGGATGGTGACGTAACCACTTATGACCTCCGGTTCGTCCGTCCGAATACTCCTCCGTTTCTGGAGAACGCCGCGATGCATACCATCGAGCATCTCTTTGCAACCTATGTGCGCAGCAGTGCTTACCGCGACGGAGTGATCTACTTTGGGCCGATGGGCTGCCGTACCGGGTTCTATTTCCTCACCCGGGGGCTCAGTCCGGAGACGGCCATCGAGCTGACGCGGGAGGCGCTTTCGTTTATAGCGGATTACGAAGGGGAAATCCCGGGCGCTTCGGCAGAGGAATGCGGGAATTATCGGGAACACGACCTGCCGAAGGCGAAAACTTACGCCAAAAAGATGATCCAGGTTATGGAAAATTGGTCTCCCCTTAGGCTGTTATACCCTGTATAATTTCGTGGAATTTTACTATCAATCACTTGAATTGAGGAAAGAATTTTACAATAAAGTCATAAACTTCTTCCGAAAGGGTTGCAATCCTGTAACTTTTGAGTATAATAGAGTACAGGTTGTTACAAGATTGTAACTATTTCCAAACGCAGAACACGGCTGGCTAAAAACTGCCGGTTTGCTAAGTATCGGCGCCGAGGCGTCTTTTGTGGACAGGCCTTCCGCCGAAATCGTTTGCAGGGAAGGAAGTGAGCTGTTTGCCATTCAGCGGAAAAGAAATCGCACAGCGGATCGCGCGGTTTGGCCGTTTGCTTCGCCGGGTTGCGAAAACCAATGTCTGGCCGCGCTTGAAAACAGCCTATCATTTTGTGTATTCTGTATCGTATCTGACGGGGGTGCAGACCGTCCGCATGATCCGCTTTGCGGGGAAACGGCTGGTTCGTTGCCTGGCCCCAGTCGGACGATTCTTGTATAAAGGACTGGATTTCCTGATCCTGCGGCATTTGCGCGCTATCGGCGCGGAAGCCGTGCGCTTTGGCAAAGGGTTCCCGTTGGCTGTCCGCCGGGTGCGGGCGGCGTTTCAAGAGCATCCTCTCCATGCGGTGGGGCAGGCGCTTTTGCTGCCCTTTTTGGCGGTCCGGCGCCATCGCCACGCCCTGAAAAGTCTTTTGAATCTGGCGGCTCCGGTAGCTGCTGTCTGCGCGCTGGTGTTTACCATTAACTTCTGGAGCCATCAGACCTTTGCACTGGCGCTCGAATATAACGGCGAGACGTTGGGTTATATCTCGGACGAAGCCGTGTTTGACAGTGCCGCGGCTATGGCCAGCGACCGAGTCATCAACACCGACAATTCCTTTGAGGTGGAGCGTGCCCCGAAAATGACCTTGGCCATGGTATCGAAATCCGACATCATGGATGAACGGGCGCTCTGTGACAGCATCCTGCGTTCTTCCAGCGATTCGATCGCAGAGGTCAGCGGCTTGTATATCGATGGAAATTTTGAAGGTTCTGTACAATCCCGCAGCGAATTGGACGCGGTGCTCGATGGAATCTTGGACAATTACCGCAGCGATGACGGGGCGCAGGAACGGGTTGAATTTGTACAGGATGTAGAGATTGTGGAGGGGCTGTATCCGGTTTCCTCCATCAAGACGGCCGAGGAAATGAAGGCGCACCTTACCCATGAAACTATGGTGGATAAATATTATACGATTGTCAAGGGTGACGCGCCGTTGTCCATTGCAGCCAAGACCGATATGAGCCTGGAAGAACTCCGGGCGCTCAATCCCGGGTTCGACGACAACATCTTCCCGGATGTGGACGTGCTGATCCAGAAGGCGCAGCCGTACCTGCGGGTACAGGTGGTGCGTACAGTCGAGTATACGGAGTCAATCGGCTATACGACCAAAAAGGTAGAAGACAGCAGCCAGTATATCGGCTATCAGAAGGTGAAGACCGAAGGCCAGAACGGCGAACGCCGGGTTATGGCGGAGGTCACCTATCTGGACGGGCTGGAACAGTCCCGCACCATCCTTTCCTCCGAAGTTGTTAAGGAGCCGGTGGAAAAAGTAATTGTTGTCGGCGCAAAGAAAGTTAATCCGAACGTCAGCGCACAAGGCGACGGCATTTCGACCGGTAAGTTTATTTGGCCGTTGCCGAGTTGTAAAATGGTGGCTTCACCCTTTGGAAATCGCTGGGGTAAATCTCATAAGGGAATTGACATTTCCGGTAACGGCGTTTATGGCGACCCAATCATCGCTGCCGATGGTGGCACCGTAGTGGAAGTGAATGCCAGCGGCTGGGGCGGTGGTTACGGCCTGTATGTCATCGTTGACCACGGCGGCGGGTACCGTACCATGTACGCGCATTGCAGCAGCATCAATGTCCGGGTTGGGCAGAAGGTCAGCCAGGGACAGATGATTGCCCGCGTGGGCGCCACGGGAAATATTACGGGACCGCATCTTCATTTCGAGATCCGTGTCAACGGCGTCCCGGTAAATCCGTTGCCCTATCTGTAACAAAGAATCCCCCGAAGAATTCTCTTCGGGGGATTTTTGCATGGAAAAAGGTGATAGTCCCGGCGCGGCCGGGAAAAGAACCCGGGAAAACGACATCGTTTTCCCGGGTTCTTTGCTCATCAGTTTATATTATGGCGCTTATTCTTTATAGCCAAGCGTACCGTTAGCAGCGGCCTTTAGGTAGGCGTTGATAAAGCCATCGATATCCCCGTCCATCACCGCGGAGATATTGCCCATTTCGTACCCGGTGCGGTGGTCCTTGGCCATGGTATAGGGCATGAATACATAGGAGCGGATCTGGCTGCCCCAGGCGATTTGGGCCTGGCCGCCTTTGATGTCCTCGATTTTGTCGTAGTGTTCCCGTTCTTTGATTTCAATGAGCTTGGATTTCAGCATCTTCATCGCTACATCCCGGTTCTGGAACTGGCTGCGCTCGTTCTGGCAGGCCACGACAATACCGGTGGGAATATGGGTGATGCGCACGGCGGATTCGGTTTTATTGACGTGCTGGCCGCCGGCGCCGCCGGAACGGTAGGTGTCCACCTTCAGGTCCTCCGGACGGATTTCCACTTCGATCTCGTCGTCGATTTCAGGGATGACTTCCAGCGCGGCGAAGGAGGTGTGGCGCCGTCCCGACGAATCGAAGGGCGAGACCCGCACCAGCCGGTGTACTCCCGATTCCCCTTTGAGGTAGCCGTACGCATTGGTCCCTTCAATCAAAATGGAGGCGCTTTTCAGCCCAGCCTCGTCCCCGTCGAGGTAATCGAGGATTTTGTATTTGAACCCGTGCCGCTCCGCCCAATGGGTGTACATGCGGTATAGCATCTCGGCCCAGTCCTGCGCTTCGGTCCCGCCTGCGCCGGCATGGAAGGTGAGGATCGCGTTTTTTGCGTCGTATTCCCCGGAGAGTAGGGTGGAGAGCCGCTGCTCTTCCATCATAGCCTGTACCTTATCCACGCCGGCGGTGCATTCCTCCAGCAATGAGGAATCCCCTTCCTCATTGGCCAGCTCGATCAGGGTCAAGGTGTCGTGATAGGCGTCCACCAAGGCGGCGTAGCCGTCCACCTTGTTTTTTAGGTTGGCGGTTCGTTGTAGGACCGCCTGCGCGCCCTCCATATCGTCCCAGAAATTGGGCATGGCCGCCTTTTCTTCCAGTTCGGCCAGATCTTTTCGGCACTGGTCCAGCCCGAGCGCACCGGACAAATCGTCGATATCCGGCTTTAAGCCTTCCAGCCGCAGCCGCAATTCATCAAATTCCAACATGGGGATTCATCCTTTACCATAAAATCGGGACTAAGCCCGGAAATACCAGGGTCAAACAGATTTATTATAGGGGATTTCCGGGCAGTTGTAAAGGGAAACTTGGCGGTTTCCGTCCGGCGCCGCGTCTCTTTACCAGGGCGGGAACCTCGATGCTTTCCGAATCCGGATGGTGGAAAGATGCGCGGAATCCATGCGGGGCCTTGGGAAAATTCCGCAAAAAAGCGGTCGCGGGGCTTGACGGAAGGGGATTGTCCTGCTATACTTATCTGGTGCCAAAAAACGGCACAGCGCTTTGCTGCGCAGAAATATCCTTGCCCCGACCAGAGAGCTGGGGCCATTAGACCATGAGGAGGTGCAAGGTATGCCCACAGTCAAAGGTTCTT
This sequence comes from uncultured Clostridia bacterium, assembly GCA_946499275.1. Lineage (GTDB taxonomy): Bacteria > Bacillota > Clostridia > Oscillospirales > Acutalibacteraceae > Avimonas. The sequence continues at coordinate 30,383 of CAMMRL010000018.1, read as the reverse complement.
ACGAAGCCGTGTTTATTTTCTCCATGACCTTGGGGGAGGACGGCATCGCCGCGATGTCCGAGAAGTTCAAAACTTTGATCGAACAGAACGCGGAACTCGGCGAGGTGGACGAATGGGGTAAGCGTAGGCTCGCTTACCTGATCAACGATGAAGCGGAAGGCTTCTATGTGATGTACAAATTCGTCAGTGGCCCGGAATTCCCGGCCGAACTTGATCGTGTCAGCAAGATCACGGACGGCGTTCTCCGTTCCCTGATCGTCCGCAACGACAAGAAATAAGGAGGGGAACGAGCATGCTGAATGTGGTTTGCCTGATGGGCCGTCTTGCGGCGGATCCGGAACTTCGGCATACCCAGTCCCAAATCCCGGTGACCAGTTTCCGCATCGCGGTGGATCGGACGTTCCAATCCAAGGGGCAGGAAAAGCAGACCGATTGGATCGACATCGTCGCGTGGCGGAACACCGCGGAGTTTGTGACGCGATATTTCCGCAAGGGATCGATGATCGCCGTCCAGGGAAGCATCCAGACCCGCTCTTACACCGACAGGGACGGCAACAAACGCACCGCGTTTGAAGTAGTTGCCGACAACGTTTTCTTCGGCGAATCCAAGCGCAGCAGCGACGGGGCTCCCGCCGCCGGCCGCTATGATTCGCAGATTCCGCAGTTCAGCGAATCTCCGCCCGCCTTCTCTACCGCCGGTTCCGGCGATTTTGAGGAGATTATCGGGGACGACGAGCTGCCGTTCTAAGCCGGGCGGGCGGAATCCCTATTTTTGATGTAAAGGAGGCCAATTGCCATGGCTGATAGACCCGAGAGACCGGAGCGTCCCCGTGGACGGAAGGGCCGCCGCAAGGTGTGCAGCTTCTGCGTGGATAAGATCGACACCATCGATTACAAAGATGTGGCGCGCCTGCGCCGTTTTATGTCCGAGCGGGCGAAGATCCTGCCCCGCCGCGTGACCGGCACCTGTGCCCATCATCAGAGAGAGCTGACCGTCGCTATTAAGCGTGCGCGTCATATCGCTCTCCTCCCGTATGTGAACGATTAATTACGCGCAATTACGTGGGGAAGAAAAGCTGGCGGCAAAATGCCGCCGGCTTTTCTTACGCAATAATAAACGCCCATACCAAAGTATGGGCGTTTTTTGATCGTCCGGTTGCTTTTCCCGCTTCTTCGTGCAGTCCTCACACAATCCCGCCGTTGTTTGATAAAATCAAAAGCCCATGGTATCATAAAGACATGCTGTAGGACAGCATAGAATGGGAGGAGACCGGCTGGTCATTTCCCTCGGATATGCCGTTTACACCTCACCGTCACACCCAGTTTTCCTCAAAGGGTCCGCTTGCTCTCCCAATTGGGCTCCAAGAGTCTCGGAAGCCTTTGCTTTTGGCGTTCTTATCTTTGTACACATGGGGGGGAGAAGATCGGCAAAGATGCCGGTTCGCCAAACACCGGTGCTGACCGCTGCGGCGTTTTCTCTTCTTCAGGCAGCAGGGGGTCGCCCGTACCGGGGACTGGGCGAGTAACGTGGAGAAGGCTGGACTTGCTTTGGGGCTTTGTGGTATACTGGATGGCAAGGGGTTCCGTTGTTTTCTATAGGACCAAGCGGCGGTTGACGCCGGAAATAACCATTTTGCGGTTTACAGAATATACTACTAGAGGATAGGCGGCTGTCCGGCGGCCTGTCCGGGAAGGGAACGCTATGCCGATCAAACAATTCCTGGAGGCGGGGCAGATCGTGGGTACCCACGGTGTGCGGGGCGAAGTACGGGTGCAGCCCTGGTGCGATTCGCCCGCTTTTTTGGCCTGTTTTCAAACGCTATATTTTGACGAAGGGCGCACCCCGGTCAAGGTGAAGGCGCGCGCCCACAAAAACGTGGTGCTCATGGCGCTAGAGGGCGTCACAACCGCGCAGGAGGCCTCCGTCCTGCGCGGCCGGGTGCTGTATCTGGACCGGGCGGATGTGGAACTGCCGGAGGGGTCGTTCTTTATCCAGGACCTGATCGGTCTGCGGGTGGTGGACGTGGACAGCGGCGTGGAATACGGCACGCTTTCGGAGGTCAGTGCGACCGGGGCGAACGATGTCTACCATATCCGTACGCCGCAGGGCGAGTTTTTGATCCCCGCCGTCCCTTCGGTGGTGATCGAGACCGATATTGCCGGCGGCATGATGAAAATTCGGCCGATCAAAGGGATGTTTGACGATGCGATTTGATTTGATGACCCTGTTCCCTGAAATGTGCGACCGGGTGTTGGGGGAAAGCATCCTCGGCCGGGCGCAGAACAAAGGCGCGGTTGAGGTGCATACCCACCAGATTCGGGACTATACGCTCAATAAACAGAAGCAGGTGGATGACTACCCCTACGGCGGCGGCATGGGCATGGTGATGTACGCACAGCCCATTGCGGACTGCTTCCGAGCCGTCTGCGAGCAGGTGGGAACCCGCCCATATCTGATTTACATGTCCCCGCAGGGGAAAGTGCTGACGCAGAAAAAGGCGCTGGAACTTTCGGCAAAACCGAATATTTGCGTGCTTTGCGGGCATTATGAAGGTGTGGACGAGCGGGTGCTGGATGCGCTGGTGGATGAGCAGATCTCCATTGGGGACTATGTGCTCACCGGCGGCGAGCTGCCCGCCCTGGTGCTGATCGACTGTATCGCCCGCATGGTTCCGGGCGTTCTGTCCGACGATGTTTGCTTTACCGAGGAAAGTCATTTTTCCGGGCTGCTCGAATACCCGCAATATACCCGCCCCGCCGTATGGGAGGGGCGGGCAGTGCCGGACATCCTGCTGACCGGCCATCACGCCAACATCCAGAAATGGCGACGGGAGCAGTCGCTGCTCCGCACCCTCCGGCACCGGCCGGATATGCTGGAAAAGGCGGAGCTGAGCGAGAAGGAACGGGAGTACCTCCGTATGCAGGCCGAAAAAGTGGAGTAGAATGCGGGAGAAGAGCCGCAATTCCACAGAAATGGAGAGGAATCGTTTACTTTCATCCCTTTTTGCGGAGCCGTTCGTTTTTAGTGACTAAAAGTTATGAACAGATTCTGACACTATTTACAAACCATCGGTTTTGAAAACCGGTAAAATAGGGCAGGCAAACGAAAATGCGACATTTCTCTGTAGAGTTGTGCAAAATCGATTGACGGATAAACCATTTGTGGTATAATACCGATATCTGATTGGTAGTATTTTTGCTGCGACCCGTCGTTTGTTGGACAAGGCGGGCGCTTATTTGGGAGAGGGAGATTGCTCATGTATGTAAAAGACGTTTTGGTACAGAATCAGGTTGGCCTTCATGCCCGCCCCGCTACGTTTTTTATCCAGAAGGCGAATGAGTTCAAGTCCTCGATCTGGGTGGAGAAGGAAGAGCGCCGTGTGAACGCGAAGAGCCTGCTGGGCGTGCTGTCTTTGGGGATCGTGGGCGGTGCCAACATCCGCATCATCGCCGACGGCAACGACGAAGAAGCCGCTGTCGAAGGGCTGGTCAGCTTGGTTCAGTCCGGTTTTGCGGAATAATCTCTACCTGTCTTAGGCAATCTTTTTACATTCGTGAGCGCAGCCGTCATGTGCGGCTGCGCTTTTTGGCATCGTCAATCCGTGTGCGGGAGGGACAAGAAATGGATCATCGAACGGAAAAAGTGAAAGAACTCCGCCGCCAGGCGATGGCGCTGCCGCTTTTGCCCGGCGTATACATCATGAAGGACGCCCAGAATACCATTATCTATATCGGAAAGGCTAAAGCACTGAAGAACCGGGTCAGCCAATATTTCGGGTCGGATACCAACCATCCGGAAAAGGTGCGTCAGATGGTGGCGCACGTCGACCACTTCGAATACATCGTAACCGACAGCGAATTTGAAGCGCTGGTACTGGAATGCTCGCTCATCAAGCAGTACAGCCCAAAATACAACATCCTGTTAAAGGACGCCAAGGGGTATCACTACGTCCGGATTTCCCCGCCTCCCTTTTCCCGCATCGCCATCGCCCGCCAAAAATTGGACGATGGGGCGAAGTATATGGGGCCCTTTGTCAGTAGCTTTACCGTGCAGGAAGCGGTGGACGAAGCCTGCCGGGTTTTCCAGCTCCCCACCTGCAACCGCACCTTCGCCAAGGGAAAGCGAGAGCGCCCCTGCCTGAACCACTATATTCAGCAGTGCTGCGCCCCCTGCACGGGAAAGGTGAAGGAGAGCGATTATAACGAACGGCTGAATCAGGCGCTGGAATTCCTGACCCAGGGCAGCGAGCAGATGTTGAAAACCCTAAAAGCGCGGATGGAGGAAGCGGCGGAGAACCTGGAGTTTGAAAAAGCCGCCCGGCTGCGGGACCGCATCCACGCCATCGAGCGGCTGGGGCAGAAGCAGAAGGTGGTGATGTCCCGCATTCCGGAGCAGGACGTGATCGCCCTGGCCCAGGGGGTGGACAACCTGTGCTTCGAGGTGTTCCGCTTCCGCAGCGGGCGGCTGTCCGACCGGGAGGATTTCCTGGTGGACAGCCTGGACCGGGACGGCGGTCTGCCGGTGGCGCGAGCGGAGTTTCTGCGCCGGTATTACTCGATGCGGGAGCATGTGCCCCCGCAGATTACGGTGGACGGGGAGATCGAGGACGGCGAACTGATGGAACGCTGGCTGGCCGAAAAGGCGGGCCGGAGGGTGCGGATCGTACAGCCCCAAAAGGGGGAACAGGCCAAGCTGGTGGAGATGTGCCGCAACAACGCGGCGGAACGGATCGCCCGGCAGTCCGGTATGGCCGGGCGGGATGCGGCGGCGCTGGACGAGTTGGCCCGGCTGCTTGGCCTGCCGGAACCACCCGCGTACATTGAAAGCTACGATATTTCCAACACCGGCGGCAGCGACAACGTCGCCGGGATGGTGGTGTTTGAAAACGGGAAGCCGCTGAAATCGGCCTACCGGCGGTTCCTCATCAAAACGGTTGAGGGACAGGACGACTATGGCTCGATGCGGGAGGTCATCACCCGGCGGCTGAACGAATACGAGCAGCATAAGGAGGAGGGGACCGGCTTCGGCCGCCTGCCCGATCTGATCCTGCTCGACGGCGGCCGGGGCCATGTTTCGGCGGTGCGGCCGGTGGTGGCGTCCTTCGGGCTGTCGATCCCGGTGTTCGGCATGGTGAAGGATGCGCATCACCGCACCCGCGCGATTGCGGAGGACGGGGGCGAGATTTCGATCAACGCCCGCCGCTCGGCATTTACCCTGATCTCCTCCATCCAGGAGGAGGTTCACCGTTGGGCGATTACCTATCATCGACAGCGGCGGCAGAAAAACGGCATCGGCACCGTGCTGACCGAGATTGAAGGGATCGGGGAGACGCGGGCCAAGGCCCTGCTCCGGCATTTCGGGTCAATGAAAGCGATCCGCGAAGCTACGGTGGAGGAACTCGCGGCGGTGAAAGGGATCTCCCGCCCGGCGGCCGAGAGGGTGCGGCAATATTTTGACGAAAACGACTGATTGCCCCGCGTAAAAATTTTAGCCTTTTCCCCTTCCGCTCCGCCAATCCTTTGTTGACAGACGGAGGGAATGCGGGTAAAATTGTAGAAAGACCGTAGAAACGGGGGGAAACGAGATGGGTTCCATGAAGATTGGGTTTATCGGCGCGGGGAATATGGCGGGGGCGATCATCCGCGGCATGGTTTCCGGCGGGTTCCGCGGCAGCGACATTGTGGCGTTCGACACCGACAACGCCAAGTTGATCCGCCTTTTTGAGGATTGCGGGATCTGTATGACCACGTCGGCCGCCGAAGCGGCGGAACAGGCGGACGCGCTGGTGCTGGCGGTCAAGCCGCAGGTGCTGCCCAAAGTGTTGCCGTCCCTTTCCCCGGTGCTTCACCGGCGTGTGCCGCTGGTAATATCGATTGCAGCGGGAAAGTCCCTCGGCGAGTTGGAGGGGCTGGCCGGCCCCGGGCTGCCGATGGTGCGGGTGATGCCGAACATCGCCGCCAAGGTGGGGGAATCCATGTCCGCTTTCTGCGGCAACAGCCGGGTGGATGAGACGCATAAAAGTGTGGTTCGGCTGATATTCGAGACGGTCGGCGAGGTGGTGGAGTTGGAGGAACGGCTCTTTTCCGCTTATTCGGCGCTGGCGGGCTGCTCTCCGGCGTTCACGCTGCTGTATATCGACGCGCTGGCCGAAGCGGGGGTGCGGTACGGCATTCCCAAGGCGACGGCGCTGAAAATCGTCTCGCAGGCGGTGCTGGGGACTACCCGGCTGCTGCAGGAAGCGGGGGAGCATCCCCGCACCTTGATCGACCAAGTCTGTTCGCCGGCGGGCACCACCATCGAAGGGCTGTGCGCGTTGCAGGAAGGCGGCTTCGAAGCGGCTATCCTTGCGGCGGCGAAGGCGAGCTACGAACGGGATCAGGCGCTGTAACGCGTTTATTAATCCGTGGCGTATCTGGAAAACAACATTGACGATGAAGGATAGAAAGCACGATTATGCGGATTATTACAGGGTTAGCGCGCGGCTGCCGGCTGGAAACGCTGGCGGGCGAGGACACCCGCCCCACGGCGGAGCGGGTGAAGGAAGCGGTGTGCAGCGCGCTGCAGTTTGAAATCGAGGGGCGGGCGGCGCTCGACCTGTTTGCCGGTTCGGGGCAGATGGGGCTGGAACTGCTCAGCCGCGGCGCGGCGGGCTGCGTCTTTGTGGACAAAAACCCGGAGGCCGCCGCTGTGATCCGCCGGAACCTGCATGCGGCCGCCAAACGGGAGCCTGCGCTCTCAAAAAACGCGCAGGTGCTCAATCTGGACGCCATGGCTTACATCGGGCGGACGAAGGATCGATTCGACATCGCGGTGCTGGACCCGCCCTACGCGGCGGGCCTGTTGGAGCCCGCGCTGCGGGAAACGGCGAAGCATATGAACCCCGGCGGGGTAATTGTCTGTGAAAGCGACGGCGGGCTGGAACTGCCGGAACAGGTAGAGGATTACCGGCTGGACCGCACCTACCGGTATGGCCGGGTAATCCTGCGGCTGTACCGCTGGAGCGACCGGGCGGTGGGATCCGCTGAATAATACGGCGAGCGGGAGCGAATCCGCTGCCGAAGCGCATTCACGCAGGGAAAGGAATGGCAACTCGATGAAAACGGCAGTTTGCCCGGGCAGCTTTGACCCGGTTACTTATGGCCATTTGGATATTATCCGCCGGGCGGCGGGGATGTTTGACCGCGTCATCGTCGCGGTGATGACCAATGCGTCCAAGCGGCCGATGTTTACCAAGGACGAGCGGGTGGAGCTGCTCCGCCGCGCTACGGCGGGGATGGACAATGTGGAAATCGACAGCTTCGATGGGCTGCTGGCCGACTATGCAAGACAGAAAAACGCCACGGTGATTGTGAAGGGCCTGCGGGCGATGTCGGATTTTGAATATGAGTTCCAGATGGCGCTGACGAACCGCAAGCTGAATCCAGAGACCGAAACCGCCTTCCTGACCACTACGGCGGAGCATATGTACTTATCCTCCAGCCTGGTAAAGCAGGTGGCCGAGCTGGGCGGAGACATCACCGGCTTTGTGCCGGACGGCATTATTGAGGATATCTTAAAAAAGGTGAACAGGGCGGGCGGGGCGCCTGCCCCGGAATCCGTTTCCGAAAGATAAGGACGGGAACGGCGGCGTATTTTGCCGCTTGTTTTCCCACGCAAATTTGACCGCGGGCGCCGGCAACCGGTCCGTCTGAAGGCCGCCGGCGAGAAAGGATGGAGCACCATGACGGTAGAGGAATTGCTGGAACAAATCGACGATATGCTGGACAAAGCGTGGAGTTTCCCGCTCTCCGGCGGCAAATGTATGGTGGATGCGGAGCGCTTGCGCAATATTGTGGACGACATCCGGGGCAATATGCCCAGCGAGGTGCGGCAGGCCAAGGCGATCGTCGCGGATCGCGGGGATATCGTGGCGACAGCGAAAAAGGAAGCGGAAGGCATCATCCGCGCAGCGGAGGAACGTGCCCGCCGCATGGTCGCGCAGGAGGAAATTGTCCGGCAGGCACAGCAGAAAGCCAATGAGATGATGGCTCAGGCCCAGCAGAAATCACGGGAAATGCGCCGGGGCGCCAGCGATTTTTCCGAAGATCTGCTTCGCCGCACGGAAGAGGTGCTCGCACAGCGCTTGGGCGAGGTGCGGCAGGCGCGCCAGCTCCTGAGGAATCCCCCGAAACCGGAGATGCCGGAACAGCCGGACGAAAAATAATCGGGGCGGCCGTTCTGTTTGCATGGCGTATGGCGACAATACGGCGGATAGGAACGAATGAATAACGGGAGGACGGGATGAAAGGCCCGCCCTCCCGTTTGTGTTTTAATAAGGCCGATCCTCGGCTCTATCCGTTGCGGGAAAGCTTTGACTGTTGATAAAAAGAAACGCCTTGAAAGACGAGAGGTCTGCCGGCCGAACGAAAAATATCGAAGTGGTTGTTCATCGTTTTGGCGGCGGTCCCCACTGTTTGTCAATTTCATCCCTGTGATAGGAAGGAGATGAGAAAACGGTGCTCTCCTAGCGGTGCGTTTGGACAAAGGTATCCCCGCAGCAGGCTTGCAGCGGGAACCTTTCTCCTAACCGAGGGCGTTTACAATAAAGGGAGTGTTGCAGGGCGGATTGTTTTGCAACCTTCCCTTTTTTAAATTCGGCTTGGAAAGAATCTCCCGCAGAAATATATCCGGCGGAGAAACTGTTGCGCGCAGAGGAAGGAGGAAAAGATCGATTCGGGGAAAACCAGAGGGGAAATCGCGAGAAAAGAGGGAGTGGAATCCAATTTTCCAGAATACGGTGGATTATCCTAGAGGGATAGGGGAAATATGGAAAAATCCACAAAATTCCTTGAAAAAACTTGTTTGAAAACTTGGGACAACCCTTGCAATTTCGAAAAACACCCTTTATAATGATAGTTAAGTGGCGGAAAGTAGGGGTAAGTGGTGGAGAGTGGAGGATATCCACACTTTCCACGGAGTTTTCCACCGGATTTCACATCTGCTCACCGAACCCCTTTGCCGCCCATCCCCGTCCGCCGGCCACGGACGGGACGGAAAGACAGGAAACGCTGATGCTATACGGACGCTACCAACACAATATCGATGCGAAGGGGCGCATTTTCGTGCCCGCAAAGCTTCGGGAAAAGCTGGGCGATCAGTTTATCGCCGCGGCCGTCATGGATCATTGCGTCAGCCTGTATTCGATGGAAGAATGGGACAAGCTTCAGCAGGGGCTGGCCGACATGCCGTTTACCAAGGCGCGCAAGCTCCAGCGATACCTGTCCTCCAACGCGGCGGACGTGCAGGTGGACGCCCAGGGGCGCATCCTGCTGCCGAAGCATCTGCTGGCCTATGCCGCCTTGGAAAAGGAAGCGCTGGTGATCGGCGCGGGAAACCGGGCGGAAATCTGGAATCCGGTAAGTTATGAAGAAGACAGCGGCGCCATGACGCCGGAAGAAGTGGAAGCCGAGTTCATGGAATTGGGCTTTTAAAGGAAACGGGCGGTTCCGGCAGGGACAAGGCCCTGGGAAAGGGCGGTGCACGGCATGCGAGAGGACCAGGCGGGAACCTATCATATCCCCGTTCTGCTGGAAGAAACGCTCTGCGCGCTGGCTGTCCGCCCAGATGGACTGTATCTCGACGGGACGGCGGGCGGCGGCGGGCACTCCTTCGCCATTGCTTCCCGCCTGACCAGCGGCCGCCTGCTGGCGCTGGATCAGGATCCCGACGCGGTGGAAGAAGCCGGGAAACGGCTTGCCGGCCTGCCGGCGACGGTGGTGCGCTCCAATTTTTCTGAAATGGACCGGGTGCTGGAAGATCAGCATGTCGGCCCGGTGGACGGGATTCTGTTGGATATCGGCGTATCTTCTCATCAACTGGATACTGCCGAGCGTGGCTTTTCCTATCACATGGACGCTCCGCTGGATATGCGGATGAGTCAGAGCGGACGCACAGCGGCCGATTTGGTTAATACGTTGGACGAACGAGAGTTGTCTTCAATCTTTTACCGGTACGGGGAGGAAAAATTCGCCCGGCCGATTGCCCGGGCGATCGTAAAGGCCCGCCAAATCACTCCGGTAGAAACGACCGGGCAGCTGGCGGACATCGTCCGCGGGGCGGTCCCGGCCGCTTATCGGCGGGATGGGCATCCCGCCCGCCGGGTTTTTCAGGCGCTGCGAATCGAGGTCAACGGCGAATTGGACTGCTTATCGCAGGCGCTGGATACCGCGTTCCGCTGCCTGAAGCCGGGGGGACGGCTGGCGGTGATCACTTTCCATTCGTTGGAGGATCGGATGGTCAAGCAGCGGTTCGCCGCTTTTTGTAAGGGTTGTACCTGCCCACCGGATTTTCCGGTATGCGTATGCGGCAAAACACCGGCGGCACGGCTGGTTCTTCGTAAGCCGGCGGAAGCGTCGCCCGCAGAGTTGGAACGAAACCCCCGCGCCCGAAGCGCCAAGCTCCGCTGCGTGGAGAAAATTCACGAGCAAAATATAGGACGATAAAACGGGCCGACTCTGTCGGGACCGGCGTTAAGCACTATACGAAAGGGGACGCATTATGGCAACCAACAGGGGAACGGAGGCGTACGACCTCTCCTTGTTTGAACCAAAGCCGGCGAAAATCGTCGAGCTGAAGCCGAACAAGAAAATGCTCAAGGCGCAGCGGAAAAAAGCGAAAATTCAGTCCATACTCAACACCTTGGCGACCCTTTCGGTGGCGGCGATCACGGTGGCGGTGCTGGGGCTGATGCTCGCCAGCCGGGTTCGGATGACCGAACTGGACAGCGCAATCAACGAGCGGGAGCAGCAGCTGGTGGTGCTGCAGAGCGAAAAGACCCGGCTGACCGACGAACTGGCCCGCAAGGTTTCGACACAAAGCGTCGAAAACTACGCGCAGAATACCCTAGGCATGCAGAAAATGGAATCGTATCAAATTGAGTATATCAGCGTGGAAGACGGGGACAAAGTGGAGACGGCGGTCGAAAACAGCGGCAGCATTCTGGAATCCATCGGTTCCGCCATCTCGAATTTTTTCTCGCAACTGACATACCTGTTTGAGTGAGCCAATAAGTATGGGGGTGAGGGGAAAACATGGAACCCTCTTCCGCTGCGCTGAGAGTTGGGATGAACAGTCTTAACTCTCGTTTTCTTATCATAGATATGGAACAAGGCCGTCCGGAATCCGTCGAGCGGGGATGCGGCAACCAGGCCGGAAAGGACCGATAGTATGGCTAAACAAAAAAAAGACGCGATCAACAATACAGCAACTACCAAGGCGCCGACCCGCCAGATGTGGAAGCGTTCGATTGTGGCGCTGGTAATCCTCGGCATCTGTTTTTCCGCCGTGATCGGCAAGCTGTCCGTCCTGCAGATCGTGCAGGCGGATCAATGGCGGGAACGGGCGGTGGCGCAGCAGATGAGCGACAGCATCATCTCCCCCAAACGGGGAACGATTTACGATACCAATATGACGGTACTCGCTCAGTCCGCCACGGTGTGGACCGTCATCATGTCCCCAAAGGACATTGAAGACGAGGAAACCCGGGTAAAAATCGCGGACGAATTATCCGCTATGTTGGAAGTGGACCGGGATACCCTGTATAAAAAGACGCTGAAGACCAATAGTCAATATGAGGTGGTGAAAGCCAAAATCGAGCACCCGCTCGCCGAAACCCTTTCCACCTGGATTCAGGATAACGGCCTGACCGGGGTGTTCCGGATTATCGAGGACTACAAGCGGTATTACCCGCTAAATTCCCTAGCGTCCGAGGTACTCGGCTTTACCGGCACCGACAACAACGGCCTTTACGGTCTCGAAGCCTATTACGAGGAGACGCTGGCTGGCAAGCCGGGTCGGATTGTTACGGCCAAGAACGGCTGGGGCGACGAGCTGTCCACCAAAATGAAATTTGAAAAGACGGTGGATGCCGAGGATGGCAATTCCCTAGTGCTCACCATCGACAGCGTGGTACAATATTACGCGGAAAAATACCTGGAGATCGCAGTGAAGGAAAACGGCTGCACCAACCGGGGCGCGTGCATTATCATGGACGTGAACACCGGCGGCCTCGTCGCTATGGCGACCAAGGGGGATTTCGATCCCAACGACCCGATGACCGTCACCGATCCGGATGCGGCGGCGGCAATCGCCCTGCTTTCGGGGGACGAACGTTCCGCAGCACTGAAAAAAGCGCGGGAAGAGCAGTGGGTAAACAAGCCGATCTCGGATTACTACGAGCCGGGCTCGGTTTTCAAAGTGTTTACCTCCGCTATGGCGCTCGAGGAAGACGTAGTGAACGAAAACACCTCCTTTTTCTGCAATGGAGCTATCACCATCGCGGGTACGCGAGTCGGATGCCATAAGAGCGGCGGCCATGGATCCGAAAATTTCGTGCAGGCGGTTTCCAATTCCTGCAACCCGGCGTTTGCGGAAATCGGGCAGAAGTTGGGGCGTTCGCTGTTCTGGAAATATTACCAGGGCTTCGGGTTCACCGAACGCACCGGTATCGATATGCTTAGCGAATCCCGCGTGACCTCCACGCTGTACCACAACGAAGACCAGCTCAACATTATGGAGCTGTCGGTTTCCGCATTCGGCCAGACCTTTAAAGTGACGCCGATCCAGATGATCACCGCTATGGCGGCGGTGGCCAACGGCGGCAAGCTGATGCAGCCCTATGTGGTACAGCAGGTGTTGGACGCGGACGGCAACGTGGTGAAGAATACCGAACCTACGGTGAAGCGGCAGGTCATCTCCGAAGAAACCAGTGAGCGGCTCTGCAAAATCCTGGATGTGTCGGTTAACAGCGGTTCGAAAAACGCGTATGTGGCGGGCTACCGCATGGCGGGCAAGACCGGTACATCGGATAAGACCGACCAAAACAACGCCACCGGCACAAAAAACGTTGTTGCCTCCTTCTCCGGTTTTGCCCCGTCCGACAACCCGCAGTACGCTATTCTCCTTCTGCTGGACGAACCGCAGGTGGCCGTGCGCTTCGGCGGTACCATCTCGGCTCCGGTGGCGCAGAAGATCATGGCGGAGACGCTGCCTTATCTGGGGGTGGAGCCGGTGTATACCGACGAAGAAATCGCGGCGATGGAGCGCACCACTCCCGACGTCAAGGGCAAGGAAGTCGCCGTCGCGCAGAGCATGCTGACCAACAGCGAACTGCGGTATAAGGTGGTGGGCAGCGGTTCCACCGTTGTCAAGCAGGTTCCGGATAAGGGGGAAACCATCCCGAAAAACGGCATGGTCGTGCTATACACCGACGAAAACGAGCTGTCCAAAACCACAACCGTCCCGAATTTCAGCGGGATGACTTTGGCGCAGGCCAACGTGGCCGCCGCCAACGCCAATGTGAATATCCAGATGATCGGCCTGGGGCTGGAGAGCGGGGAAGCGAAGGCCTCCAGCCAGAGCATTGCGGAAGGGACTTCCGTGGCTCTCGGCACTGTGGTCAAGGTAAACTTTATTTATCAGGATTCCATTGCCTGACGCGGCAAAACCCATACCATATACTTTAACGGCTGGTACAGGGGAATGTGCGGCCTTATCGGAAGGGATGAGCGATCGTGAAGCTTTTTGAAATACTGCGGGATATCCCCTTTTCCGGCGCCGGCGGCGAGGATGATCCGGAGATTGCCGGCATCACCTGCGATTCCCGACGAGTGGGGCCGGGCTGGGTATTTGTCTGCATCCGAGGGGTGGAGACGGATGGGCACCGTTTTGCCGCCCAGGCGGAAAAAGCGGGCGCCGCCGCGATCGTGGCGGAAGAATCCGTCGGATGTCCCGCCTGTACGGGACGGGCGGTGCAGGTGCTGGTGCCTTCCTGCCGGAAAGCCTGGGCGCAGATGTGCGCCAACTGGTTTGGAAGGCCGGCTGAACGGTTGCGGCTGATCGGCATCACCGGCACCAACGGCAAAACATCGGCCACGTATATGCTCAAAGCGATTCTGGAAACCTGCGGGCAGAAAGTCGGTCTGATCGGCACCATCCAGAATATGATTGGGGACCGGGTGCTCCCGTCCGCCCACACCACGCCGGACCCTTATGATCTGCACAGTATGTTCGCACTCATGGCGGCGGAGGGCTGTTCCTACGCGGTGATGGAGGTTTCCTCCCACGCGCTGGATCAGGAGCGGGTGAGCGGCTGTACCTTCGACGCAGCGGTGTTTACCAACCTGACCCAGGACCATCTGGACTATCATGGGACGATGGAGAACTATCTTGGCACCAAAAAGCGCCTGTTTCAAATGTGCCGCCATGCCGTGGTGAACGCGGACGATCCCTGGGCGGCAAAGCTGACCGAAGGGCTGACTTGCCCGGTTGTCACTTATTCCGCGAGCCGGGACGACGCGGATTACACGGCGAAAAATATCCGCCCCCGTCCCGACGGGGTGGATTTCGAGTTGGTGGGTACGGCGCAAATCGGCAGGGTACGCCTGTCGATCCCCGGCATGTTTTCGGTGTACAACGCCTTGGCGGCCGCTTCCTGCGGGCTGACGATCGGCCTGCCGTTCGATCAACTGGTTGAAGCGTTGTGCAATGCCAAAGGGGTGAAGGGCCGCGCGGAAATCGTGCCGACCGGCCGGGATTTCACCGTGGTGATCGACTACGCCCACACGCCCGACGGGCTGGAGAAAATCTGTAGAACCATGAAGGAATGTAGCCGTGGCCGGCTGGTTACCTTGTTCGGCTGCGGCGGCGACCGGGATAAGGGGAAACGGCCCAAAATGGCCGCGGCCGCAGCGGCGCTGTCCGATTTTCTGGTGATTACCTCGGATAACCCGCGGACAGAGGAGCCGGCCGCCATTATCAACGATATCCTGGCCGGCTTGCCGGAAGGGGAGGGGAAAACCGTCCCCTATGTGGTGATACCTAACCGGATGGAAGCCATTCACTGGGCCATCCGAAACGCGCAGCCGGGGGATACGCTGCTGTTGGCGGGCAAGGGCCATGAAACCTATCAGATACTCAAAGACAAAGTCATCCATTTCGATGAGCGTGAGGTGGTGGCGGATGCGCTGAAAGAAACCGCCATCCGCTAAAAAAGAGCCGGCCGTCAGAGGGTGCGGGGAATAGGCCGCTGGCGAGAAAACGAGGGGAGACGGCAGGGGTATCCGGGTGGGAAGTTGACCGCCTTGGGTGTCTCCGCCCGGAAAGGAATGGCATGCCAATGGATATGACAAAGCTGACGACGGTAGCCGCCACGGCACTGGCGGGCTTTTTGATTACCGCTATCGCGGGGCGGTGGGTGATCCCAGCCCTCCGCCGGCTGCATTTTGGACAGACCATCCGGGAGGAAGGGCCGTCCTGGCATAAAAGCAAGCAGGGCACCCCGACTATGGGAGGGCTGCTGTTCATGGGAGGGACGGTGCTGGCATTCGGCCTGGCGGTGGGAGCGTCCCAGCTCTTCCTGCAGGATAAGGTGCTGGAAGCCACCCCGCTGGTGCTCACCCGGCTGTTCGGCGGGCTTCTGATGGCGTTGTGCTGCGGGGCGATCGGCTTTGCGGACGACTATATTTCCGTAGTGAAAAAACGGAATATGGGGCTTACCTCCCGGCAGAAGATGTTCGCGCAGCTTCTGGTGGCGCTGGGGTACGCTCTTTCCCTGTATATGGCGGGTGGAACGGAAGTATACATCCCTTTTGTTGGGACAGTGGATTTCGGGCTGTGGTTTATTCCATTTTGTATGTTCATCGTGGCGGCGGCAACCAACGCGGTCAACCTGACCGATGGTATCGACGGCCTGTGCGGCACCGTCAGCTTTGTGGCGACCCTGTTCTTCCTGATCGCGGCGGGGATCACCGGCTATTTCGGCTTGGGGCTGCTTTCGGCGGCGTTCGCCGGTGCCCTAGCCGGTTTCCTGGTATGGAACCTCCATCCCGCCAAGGTTTTCATGGGGGATACCGGCTCGCTGTTCATCGGCGGGTTGCTAACAGCGCTGGCCTTCGGCATCAACCAGCCGTTCCTGCTCATCCCGGTGGGAATTATCTATGTGGTCGAAACCCTTTCGGTGATTTTGCAGGTCGCCTATTTCAAACTCACCCATGGAAAGCGTTTATTTAAGATGAGCCCGCTGCATCACCATTTTGAGATGTGTGGCTGGGGCGAAAACAAAATCGTGCTGGTGTTTTCCCTGGTTACGCTGTTCGGCGGGCTGCTTTCGTGGTACCTATTGCTTGCGGCCTGAGCGGGATTTTCTCTCATACCGTGCATAAAATCCGCCGGTTTCCGCATACTTTGTAAAGATTGATATCCAGTACATGCGTTGATTAAGCCGCTGTGAAGCGGCTGGAAAGGCGAGGTCGATTCCATGGCGTCAATCAAATCCAAGGCCCTCTCCGCTGCGCCGGCAAAACCCAAAAAGCGATTTCGCCTTTTTTCGGTATCCCAGGGCTTTGACATGCCCTTTCTGATTATTCTTATGATTATCCTGGTGGTGGGCCTAATCAGCCAATTTTCCGCCGGCTACGCCTACTCATACTATTGGAACGACGGGGACAGCTTTTATTTCATCAAACGGCAGCTCATCTTTGCCCTGCTCGGCGTGGCGGCGATGTTGGTGATCTCCGCGGTGGACTACCACATCCTGCATCGTTTCGCGATCCCCTTGATGCTGGTGTCCTATATCCTGCTCGGCATTGTGCTGGTGTTGCCGAGTTCCACCGGTATTCATCGATGGATACGCCTGCCCGGCTTGCAGTTCCAGCCTTCCGAAATTGCGAAGTTCGCGCTAATCCTCCTGTTCGCCCACTTGATATCCCTCAACCATAAAAAGATGAAAACCTTTACCGCCGGCTATTTGCCGTTTATGCTCATCCTTGGCATCACCTGCGGGCTGGTGTTTATCGAACCGCACCTTTCCGGCACGATCCTGCTGCTGGGGATCGGCATCGTGATGATGTACGTAGGCGGCACCCGGCTGCTGTATCTGCTGGGAACGATGGGGCTCGGCGTGGCGGCAGTCATCTATATGATCTTTGTTAAGGGATACGAACAGGACCGGATCAACGTCTGGCTGGACCCCATGAAAGCCTATGCCGAAAACCCGAACGAGGCCTGGCAGACCGTCCAGTCGCTGTATGCCATCGGTTCGGGCGGCGTGATGGGGCAGGGGCTCGGCAACTCCCGGCAGAAGCATTTGTTCCTGCCCGAACCACAGAACGACTTCATTTTTTCGGTCATCTGCGAAGAGCTGGGATTTGTCGGCGCGGTGCTGGTGATCGTGTTGTTTGCGCTGCTGCTTTGGCGGGGGATCACCATCGGGATGAAATCGCCGGATAAATTCGGTTCCATGTTGGCGGTCGGGCTGACGGCCCAGATCGGCCTGCAGGCGTTTATGAATATGGCGGTGGTCACCAACACCATCCCGAACACCGGTATCAGCCTGCCGTTCTTCAGCTACGGCGGCACCTCGCTGGTGATGCTGCTCGCCCAGATGGGGGTGGTGCTGTCCATTTCCCGCAATACGGCGGGAAGGCGGTCGCCAATTGAATCAAAGGGCGCGGGAAGCCGGAAACGGGAGTAAGCAGGCCAAACCGTGGGTGAACGAGACGGCCGGATATCCGGTATGCTAAGTATACGGCGGCGGGCCGGGAAAGGGGCGCGGCTCCTCCCGTCCCGCCTTTTTTTGGGGGCGTCCGTGCGTCTGATCACGGCGCCGGCTACATATGCATAATGGAAAAGTATGGTGGGAGGCATTCTTATGCGCGTATTGATGACGGGCGGCGGGACAGCGGGGCATATCAACCCCGCGCTGGCGATCGCCGCAAAAATACAGAAGGAACAGCCGGATGCGGAAATCCTCTTTGTCGGGGCAAAGGGACGGATGGAAACCCGTCTGGTTCCCGCCGCCGGCTACCGGATCGAAACGGTGGATGTGCGAGGCTTCCAGCGGCGGCTGACGTTGAAAAACATCGGCCGCAACGTTTCCGCCGCCGTCCATGCGGTCACGGCGGAAGCGGCGTCGGCCAAAATATTACGGGACTTTCGTCCGGATATCGCCATCGGCACCGGCGGTTACGTCAGCGGCCCGATCCTGCGCAAAGCGGCGAAAATGGGAATCCCGGTGCTGGTGCATGAATCCAACGCTTTTCCCGGGGTGACGGTGAAGATGCTC
This sequence comes from uncultured Clostridia bacterium, assembly GCA_946499275.1. Classification (GTDB taxonomy): domain Bacteria; phylum Bacillota; class Clostridia; order Oscillospirales; family Acutalibacteraceae; genus Avimonas. The sequence goes on along the minus strand of CAMMRL010000018.1, from coordinate 12,282 downwards.
GCCAAATACGCCGCGGCTACGATGATCGCCGCCGAAGACGCGCGCCAATACCTGCCGCCTTCCGCCCGCGTCGTGGTGACAGGGAACCCGCTTCGCCCGGAATTTCGGCATCTCGACCGGGAAAAGGCACGGCAGGAGCTGCGTGTCGATAGCCGGCCGCTGATCTTGTCGGTAGGCGGAAGCCTTGGCGCGGGGCGGATCAACGAAGCAATGGCGCAAGTGATCGCCCGCAGTGTAAAGGACGGGCGCTTCCAGCATATCCACGCCACCGGCAAAGCGGGATGGGAGACGACCCGCGCCCGTTTGCGGGAACTGGGGGTGCCGGAAAACGCCGAGGGGATTGCCGTTAGGGAATACATTGACGATATGCCCCGCTGCATGGCGGCGGCGGACCTGGTCATCTCCCGCTGCGGGGCGATGACGCTCAGCGAACTGCCGGCGGCCGGGAGACCGTCCATCCTGATCCCCTCCCCCAATGTGGCGGAAAACCATCAGTTTCACAACGCGATGGCGTTGGTCCGAAAAGGAGCCGCCGTCTGTGTGGAAGAAAAGGACCTGACCGCCGATCGCCTTTGGAAGGAGATTGAAGCGATTGCATCCTCGCCGGAGGAGCTCCGCCGGATGGGGGAAAACGCCCGAAAAAACGCGATCCTGGACGCGGACGACCGGATCTACGCCGTCGTCGCTTCCGTGTTGAAAAACGGCGGAAAACTGCCAGAATAAGAACTTGCTGAAAGCCATGGAGGGATTTCCTTCCATGGCTTTTTCCTTGTTTAGCTTGAGCGGGGCCCCGCAGACCCAATCCAAGGGATAAAAGCTTTATGAAAAGATATGGCGAAGGAAAGCTTGTCAAACGGACAATCGTATCGTCCGGAAAACCTTGTTTATACAGATGGTGGGCGCGTTATTGACTTACCTTTTGGAGGGCAAAACTCGTCATAAGCCCTTCCAACGTCCGTGAAAATCCCCCGCCCGATGGTTTCCGTTCAACGGCATATTTTCATGGGCTCATCGCGTTAACGGATGAAAAGCGCAATAAGGTGGATGGACCTTCCGATTCGGCTTCTATCCTCCGGATAGCCGTATCTGGTTTGACGTTGGCCGGCTTGTCGGATAAAAACCGGAACGGCGGCTATCTGCCGGAACGGTGGACAATTCCCCGTTTTGGCCTTGTCCTTGGAAAAACCGGGCCAAAAGCGCGGCTTTTTCACCCCCCGGCCCCTTTTTGCATAGGATGGGCTTGCAGGCGCTGTGTGTGAAGCGCCGAACGGGCGGTGGTCTCCCGCAGAAAACCTCCGCCCTTCCACCCATTACGGTCTGCGGAGAAATGGGGTTGAAAATGGAAATCCTAAAAATTGAGGGCGGGCGCCGGCTGGACGGGGCTGTGACCATCCACGGCGCGAAGAATAGCGCACTGCCGCTGCTGGCGGCGACCCTGTTGGCCCACGGGATCAGCGAGATATCCAATTGCCCGCAGCTTTCCGATGTAGCGGCGTCGGTCAACATCCTCCGGCATCTCGGTTGTACGGTTACGCGCTCGCAGGATAGGGTGGTTGTGGATTCCACCCCGCTGTGCCGCAGCGGGGTACCGGACGGATTGATGCGGGAGATGCGTTCCTCCATCATCTTCCTGGGGGCACTGGTCGCCCGTACGGGGGAAGCGCATATGTCTTTCCCTGGAGGTTGTGAACTGGGGGCCCGGCCGATTGACCTTCATCTCGCCGCCCTGCGGCAGCTGGGGGTGGAGATTGTTGAGGAACGGGGCCGCCTGGAATGCCGGACATATGGCCGGCTGAAAGGGACAGCCATCGCCCTGGATTTCCCCAGTGTGGGCGCGACCGAAAATATCCTGCTGGCGGCTTCGACAGCCGAGGGGAAAACCACTATTTTAAATGCGGCGAGGGAACCGGAGATTGTGGATCTTTGCACCTATCTGATCCGATGCGGTGCAAAAATTCACGGAGCGGGAGAGGGTGCGATTACCGTAGAAGGGGTAGAACGCCTGGAAGCCGCGCCTTACCGGGTAATGCCTGACCGGATCGAGACCGTTACCTACCTGGCGGCAGGGGCGGTTACAGGGGGACGGCTCGCCCTGCGGGGGGCGGAACCGGAGCATATCGCCACCGTCCTGCCGTCGTTTGAGGAAGCGGGCTGTACGTTGGCATATACACCGGGTGAACTGCGGATTACTGCGCCAAAACGCCTGCGACGGATCCGTTCCATCCGCACTATGCCGTATCCCGGCTTCCCTACGGATGCGCAGGCTCCGTTGATGGCAATGACCTGTGTGGCGGATGGGACCAGCGTGTTTGTAGAAAATATTTTCGAAAACCGGTACAAACACGCGGGCGAGCTGATCCGGATGGGCGCGAATATCAAGGTGGAAGGGCGCGTCGCCGTAGTGGAAGGGGTACCGGCGCTTTCCGGGGCACCGGTGGAATGCACCGATTTGCGGGGCGGCGCCGCGCTGGTGATCGCCGGTCTCGCTGCGGAGGGGACGACCTCCCTGCGCGAGCTCCATCATCTGGACAGGGGTTATGAGGGGCTGGAAGCCGCTCTTCGCGGCGTTGGCGCATCGTTGCAACGGATTAAATAATAGTAAAATATTTTTTAATATAATAAAAAATAAAATAAATATTGACTTTAATAATATGAAATAGTATAGTGATGGTAGTGGACAGCAACAAATGTATGAAGGGCGCGTGACCCGCCCATTACAGGCCTTGAAACCAGGCTGTCTTTGGCGGATGCGCCGGATCATTGCAGCCGTTCGGGCTTGGCGGAAAGGGGCGGCGGATTCAGCCGAAAGGAGGGGGCGCATTGGCGGAAATTCCCGCGTGGATGCAGGGGCTGGACGGGGATGATTTTCTGTTTATCCGGCATTTCCTGCTGTCCTCCGGTTCCCTCAAGGAAATGGCGGCCGTTTACGGCGTCACCTATCCGACAATCCGCCTTCGCCTAGACCGCCTGATCCAAAAAATCCGCTTGATCGAGGAGACGACGGATGATCCCTTCGCCGCCCTCATCCGCCGGATGGAACGGGACGACCGGCTAGACGCCGCAACGGCGGATACGCTGCTGAGGGAATATCGGCGGGCGAGAGGGGGGACGCCTCGATCGTGACGGCCGGTTGGCGGCTTTTTTCTTAAGAGGGACTTAAGATCAACGCTCCAAGGGCGGAATTCGGCGTTTTCCCCTTTTCTTTTTCCTTTCCTTTTGATATGATAAAAACGTATTGGACAGTGGAAAACAGCCGGTTGGGAAAGGCGGGGAACCAAAATGAGTGAGCAGAAAAAGCAGCGTGCGCCTGCACCGCCGCCGGTACCTTCAAAAAAGAAAAAACGCCGCCTCAAGCCAATGAGGGTGGCGGTTTTTGTGCTGATTCTGCTTTTGCTGCTCGCCGGGATCATCACAGCGGTGGTTCTCTTAGTCCGCCCCGGCCGGCCCGCTTCGGGAGGAGAGGACGGCAACCAGGCGGTGTTCGGGCTGAAAGACATCTTGGTGGAAGGCAGTTCCCACTATACCGAAGAGGAAATTATCCAAGCCAGCGGCCTGACGGTGGGGCAGAGCATTTTTTCGGTGAAAAAGCGGGAGGCGGCGGAAAAAATCCTACAGGCGTTCCCATATGTGGAACGGGTAACGGTGACCAGCCCCTCTTTTACAACAGTGAAGATCACCATTGTGGAGGCGGAACCGGTCGCCGTGGTGGAAGCGGAGGACGGCTGGATCATCCTCGGCGGGAACGGCAAGGGGCTGGAAAAGCTGCCCGACGGCAGCGATCGCCTGGCGGAGTTTATGAAAATCCGCTGTACCCTGGAGGAAGGCGCCGGCGTAGGCCATACCTTGATGAACGAGGAGAATATGGCGACGCTTCAGTCCCTGTTTTCTGCGATTTCCGCCCAGGGGCTGGATATCCGGGAGATAGACATCCGGGACAACATCGATATCCGGCTTCGCTGGAAGGATCAGATCACCGTACTGCTGGGCAACGACCTCAATTTGGAGCATAAAATGGCGGTCCTGTCCTCGACACTGAAGCGGATCCTTGAGAAAAACGGAGAAAATACCCGCGGCCAGATGGATTTGAGCTCTTACTCCAATTCCAATGTAGATCAGCAGCAGGCGGTGTATACACCGGAGGAACTGCTGAATACCACCACCAAGCCGGCCGCCACCACGACGGCACCGTCTACGGAGACGACCTCCGCGGCCACCACCACGACGGCGGCAGCCTGAAAGCAGTACTGGACGAGAGCAGGCAAAGGGCATTTTTTCCAAATATTCTTCGCCGCGAATTTCTCTGGAACGGTTGAATTTGCGCGGGGACCATGGTAAGATAAAAAATAAAGATTTTGGATGATGAGAAATGTAGCCGCTGAGCCGGCTTGAAGGAAATAAAGCTGGGAGGAAGTTTCATGGGTTTCGAATTTGACAACGATTTTATGGATGGCGTTCAGATAAAAGTAGTCGGTGTCGGCGGCGGCGGCGGCAATGCGGTGAACCGGATGGTGCGCGCCGGAGTACAGGGCGTGGAGTTTGTAACCATCAACACGGACCGGCAGGCGCTATCCCTGTCGCAGGCCACCCAGAAGATCCAGATCGGCGAAAAATTAACCCGTGGTACCGGCGCCGGCGCGAACCCCGAAAAAGGGCAGCGTGCCGCGGAGGAAAGCCGCGAGGAGATCACGGCGGCCCTTAAGGGCACCGATATGGTGTTCATCACCGCCGGTATGGGCGGCGGCACCGGCACCGGTGCGGCGCCTGTCGTGGCCGAGATCGCGCGGGATCTGGGCATCCTCACGGTCGGTATCGTGACCAAGCCGTTTTCCTTTGAAGGGCGCAAGCGGATGGAGCAGGCGGAGAGCGGGATTACTGCCCTTCGCGAGCAGGTGGACAGCTTGGTGGTCATCCCGAACGAGCGGCTGAAGATGGTGAGTGAACAGCGCATTACCTTGGCCAACGCGTTCGAAGTGGCGGACGATGTGCTTCGCCAGGGCGTGCAGAGCATTTCGCAGCTGATCAAGGTCCCCGGCCTGGTCAACCTGGACTTCGCGGATGTAACGGCGGTGATGAAAGACGCGGGTTATGCGCATATGGGCGTAGGCCGTGCGGAAGGAAAGGAAAAAGCCGAGGCGGCGGCCAAGGCGGCGATCTCCAGCCCGCTGCTCGAAACCTCGATCGACGGGGCGAGCGGCGTGATTATCAATATCACTTCTTCGCCGGATATCGATCTGGAAGACGTGGAGCTGGCTTCCTCAATGATCTCCCGCGCCGCTCACCCGGACGCGAACATCATCTGGGGCGCCGCGTTCGACGAATCCATGAACGATGAGCTAAACGTTACGGTCATCGCCACCGGCTTTTCCAACGACGGCTCCTATAAAGCGCCGGAAACAAACGCTTCTCAGGCAGCTTCCGCCAACAGCGGGAGTTATGCATCCACCACGATGGAAGATGAAGATTTCACCAGCATTATGGATATTTTCAAGAAGAAGCGGGATTGATCCGCCGCATGGCGGTCGGCGCAGGCGGACGAAGGAAACACAACCGGATGATAGCATTTATCGCCAATACCCGGCGCGGGGCATATACCCCGCGCCGGTTTTTCGTTTTTGCTCGTTAAGGTTCGTATTGGGCGGTTTTAGACGAAATAGGCAGCCCTTATTCGGAAAGATCGCTCGATTTCGCCCAATCTCCCGGTTACGCTTGCATTCTTCGTATAATGTGTTATAATAACGGGTGGAAAAGACCGGCGGGCCGCCCGCCGGCCGGTATACGGAGACAATGGAGGTGGAGACGGTGAGCCCTGACCCTGGCCGAAGTAGAGACGGCGTTCAATTTCAACATACCGGGGCACGCCGGATCCCTTGACGCGGCGCATCCCGGGAAAGGGGTGCGCGTATGCTGCATTATTACAAGACGGTAAACGGCCGGCTTCGTGAGCAGGAAGAGCTGGAAGACGGCTGCTGGATTGACGCGGTCAATCCGGATGAAAAAGAAATCAATTTTCTGATCCAGCGGTTTTCGCTGGAGCCGGATTTTCTCCGTGCCGCGCTGGACGAGGAAGAGTCCTCCCGTATTGAGAGCGAAGACGGGAACACGTTGATTATCATCGACGCGCCGATAGCGGAAAAGGGCGATACCGGGGTGACGTATTACACTATGCCTATGGGGATCCTGGTGACCAAAACCAACGTTATTACCGTTTCCCTGCGGGAAAACACGATTATCGCCGAATTTGCCGAGGGCGTGGTACGCGGGGTGCAGACCGAGCTGAAAACCCAGTTTGTGCTCAAAATTATCCTGCGGATCGCCACGAGGTACCTGCAGTACCTGAAGCAGATCGACAAGGTATCCAACCTGCTGGAACGGCAGCTCCGCAAATCGATGAAGAATAAAGAGCTGATCCAGCTTTTGGACGTGGAGAAGTCTCTGGTGTATTTTTCCACGTCTCTGAAATCCAACGAAACCACGCTGGAAAAGCTGATGCGCGGCCGGTATATCAAACTGTATGAGGAAGACCAGGATTTGTTGGAAGACGTGCTGATCGAAATCAAGCAGGCCATCGAGATGTCCAGCATTTACCTAAACATCCTTTCCGGCACAATGGACGCGTTCGCGTCCGTGATTTCCAATAACCTCAATATCGTGATGAAAGTGCTGGCGTCGATTACGATTGTGATTTCCATTCCGAATATTATCGCCGGGTTTTACGGCATGAACGTGGATGGCCTGCCGCTCAACCAGTTTTTCTGGTTTCCCATCGCCCTGTCGGTGGCGCTGATGGGGGTAGTGGGCTTTATCCTGCATAAAAAGGATATGCTGTAAATACGGGAAAATTGCCGCGATTTCGGTCTTAATAAAAATGAATGGGCCGCTCGCCCTACTTTTGAAAAGGACACATCCCCTGGCCTTTGCTGGGGGATGTGTCCTTTCTAGCGGCTATTTTGCTAAGCAGTAAATGTTGTAAACGTCCTCTTCATACAGCTTTTTGAAATTCCCCTGCGGGCCGGGGAGGGTGCATTTTTGCGCCATTTCCCGCAAGCGGTCGTCCGGGATGCCGGCTTCGGACAGCCGGGTGGGCAGCCCCAGGGAGCGATAGAACTGTTCCAGACGGGCGATCGCCGCTTCCACCGCCCGTTCCTTATTCCCGTGAGCGATCTCCACCCCGAATACCCGGGCGGCGAATTGGACAAAACGGTCGGGACCATCCCGCCAGACATATTTCATCCAGGCAGGGAACACCACCGCCAGCCCTGCGCCGTGGGCAATGTCGTAAATGGCGCTGAGCTCGTGTTCAATCCGGTGGGAGCCCCAGTCCCCGACCCGTCCGGTGTCCAGCAGGTTGTTGTGGGCAATGGTGCCCGCCCACATGATTTCGGCCCGGATGTCGTAGTCCTCCGGATGGGCGAGCGCGAGGGGCGCATAATCGAGGATGGTGCGCATCGACGCTTCGAGGAGCCGGTCGGTGAAGTCTACATGGTCCACTTGGGTGAAATACCGTTCCATCAGATGGGCGAGAATGTCCGACGCACCGCAGGCGGTCTGATAGGCGGGGAGGGTGCAGGTCAGTTCCGGGTTCATAATCGCAAAGCGAGGGATCATCACCGGTGATCCGCAGCCGAGCTTGCGCAACCCTTCTTCCTTGGTGAGTACGCTACTGTCGCTGGTTTCACTTCCCGCGGCGGGGATGGTGAGTACGGCGCCGACAGGCAGGGCCTTTTCCGCTTTCACTTTCCGTTCGTAAAAGTCCCATACGTCCCCGTTGTACGGCACGCCGACCGCGATCCCTTTCGCGGTGTCGATCGCACTTCCGCCGCCGGCCGCGAGAAGGAAATCGATCCCGTTCTCTCGGCAGAGACGGATTCCCTCCTTCACTGGCGTCAGCCGGGGATTGGGTTGCACGCCGGGCAGCTCCCAAAAGGGGAGCCCCTCCGCCTTGAGACTGTCGGTCAATGTATCGTACAGGCCGCTGCGTTTGATGCTCCCGCCGCCGTATACCAGCAGCACGCGGGTGCCGCCGCAGGCTCGGATTTCCCGCGCCGCGTCCTTTTCCACCCCTTTCCCAAAAAGGATTTTCGCCGGGTTGTGGTATACAAAATTGTTCATGCATGGTTCCCCTTTCCATTTCTCTGCTTTGTTTGTCCGTGCGTCCCAGGGAATTGCCAATTTAAGGATACACGAAGCGTCCGGTAAATTTGTGAAATTTTTGTTATATCTCCGCCATTTTACGCCGCCTCTGAAGCCTGTATGGTAAAATAAATCATAGAATACGCAGGCACGGCCAAACGCCATGGGAAAACGGCTGTGTACGAAGGGAGTAAGCGGAATGAACGTAAACGGACAGCGGATGTACCATATCGGCTTGGCCCCGTCCCAAGGGGCGGAATTTGTGATCTTGACCGGGGACCCCGGCCGGGTGGAGCCAATCGCCCGGCGTCTGGAAAACCCCGCTTTTCTGGCTGAAAACCGCGAGTATACTTCCTGGGCGGGGACGTTGGACGGGGAGAGGGTGTTGGTAATCTCCCACGGCATCGGCGGCCCGTCCACTGCGATTTGCGTGGAGGAGCTGTACCGCTGCGGGGCGAAAACTCTGATCCGGGTGGGAACCTGCGGCGGGATGGCGCTGCCGGTGAAAGGAGGCGACCTGGTGGTGGCCAACGCCGCCATCCGGCAGGAAGGCACCTCACGGGAATACCTGCCTCTCGCTTTCCCCGCGGTGTCCGACTTTGCGGTGACCGCCGCGCTGCGGGACGCCGCCGTCGAAACCGGCAAGGCCGTGCATGTCGGGGTGGTACAGTGCAAGGATTCCTTTTACGGCCAGCACAGCCCGGAGGATTCCCCTGTCTCCTGTGAACTGAAAAACCAGTGGCAGGCTTGGCTGCGGGGCGGATGCCTGGCATCGGAGATGGAATCGGCCGCACTCTACGCGGTGGCGGCCGCTCGAGGGCTGCGGGCGGGCTGCATCCTCCATGTGTTGTGGAACCAGGAGCGGGAAGCGGCAGGGTTGGACAATCCGAGGGACGAAAATACCTCGCCGGCGGCACAAGCCGCGATAGGCGCGCTTCGTCGGTTGATCCAGGCGAAAAAGGTAAGCGGACCGTCGGATGGAAAGCCGGTTCTCCAATATCCCGCCGAGTAGGGGGGACTCATATATTCTGTCGACAGTTTGGCGCTGTTCCGGGAGGGAAAGCGGCGGCCGTTTGCCTCTTCTTCCGAGAAGATAAGGTTAGGGCAAGCGTGAACCACTTTTTGTTTTTTCAACGGCGTTTTCAAGTAAAATCGTATTTTTACTGCTTCGCAATGGGAATGACTTTACACAGTGCCCTTGGGTATCGCAAGATAAAGGAGGAAGAGGGATAGAAATGAAAACGGTCGGTCTCCTTGCTTTGCTACTGGGTTTGCAGGCGGCAGCGTCCCTGCTGTTTATCCCGGCGCTGTTGGGGGCGTTCTGGGTGAAAAAGAAGGTTTGCCGCATGGACGGCGAAAAGTGGGAGACGTATTTCCGCGGAATCAGCCATCGAGGCTGGCTGTTGCGCTTTTTTGCCGTTTATGTGCCACCGTTGCTGCTGATTTCAGTTGGGGGGTATTTCCTATTCCGAGCCTTTTCTTACCCATCTCCGTTTTGGCTTGCCGTGCTTACATTTTGCCTGGGAAGCATGCGGGCAGGATGGCAAATCTTTCGCCATCGTTCAGAACTGGCGGAAAAATTGGAACGGTGGCGGTGATTCTCCTATTTTACCGGCGGTCCGCCGTATGGAAAACGCCGAAAAGGCGCATTGTTCTTGCCAAAGAGGAAACTATGAACGCCCTGGTGTTACGCCGAGGAATCCGCACGGAGTATCGTCCCGTCTTCCAGAAAGGTGCGGTGTTCCTCATTTTCTAGGTATTGCAATTCGCCGTCGCCGATAATCCGAAACTGGAAAGCGAAGTCATCGCATTCGGCGAATAGAGTATCTCCTTTGATCGTATAAGGGCCGACGAGTCTCCAAGAGGAAAGGCTGCTGTCGAGGAAGTGAAAGGTGCGCCTTTCTTCATCCAGCTAGAGATAAGCCAATCCATTCCCTTCCTCGCTCTTTTCCCAGTAGACGATGTTGGGATCGTGCATCAGCAGCGCCGGTAGGCCGTCCTGTTCGGCCGGGAACTCGGCGGAAGGCAGCGAATCCCATAGCTCGCGCACGTCAATTGCCCGGATGCGGTAAAAAAACCCTTGTAGGTTGGCGATTCCGCCCCTTTTGTCTATATAGATCACGTTGGAAACCGCCGCTTCCCCTGAACCGGTGTGGATTTCAAAGTAAAAGTCGGCGCTGTCCGAAGGACGATGAGGATCTTCCACGGCAGTATAGATTTGAACGGCTCCGTTTTCGGATTCCTCTAAATGATAGCCGTTATAGAGTTCGCATTCCAGCAATTCTTCGAAGGACGCCTGGCGGAGCGGGACAATTTTTTCCAGCGCGTCCATCAGACGGCGAATGTCTTCCCGATGGACGACGGTTTTCCGAACAGCGTCCTCGCCGCCGGTGTATATGTCGATGGATTGAACCTGTCCGGAACGTGGCAATAAAGCGGCGGGGCTGGAAATTCCCTGTGTCCGGCATCCGGACAAGGAAACGACGATAAAGAGAAGGGCAGGCAGAAACGCAAAGAGGAAAGAACGGACCAGCTTTTTCATGTGATACCAATCCTTTCAACCACGGCGTCCATAGAGGTTGAAGATGTTTGGCCGCTTTTACCCTATTTTACCAGTTCCCCGGCGGACTGGCAAGAGAGACTGCGAAAGCAGCGAACCGGCAGACGGGGCGTGGGCGGGATGGAAAAGGGGTTTGTTTATCTATAGAACGGGTATTTTGAATTTGGATAGCCTGTTGATCGATGGAGAGACCGTTTCTTTCCGGTTTTATCGGAAATGGTTCGGACAAGAGGGGCAGGCGTTTGCCTTGGAACATTACTCTGCAGAAATAGTGGAAAAACGGCGCCCGGACCTGCAATCGAGCTGAAAGCGGAGGTTTCCTTCGATTTTTTGTTGCCGGGCGAATGCGACTATGCTATAATTAATCGGATAGGGGGTGGGCATTTGATTATCTTTGGCATCGACCCGGGGTACGCGATTGTCGGCTGGGGCTGCGTGCGATATGAACGGGGCTGTTTCACCCCTCTGGCCTTCGGTGCGGTGGAAACGCCGGCTGGCATGGCGTTTTCTCGCCGGCTGGAAATTATATACGGGGAACTGACTGCGCTGTTTGCCAAATATAAGCCGGACGCGCTGGCGGTGGAAAAGCTGTATTTCAAGAATAACCAGAAGACCGCCATCGATGTGGCGCAGGCACGCGGGGTAATTCTGCTCGCCGCCAAGCAGAGCGAGGTGGATTTGTACGAATATACACCGCTTCAGGTGAAGTCGGCGGTAACCGGCTACGGCAAAGCGGAAAAACCACAAGTGATGGAGATGACCCGCCGCCTGCTCCGGCTGGCGGAGGTACCCAAACCCGACGACACGGCGGACGCGCTGGCCATCGCTATCTGCCACGGCCAGTGCGGGGGCACGGCGCTCAAGCGGCAAATATTCGGAAGATAACGCCCGCCGAAGGGTTCCTGCGGGAGTCTCTGTTTAGCGGGGCTTCCGCAAGACGGCGAAAGGAAGGAACAAGGCATGCTGTATAGCGTACGCGGAAAATTGATTTATGCACAGCCGAAGGTTGCGGTGATCGAGTGCGGCGGGGTCGGCTTCCGCTGCCAGATCACGATGACCACCGCTCGCCAGCTTCCCGCGCTCGGGGCGGAGACGATGCTTTACACCATTATGAACGTGCGGGAGGACGCGATTGAGTTGTTCGGTTTTGCCGAGCAGGCGGAGCTGGAATGCTTCAAGCAGCTCACCTCGGTCACCGGGGTGGGGCCGAAGGCCGGGCTGGCCATCCTGTCCGAGCTTTCGCCCGAGAAGGTGGCTTTGGCCGCTGCATCCGGGGATTACAAGGCGCTGACCCGCGCCCAGGGGGTCGGGCCGAAACTGGCCCAGCGGATTGTGCTGGAGCTGAAGGATAAATTCGGGGCGCTGGCCGCATCCGGCGGGGTGGAACTGCCGGGCGGCGGGGGCGTGGTGTCCGCCGCCGGGAACGCCGCGGAAGCGGTGAGCGCGCTGTCGGTGCTCGGCTTCACGCCGAGCGAAGCGTCCGCCGCGGTCGGAAAGCTGGACAGTTCCCTGCCGGTGGAAACGTTGGTACGGGACGCGCTGAAAATGCTGGCCCGGAAAAATTGAAGGGCGATCGGGACGCGCGGAGATGC
>CAMMRL010000017.1 GCA_946499275.1 uncultured Clostridia bacterium | reverse complement strand
GGGGCGGGCACGATCAAGCTGAAAATCACCTATCAGCAGATTATGACCTGCGAATGCCTGGCCGATTTTAAATGGAACGAAGATTATAGTCTCGTTCTGGATGAAAACAACAATCCCATTATCCTGGAAGACTATCGTTACAGCCCTACCGCTACCGTTACCATTAACGTGACGGAGCCGCCCGTTTCCCTCGCCGATGAAGAAACCGGGATCCGGTTTGATGCGGAAGGTGGTGTTGTCCCGGGAAATACAGCCTTGCGGGTAGAGAAACTATCCAGCGGTGACAAATACGTTATGGTTGGCAATGCGCTCAAGGAAAAGGCACAGAAATTTGAAGCCTTTGATATTTCGCTTTTGTCAAATGGAAACGAAGTGCAGCCGGACGGCAAAGTAAAGATCACTATGCCGGTTCCTTCCAGTTATGTTGCCGAGCGGTTAGCGGTCTGCCATATCGCCGATGACGGAACCCTGGCACAGGTTGCCTTTACTTTAAGCGGGGATAAAAAGTCCCTTTCCTTTGAAACCGACCATTTCAGTATTTATACACTGGCAGAACTGAAACAGCAAAGCACGACGGGCAGCAATGATCCGGGTACCACCGACGGCAGCGATCCCAGTACCACCGGTAGCAACAATCCGGGTATCGCCAGCAGCGGTGCTCCGGGCATCACCGACAGCAGCGATCTGGGCGGAACCACAGACAACAGTCAAGGCGGTACCGGCTCGCCGGAGACAGGGGAGACGACGGTGCTGCCATTGATAGTCCTGATGATAGCGGCCATGATAGCACTGGGGGTTATCCTATTTAGAAAGCGCGGAACAAACGAATAGTGGCGGGCCCCTGGTAATCGAGCAGATTACCGGGGGTTCTTTCTTTGCTTTAATGCGGCAATATCCGGTTTTAGCCGGAGGAGATAAAATCTTTCCCATTCCTTCTCTTGGAAAGTTCCGATCAGTAGGGGATTCTATTGGCTGATCCGGTAGATATACCCCGCTTAAACTGCCATTTCCAACCGGGAACGGGGCAACCTGCCCGGAAGCCGGCGTCCCTTTTGCGGGTTGTCTGGATTTTATAGTATGATATGTAAAAAGAAGAAGGGACGAATTTCTTCGCCCCTTCTCTGTATAGCTGGTCCTTAAGCCGTTCCTTATTTGCCGAAATACCGGTTGAGCAATCCCTCAAATGCCTTGCCATGCCGTGCTTCGTCCTTCGCCATTTCGTGGACGGTGTCATGGACGGCGTCGTAACCGAGTTCCTTCGCTCTCTTGGCAAGCTGCATTTTGCCTTCGGTGGCGCCGCATTCGGCTTCCACGCGCATAGCCAGATTCTTCTGCGTGCTGTCGGTTACTACTTCGCCCAGCAGCTCCGCAAACTTCGCGGCATGTTCCGCCTCTTCATAAGCGGCCTTTTCCCAATACAGGCCGATTTCCGGATAGCCCTCACGATGAGCGACGCGGGCCATCGCCAGATACATGCCCACTTCGGAGCACTCGCCGGTGAAATTCGCACGCAGCATTTCGACCACTTCCGCGTCCAGACCCTTGGCAATGCCTACGCGATGCTCGTCGGCCCATACGCGGCCGTCGGCCGCCTTCACCGGGGCAGCAGCGGCAGCCGGAGCAGCGTTGCCCATTTCCTTAAATTTATCAGCTGTTGCACCGCACACGGGACATACCGCCGGAGCAGAATCGCCTTCATGGACATAGCCACAGATCATGCAGACATACTTTTTCATTGTTTCTTCCTCCTAAGTTTTGATAATGTATAAGTAATGAAACATTACAGGCATAGTGAAAAGGGGATTAGCTTTTGGAAGGCAGGCAGCGAGGGCAGTGCCCGGTAAAGAAAACGTCTCCCTGTTCGCCTAGGAAACCGGAGGGACAAAGGCCCTGCAACATGTCGCCGCTGATGTCGAAATCATAAATTTCACCGCAAGAAAGGCAACGGAAATGCCCATGGTCCTTGGTATTCCCATCGAAGCGTTGCTCATCAGCAAGAATGTTGACCGCCCGGATCAGTTTGGCTTCAAGCAGCGTGTTGAGCGAATTGTAAATCGTGGTGCGGGAAAAAACCGGGTATTCTTTGGAAAGCGCATTGTAAATGGTATCTGCCGATGGATGGGTGTGATGGGTCAGCAGATAATCAAAAACAGCAATACGCTGCTGTGTCGGCCGTACGCCATGAGCGGACAGCACCGCCGCTAAATTTTGATTAACCATAGCCGCCTCCAATAATGTAATTGTTTGCGTTTTGTATTGATTACAATTTGAAGTATAATCCATTCGTTTATTATTGTCAAGCGATTTCTTAAAATTTTTCCATTTTTTATTTGAATATTTTGCGACAGATAAATGTTTCAATCTTATAAGTAGAACTTACGGTGGTTGCCGCCCGTTTGTTCTATGTTTTTAAGCGCTATTTCAATGAAAACAAGGCCGCCCGCGGTATCGCGGACGGCCTTGTCTTTTAGTTGCCGTATTCACACAGCAGGCGCTGCTTTTCATCCCATAACGGTTGGGACAGGTCCACATAGTACCGGTGCGGGTTTTCAAAGCGGAGGACTTCGTCCCACATGGTGCCGATCTGTTCCTCGCAGTGTTTGCGGATTGTTTCGATGTCGGGGGAATCGTACACTTTTTTCCCGCCGAGGAATAGAGGAACCTGCAGTTCCACTGCACGGAAATTTTCCAGCGTTTTTTTCTTCCAGATGTGCTCCGGGTCGAAAATTACATAAGGCTTTGTATCGTCGATCACCTCGTCCCGCAGCGTCATCACGTCGGCGAGGGCTTTGCCGCTTTCCCGGTCGTACAGCCGCCACAGCTTTTTGAAGCAAGGGTTGGTGATCTTGCTGACATTTTCACTGACCTTGATGCGCGGCACGATTTTGCCGTCGATTTCCACGGCTGCCAGCTTGTACACCCCGCCGAAAACCGGGTCGCTGGCAGCGGTGATCATCCGCTCGCCTACGCCGAAGTTGTCGACGCAGGCCCCCTGCTGGATCATGTCCCGGATGATGTTTTCGTCCAGCGCGTTGGAAGCGGTGATCTTGCAGTCGGGGAAACCGGCGTCGTCCAGCATTTTGCGCGCCTTTTTGCTCAGATATGTGATATCGCCGGAATCGATCCGCACCCCCTTCGGACGGAAGCCGCGGGGCAGCAGTTCTTCGTTAAAAACACGGATGGCGTTGGGAATGCCGGATTTCAGGGTGCTGTAAGTGTCCACCAGGAGGGTGCAGGACTGCGGGTATGCCCGCGCGTAAACCCGGAAGGCCTCCAGCTCGTTGTCGAAAAGTTGCACCCAGCTATGCGCCATGGTCCCCATAGCGGGGATGCCGAACTCCCGGTCGGCGATGGTGCAGGCAGTGCCGTCGCATCCCCCGATATAGGTTGCCCGCGCGCCATATACCGCGCCGTCGTACCCCTGCGCCCGGCGGGATCCGAATTCCATAACGGCGCGGCCCTGCGCGGCCCGGACAATCCGGTTGGCTTTGGTGGCGATCAGCGACTGATGGTTGATCGCCAGCAGCACCATGGTTTCAATAAACTGGGCCTGCACTACCGGCCCGCGGACGGTAACGATCGGCTCATGAGGGAAGACCGGCGTTCCCTCCGGGACCGCCCACACGTCGCAGGAAAAGCGGAAAGTCCGCAGGTATTCCAGGAAATCCTCGCTGAACAACTTTTTTGAACGCAGGAAAACAATGTCCTCCTCGGTGAAGGACAGGTTTTCCAGGTATTCGATCAATTGGGCGACGCCCGCCATGATTGCCAGGCCGCCGCCATCCGGAATCTTCCGGAAGAACATATCGAAATAGGCGATCTGGTCTTTCCGGCCGTTTTGAAAAAAGCCGTTTGCCATGGTCAGTTCGTAAAAATCGGTGAGGAGGGTTAGGTTTTCCTGCCCAAAACGGCGGTTTTGCTGGTTCGGATTGTTCATACGATTTATCGGTCCTTTCCTGGATATAGGCTTTTGGGTTGCTGGAATTAAGATCAAAAGCGCGCTCTTAAATTTCTTAGAACGCCACGAAAGCGTTCAATGCCAGCCTGCTTTTATAACGCTTTTATAAAAAGTTTAGTAAAGCAAAGCGCGGCAGAGCTCTGCGCCGTTGGAACGCAGGGAGTATAAGGCAGCGGCGTTCGCCAGGTCGGCGGCATGCCCGGGGCCGTCGAAGGTATCCACCAGTGCAGCGGGCACGAGCACCCGCAGCGGGCGGTTGCGCGTATTGGCAAAGGCTTTGGCCGTCAGGGCGAATTGATGGATACAGATATCCGTGCAGTCGCCTACAACTACATAGGTGGAAACGGCCGGGTGCTCCCGACGCCAGACGTCGAACAGCGGTTCCACAAAACCGTTGGTGGAGTTTTTGTCGATCCGGGTAAAGCTTCCCGGGGCGTCCATCGCCGCTACAGCCTCCAACTCCGACACAAGCGCCGCTTCTTCCGTGCCGCGCAGGCAGTGTGGGGGATAGGCGGCAAGCTCGATGCTGTCCGGGGTGTGGGTGTCCGCAAAGGCGACCACCGGCATACCTTTTTGCCGGCATACCCGGGCGAGCGCGGCAATCGGTGCGGCAAGCGCCCCTACGCGGGGGCTGGACAGTACGCCCTCCTTCGCGAATCCGTTGACCATATCCACCACAATCAGCGCGGTCTCCTTGGGGTTCAGGGAAGAGAGCGGGAGATCCTCCAGGGCGGTGAATTCATCGTACAGGGCGGCGAGTTCCACGGAACAGCGTGACAGAAAGGTGTTTTTCTCCGCAAAGTTCATGCTGCCTTCTCCTTTCACAGAAAACCGGTTTTACGGCCGTTTTCCACAGTAATGCCGCGCGTATTCATCCATGCAGTGCCGGATGATTTCCACCGCCGCATCCCGGCCGAGCGCTTCCTTTACCACCGTTTGCTTGCCTTCGAGTGATTTATAAACGGTGAAAAAGTGCTGGATTTCATCAAATGTGTGGGCGGGAAGTTCGGCAATATCCTGATAGCCGGATAGGGATGGGTCTTTGAACGGGACGGCGATGATTTTTTCATCTGTGCTCTCGTCGTCCACCATCTTGATCACGCCGATCGGGTAGCACTGCACCAGCGTCATGGGGACAATGGATTCCTGGCACATCACCAGCACGTCCAATGGGTCGCCGTCGTCGGCGTAGGTACGGGGGATGAAGCCGTAGTTCGCCGGATAATGGGTGGCGGTATACAGCACACGGTCCAGCCGGAGCAGGCCGGTATCTTTATCCATTTCGTATTTATTTTTGCCGCCTTTTGGGATTTCAATAACCGCGGTAAAATCCTCCGGCTGGATACAGGCGGGACGGATATCATGCCAGATATTCATGGTGCGCTGCTCCTCTCAGGGCATTATTTTATTTATTATATCGCGCGGTAAGGCGCTTGGCAATCCCTTCCGCCCGAGAAAGCAACGGAAAAATCCAATAGACTGAAGCTTTAATTATCCTGAATTATCCTTATAGAGTCCCCGAAAAGGGGAAGCCTATACAGTCTATACAAATACAAAAAAGGACTGCCTAACAAAAGCAGTCCTTTTACAGGTTGCGTCATTCCTCAGATTGCGCGGGTAACCTTACCCGAACGCAAGCAACGGGTGCAGGCGTAAATACGCTTCGGCGCGCCGTTCACCACCGCCTTGACACGGCGGATATTGGGCTTCCAGGTGCGATTCGAACGTCTGTGGGAGTGGGAAACCTGAATGCCGAAGGTAACACTCTTTCCGCAGATATCACATTTAGCCATATGGTCTGCACCTCCTTTACGAAAAGAAACGCTGTAAAGCGATGAGAAAACTCATCCTCCAAGTCAACGAATAGTATAGTAGCAGATTTCCACGAAGAAATCAAGGATTTTTTTCATGGAGAGCGAAAAAAGAAGGATATCTGCGGGAAAGTCCGGCTTTTTCCACTTCCGGATAGGGACCAGCCGTCCTCCTTTTTATAAAAATGTAAATAAAGCTTAAATTGTTGTCCGTCCTGGGGGAGACGGCTTGTATTCTTTCCTTTTTTCCAGTATAATGTTTCCACGTGCTTGGAAATTTCCCGCAATGACCGGGTCGGCGGCATGAGCCGCCTGCCCGCTGCCTATACTGATTTTATCCGGGGCCAAGGAAAAGAAAGACGGCTCCATTTCATTGATGAACCGGAGGAATATCCGTTATGCTTCTCGATTTGCTGAACAGCCGCGGGGAACTGTCTTTTGAGACGCTCCTTTTTACCTTCTTATCGTATGCTATGGTTATCCTGCTGGCCCTGCCGGTGCATGAACTGGCGCACGGCTATGTGGCGGATAAGCTGGGGGATCACACCGCCCGCTGGAACGGCCGCCTGACCATGAATCCGTTCGCCCATCTGGATATCATGGGCACGCTGATGATCTTCCTGTTCGGCGTGGGTTATGCGAAGCCCGTGCCGGTAAATCCCCGCAATTTCCGCAACTATAAAACCGGCATGGCGCTGACGGCGCTGGCCGGCCCGGTTTCCAACCTGCTGATGGCATTTTTGTCCATGGCAGTCTTGCGGGGGTTTTACGCTTTCCTGCCATACGGCACGGCCTTAACTATCGCGATTACGTTTTTTCAGCAGTTTGCGCTGATCAATATCAGCCTGGCGATTTTCAACCTTCTGCCAATCCCGCCTCTGGACGGCTTCCGGATTGTGGCCAACCTGCTCCCGTCCAAGTGGTCGTACTATGTGGACCGGTACCAGATGTACATTACCATGGCTGTGATGTTGCTGGTATTTTCCGGGGTGCTATCCCGACCGATCAGCTATCTTTCTATTCATATTTACAATTTCATTGTCCGGGTTTTAATGTTTTAGTTGTAGACGCAGGGAGAAACCGTATGGAGACGATATCCTACCGGCTGCCGAGTTTTGAGGGGCCGCTGGACCTGCTTTTGCATCTGGTGCAAAAGCATAAACTGAATATCTACGATATCCCGATCGCGCAGCTTCTGGACCAGTACATGGCGACCATCAACGAATGGAAAGCTGCTGACCTGGATGTAGCGACTGAATTTTTGGAGATGGCGGCCCGGCTGGTGCATATCAAGTCCTCCATGCTGCTTCCCAAGCACGAGGAGGCGGAGGAGCTCCGCCGCGAGCTGACCGGGGAGTTGATCGAGTACCAGCTTTGCCAGGAAGCGGCCCGCCGCCTTGCCGCGCGCAACGTGGGGGGCGATCTCTTTGTAAGGGAGCCGACGGAGATTTCCCCCGACCTAACCTATCGCCGCCTTCATCCCAAGGAGACGTTGCTGGACGCGTATCTTGCGGCGGCAGGGAGAGGGAAACGGCGGCTTCCGCCCCCGGCGCAGGCTTTCAGCGGCATCGTTTCTCGTAAGATCGTATCGGTATCCTCGAAGATTATATATGTGCTCCGCCGCCTTTATCGGCGGGACGCGGTCGCTTATGATTCTCTGTTCACCCAGGCTGGCAGTAAGTCGGAACTGGTCGCGACTTTTCTCGCTTTGTTGGAGTTGATCAAAGCCAAACGCATCCGGGTGGACGGCGACGGGCATGACCAGCGGGTGACCATGACCGGCGGCGGGGAAATACCCGCGGACAACAGCGCGCTGCCGGAAGGCGGCCCCGCGTGGGCAGAATAAAGTACTAGTTTCCAGCAACCGGGCGGAGGAAGGCGCTGAGACGCCAATGCCGTATGCGTCCAATCCATTTGCCGTAAAGCCATAGATATAGGAAACACAGGGGATGCAGGGGAAGGCGGATAGAAAATCGATGGAAATTAAACAATACCAAGCGGCGGTGGAAGCGATCCTTTTCGCCAGCGGGGAACCGGTTTCGGCGTCCCGTCTGGCGGAAGTGTTAGAGCTGGACGAGGAAACCACCATCCGGCTTGCGGACGATATGATGCAGGAAATCAATACCCGCCCAGGCGGCCTTCTGGTCGTCCGGCTGGGAAACGACTACCAGATGTGTACCAAGGGATGCTATGCGGAATATATCCGCAAAGCGCTGGATATCCGGCGGAACACACCCCTTTCCCAGGCGGCGATGGAAACGCTGGCGATCATTGCCTACAACCAGCCGGTGACCCGCGCGTTTATCGACCAGGTCCGCGGCGTGGACTGCGGCGCGGTGGTGCAAGGGCTGGTGGCGAAAAACCTGGTGGAGGAAAAGGGCCGCCTGGAACTTCCCGGCCGCCCCTTGCTGTATGGGACGACGCCGGATTTCCTGCGCTGTTTCGGGATGTCCTCCCTTAACGAGTTGCCGCCCCTGCCCCTGAAAGAGGAAGGCGGTATGCAGGAAACCACACTGGACGAAGTGATCGAAGACGCTGCTGGCACGGAATGAGGGCTGTGCATTGATTGTATTGTATATTCTGCTCGGGATTCTCGCCTTTGCGCTGCTTTTGCTGCTGATCCCGGTTCATGTGAAGGCGCAGTTCGACGGTGCGCTTTGCGTGCGGGTACGGTATGCCTTTGTTTTTGTCACCTTGTATCCCCGTCCGGAAAGGCCGGGGAAAAAGCGAAAGAAAGAAAAGGAAAAAAAGAGAAAGGTTTCCTCCAAAAAGGCGCCGTCTAAAGAGAAGAAAGAAAAAGAACTTTCCCAATGGGAACTGCTGCTGCGGGAGGAGGGGCCGACGGGCGTCGTCCACGCGGCGGCTGAACTGGCGAAACTGGCGGGAACGGCGGTCCGGCGGATATTCGCCGCCATTACCGTGGACCGGCTGGAACTTCGGTTGATTATCGCTTCGGAAGACGCGGCGGATACCGCCGTAGGCTATGGAAAGGCCTGTGCGGTGCTCTATCCAGCGCTGGCCGTGTTGGAAAGCGTTGTGAAGGTACGCTGCCGTGATATTGCGGTTGCCCCTGATTTTCTCAAACAAAAGGGGGAATTCTCCGGGGAAATCCGCCTGCATGCGGTGCCGCTGCGAATTTTGTGGGCGGGTCTGCGATTGATTGCGGCATATATTGGAAATACTTTTAAACAGCAGATAAAGAAACAAGATGAACTTCCGGCCGGCCCACGTTAACTTGCAGGTGGATTGAACGGCCGGTCGGGCCCGTTTCTTTTATCGGGCACAACAGGAATCAATGAAAAGGAGCGGTTGAAAAGAATGGCGGAAAACAATCTACAGGGACTGATGGGCGTATCCATGGACAAAATCAAGGAAATGGTGGATGCCAACACCGTGATCGGCGACCCGATCCCGGCAGGGGAGGGCACCACCCTGATCCCGGTGTCCAAAATATCCTACGGCTTCGCTTCCGGCGGGTCGAACATCCCTTCAAAATCCCAGGCGGAACTGTTCGGAGGCGGCAGCGGCGCGGGGATCAGCATCACCCCAATTGCGTTCATCGTCATCAATCAAAACGGCGTGCAGGCGCTGCCAATCGTCTCCAAGCCGGAAACCAGCGATAAGATGGTCAACCTGGTGCCGGAGATGTTTGACAAGCTGACCAGCCTGTTTAGCAAAAAGAAGGAAACGACCGAGAAGGTGGAAGTTTCGGCCGACACACATACCGGGGATCCGTCGGTAACCGTTACGGAAACCACCGTCACCGAACCAAAGCCGGAGCAATAAAGCCGGCGGGAATTGTGAAAGCGGAAAATGGCGTCTTGTCCCCTTTGTGAAACCGGAATGTTCTCTTTTCCCACCGCATACCCTCTTTTATGAAGGACGGCGGCGGGATGGGCTCTCCCTCCCGCCGGAGAGCGGAGGGAACGGCATGGCTAACGGGATCAATAAGAAGAAAGTGAAAACGGGCGGAAGGATAAAAAGGACGGTGCGGGCGGCCCTCCGGGGCGCGAACCGTTGGGTTGCGGGAATGGCGGCGGCTCTGTTGCTTTTTCTCCCGTGTGCGCTGCCGGCGCGGGCGCAGGGGGTCGGCGGGCTGTCGTCTCTTTCTGCTGTGTTGTATGAGCCGGAATCCGGCCGGATACTGTACGAAAAGGATGCGCATACCCCACGGCCGATGGCCAGCACCACCAAACTGATGACCGCGCTGATTGCCCTGGAACATTGCCCGCCGGATATGGAAATCGAGGTTACCGCCCAGGCGGTGCGGGTGGAGGGTTCCGCCCTTGGGCTGCGGGCGGGTGACCGGATCACTATGGTGGATCTGGTTACCGGCCTGCTGCTGGTATCGGGGAACGACGCGGCGAACGTGGTGGCTTATACGGTGGCGGGGAGCATCCCCGCCTTCGCCGAGCTGATGAATGCCCGGGCGGCGGAAATCGGCATGGAGGACAGTACCTTTGTTACCCCGTCCGGCCTGGACGAGGGAGGGCATTCCTCCTCCGCCTACGATATGGCCCTTCTCGCGGCCGAAGCGCTGAAAAACGAGACGATCGCCTCTATCTGCGCGATGAAAACGGCGGTGATCCGCTTCGGCAACCCGCCGCGGGACGTGACCGTGTCCAACCATAATAAGCTGTTGCGCCTGTACCCCGACGCTATCGGCATGAAAACCGGATTCACCAAAAAGTCCGGCCGCTGCCTGGTCTCCGCCGCCCGGAGGGATGGGGCGACCCTGATCGCTGTGACCCTGAACGGCGGGGACTATTGGAACGACCATATGGCGCTCTACAATTACGGTTTTACTCAGGTGGAATCGGTTTCTCTGACCCCACCGGAATTGCCCGCCCTCCCCGTGGCAGGAGGACAGACGGGGCAGGTCGTACTGTCCACGCAGACGCCTCCGGCAAAGACCCTCCTGGCGGGGGAAAAGGAGAAGCTGACGGTAAAAATCGAGCTGCCCCGTTTCCTCCTCGCCCCGATGGAAACGGGGGAGGAAGTGGGACGGGTCCGCTACCTGGCGGGGGAGCGGGAACTTTGCTCCATGCCGGTTTACACCGCTTCCTCGGTAGCTGAACGGCCGGTAGCCGGGTATTGGGAACGGCTGTGGGATTATTGGCTGGAGATGCTGTGGGGACTTCTGCAGATGTAGGAAGCCGCGTAAATATAATGGGCTATAGACAGTTACGGAGAAGTACAAAACGGATGGGCCGCTCCGGCGGCCGAAAGGTACGGATGAAACAATGAGCGAAATACGGCTGCAAAAGCTGCTGTCCGAGTGTGGCGTCGCTTCCCGACGGAAAGCGGAGGAATTGATCGCCCGCGGAAAAGTCAAAGTAAACGGCCATGTTGCGGGAATTGGGGATAAGGCCGACCCGCACAAGGATATCGTGACCGTCGGCGGCAAACGGATCGCCCGGCCGGACCGGCTGCGGTATATTCTGTTGTATAAGCCGCGGGGGTACGTCACCACCATGAGCGACGAGCGGGGCCGCCGTTGCGTCGCCGAATTGGTGGAGGACGCCGGCGGGCGCCTGTTCCCCGTAGGACGACTGGACAGGGATTCCGAAGGGCTGCTCCTGCTGACCAACGACGGGGGGTTTGCCAACGAGATCATCCATCCGGTCAGCCATCTTCCCAAGGTATACCGGGTGACCATCCGGCCCGGGATCACCGAGGAGCAGCTGGAACAATTCCGTTCCGGCATGCTGCTGACGGATGAGAAGGCCGGCGATGCGTCCCGGAAGACCGCCCCGGCCGAGATTACGGTGCTTTCCAGAGAAAAGCTCCCTGCGGGGGCGGAAACGGCCGACGCCGAGCGGGTGGTGGCGGAAGTGGTGCTGTACGAGGGGCGCAACCGCCAGATACGCCGGATGTTCGAGCAGATGGGGATCGAGGTCGCCCGGCTGCGCCGGGTGGCGCTCGGCCCGGTGAAGCTGGGGATGCTGGCTCCCGGAAAATGGCGGGAATTGGATCCCCGCGAAGTGCAGGCGCTTTTGCAGGCAGCCCGGAAAGGGCGCGCGGCGAAAATTTCCGGAAGGGGGGGAGAGCCGCATGATCGCCATCCTACCCGTCGCTGAACAAGACCGTGCGGCTTTATTGGGTCGGTTCGGCTTGTCCGGTCCCGCTTTTTGCCTGGCCGCTTCCGACGGAAAGGAATGTCTAGGAAGCGCGGCGTACCGCCTGGAAGGGGAGACGATGGAACTCCTCGCGGCGGAAGGAGTGGATGCCCGGTTGCTGGACGGCCTGCTGCGCGCCGCCTTGAATGCCGCGCTGGACGCCGGAGCCCGCACGGCGGTTTGTACGATGCCTTCGCTGTTTCCCGCGCTGAAACATCTGGGGTTTCAGAAGGTGCCCGACAACGGAACGGGGAGCGGGAAGACGCCCCGGATGCAGGCGGAAATTTTCGGGATTTTTTCTCGTGGATGTCCCGGCGGCTGTCATCAATAAAGCGGTATGTTTCCCGGCCAATAGGCCGGGAAGCTTTTTGTGGGATTGTCCTCTGTCATGAATGGGGTATCCATATAGTCGCGTATGCCTGTACGGCGGTGTTTTCCCTCCAATCGTTCAGCCGGCGAAAACAGCGAAGCAAAGGCAAAAAGCACAAAGATTTTATCAAAAAATTCCCGGTTTCCGGTGACGGATACATGGAAAAAGCGGAGAAAATCCCTTGTACTTTATAGGAAAGTGCGATATAATAACTTTAATTTGCGCAATAGACCAGTGGCAGTTTGCCTTGGGTTCTACCATCGATTTAGGAGGAAGCAAATATGAACATGCAGGATCAGCTTCAAAAGCTCGCCGACGCTGTTTCCGCGTTGGAGGGCTCCAAAGCGCGCGCGCGTCTTTTGCAGTTATTTGACGAGGGGACTTTTGTGGAGATCGACCGGTTGTCCCGGGATGGGGACAAGCCTGTGGAAGCCGTTGCCGGTTTCGGCACAGTGGACGGTAGCCCGGTTTACGCCTTCGCCCAGGACCGCGATGTTTGTTGCGGCGCTATCGGTAAGGCGCAGGGTGCAAAAATCCGGAAAGTTTTTGAACTCGCCGCGCAAAACGGCGCTCCGGTGGTCGGCGTGTTCGACAGCGACGGCGCCAAATTGGGTGAGGGTGTCGACGCAATGGATGCGATTGCGGAGATTCTGTTGGCTTCCAATACCCTGTCCGGTGTTGTTCCACAGATAGCGGTTGTCGCCGGTGCCTGCGTGGGCTCTTCGGCGATCGTGGCGGCGACGGCGGATATCGTCGTGGCGGCGAAAGACGCGGATTATTACCTGAACCCGGGCGACAAGAGCGAGACGGCTTCGATAACAGCCGATGACGCGGACGCGGCGATTGAAAAGGCCCGCGAACTGCTCCGCCTTCTGCCGGCGAACAACCTGTCGGTGCCGGTAGCGTATGAGTTTGATAATACGGCGATGGCGGCTTGTGAAGATATTCAGGGTGTGATCGATGCGGTTGCCGACGAGGAATCGGTATTCCGCCTGGGCGACGGCGCCTGCGAGACGGCATTGGTCCGGGTGTGCGGCGCGGTTTGCGGAATGGTGACGCTGGCGGAAGACAAGCTTTCCTGCTGTTCTTCTTCCCGCGTGGCGCGGTTTGTGCGGCTGTGCGACAGCTTCTCGATTCCGGTCATCACGTTTGTGGACGCGGCCGGTTTCGCCAGCCTGAAGGGGGCGGCGAAGGTTTCCCAGGCGTATGCAGAAGCCACCACCGCGAAGATTACGGTATTGGTCGGCAAAGCGTACGGCGCGGCGTATATCGCTGTGGCAGGCAAATCCGCTGGCGCGGACGCGGTACTCGCGTGGCCGGCGGCTGCCGTGCTTCCTTTGGCGCCGGAAGCGGCGATCCACATCTTCTGGAAGGAACGTTTGGCCAACATGGGCAATCCCACCGAAGACCGGAAAAAACTGGCGGCCGAATATGCCGAAACCGAAGGCTCCGTCTTTGCGGCGGCTGCCGACGGTGTGGTGACCGATGTGATCGCCCCGGCGGAAACCAAGGCTAAGCTGGCGGCAATGTTGGAGATGCTGTCTTCCAAGCGGGTCACCCGCCTGCCGAAGAAGCACGCGAACATCCAGCTCTAAGGCGCTGCAAAGTACGGTGAAAGCCGCAATGAGGATGTCAACATTGATTTTTGCATTTTGAAAGGAATGGATAGAATGAAACGGTTCAACATTACGGTTAACGGCAACGCTTATGATGTTCAGGTGGAGGAGCTGGGCGTTTCCGCTCCGGCCGCTGCGCCTGCTGCTACCCCTGTCGCCGCTCCGGCTCCGGCCGCTGCCACCACCCCTGCTGCTCCGGCTCCGGCCGCTGCGCCTGCCGCCGCTGCCGCCGGAACGGAAAGCCTGAACTCCCCGATGCCCGGCAACATTCTGGACATCAAGGTCAAAGCGGGCGATCAGGTTACCAAAGGCCAGGTTCTGTTGATTCTGGAAGCGATGAAGATGGAAAATGAAATCATGGCTCCCCGTGACGCGGTTATCGCCGGTGTGCATGTCAACAAGGGCGACAGCGTAGACTCCGGCAAGCTGCTGATCTCGCTTCAGTAAGAATGCGGATTCCTAAATCCGGGTCTCCTCTGACAGAAAGGAATGATGAACTTGGCTAAGGTCGGAATTACCGAAACCATTCTCCGCGATGCGCATCAGTCGCTGATCGCTACCCGTATGACGACGGAAGAAATGCTCCCTGCGCTGGAAATGCTGGACGATATCGGCTATCATTCGCTCGAATGCTGGGGTGGCGCTACGTTTGACGCCTGCCTGCGTTTCCTGGGCGAGGATCCTTGGGACCGCCTGCGGCTCCTGCGCAAGAAGATGCCTAAGACCAAACTGCAAA
Organism: uncultured Clostridia bacterium; assembly: GCA_946499275.1. Lineage (GTDB taxonomy): Bacteria > Bacillota > Clostridia > Oscillospirales > Acutalibacteraceae > Avimonas. The sequence goes on along the minus strand of CAMMRL010000017.1, from coordinate 27,630 downwards.
TGTTGTTCCGCGGCCAGAACATGTTGGGCTACCGCCATTATGCGGATGATATCGTTGAATATTTTGTGCAGAAATCGGTTGCCAACGGTATCGATATTATCCGTATTTTCGATGCGCTCAACGATATCCGTAACCTCGAAACCTCAATCAAGGCTGCGCTGAAGGAAAAGGGCGCCCATGTACAGGTCGCGGTTTCCTACACCACCAGCCCGGTGCATAATATCGACTATTTCGTCCGTTATGCCAAACAGATTGAGGAGGCGGGCGCGCAATCTATCTGCCTGAAGGATATGGCTGGTCTGCTCGTGCCTTATGAGACTTATGAGCTGGTGAAAGCCCTAAAGGAAAATGTGAAAATCCCGATTCAAGTCCACTCCCACTTTACCGCGGGCATTGCGGATATGACGATGCTTAAGGCGATTGAAGCGGGCGCGGACGTGATCGATACGGCGCTTTCCCCGCTCGGAATGGGTACCTCTCATCCGGCGACCGAATCGATGGTCGCCGCTCTGGCTGGCACGGAATACGATACCGGCCTGGATCTGAAAAAGCTCAGCGAGCTGACCAAGTACTTCCTGACCCTTCGCCACAAGTACCTGGATAACGGCCTGCTCAACCCAAAAATGCTCGAAGTGGATACCAACGCCCTGATTTACCAGGTTCCGGGCGGCATGCTGTCCAACCTGGTCAGCCAGCTCAAACAGGCCGGCAAGGAGGACAAGCTGGAAGAGGTGCTGCAGGAAGTGCCGCGCGTGCGCAAAGACGCCGGTTATCCTCCGCTGGTTACGCCGTCCTCCCAGATCGTTGGCACTCAGGCGGTGTTCAATGTGATCTCCGGCGAGCGGTACAAGATGGTAACCAAAGAGTTCAAAGGGCTGGTACGCGGCGAATACGGCCGTACGCCGGTGCCGATCGATCCGGAATTCGTCAAAAAAATCATTGGCGACGATCAGCCGATTACCTGCCGCCCCGCCGACCTGCTCGAGCCGGAGCTTGAGAAGATGCGCAAAGAGGTCAGCGAGTGGTATGAGCAGGAGGAAGACGTCCTGACTTATGCCCAGTTCGGCCAGGTCGCGGTGAAGTTCTTCGAGCAGCGCCGCAATAAAAAGTATGGGATTGACGGTAAACACTTGAATACGGAAAACCAGGTCCATCCCGTATAATATCGGATTTTACTCGAAAGCCCCATCTGGGGCTTTCGTTTGTTTGCGGGAAGCCTGCTTCGCCAGCTGATACGGTTGACAGGCGGCGCGGAAACCTGATAAAATAAGGGCGAAAACAGCGCCTGCCGGCGCAGGGGACGGTGAAACAACGTGGTCAGAAGTATGACCGGCTACGGCCGGTTTCAGCAGACAATTGACGGGATGGACATTACGGTGGAAATCAAGTCGGTGAACCACCGTTATTACGAATATTCCTCCCGCATTCCGCGGGCTTACGGCTTTCTGGACGACAAGCTGAAATCCTATATTCAGCGCACGATCTCCCGGGGCAAAGTGGATGTGTATGTCTGGATCGACACGGTAGACGCTCCCGGCAGTAAGGTTATGGTGAACTACACGCTTGCCGATGGATACCGCGGGGCCCTTAAAGAATTGGCGGAACGTTACGGCCTTGAGGATGATGTGACCGCCGGGATGCTGGCGCGTTTTCCCGACGTGTTCAGCGTCCACCGGGAAACGGAGGACGAAGACGCGATTTGGGAGGCGGTCCGCCGGGTGACGGACGAGACGCTGACGCGTTTCGTCGCTATGCGGGAGAGGGAAGGCGCCAAGCTTCGGGAAGATGTCTTATCCCGCGCGGCAGTAATCCTCCAAGCGGTGGAAAAAGTGGAAGAGCGCTCTCCCCAGACCGTGCAGGAGCATATGGAAAAGGTGCAGGCCCGGATGCGGGAGCTGCTTGGTGATGCGGCGGTGGATGAGCAGCGGCTTTTGACCGAAGCGGCAATCTTCGCGGATAAAATCGCGGTTGCGGAGGAAACCGTCCGGCTTCGCAGCCATCTGGAACAGTTGGAGCACATGCTGGCCGGCGACGAACCGGTGGGAAGAAAATTGGATTTCCTGGTGCAGGAAATCAACAGGGAAGCCAACACCATCGGTTCCAAGGCACAGGATGTGACGCTTGCCCGCATTGTGGTGGATATCAAAGCAGAGATTGAAAAAATCCGCGAGCAGATTCAAAACATTGAATAAGGATATTCAAGAGGATCACAAAGATTACGGCCCCAACGTTGCACATATGTCCAATCAAAGGGCTGGAAATGGGAAAGGACAGGGAATATGAAGCTCATCAATATCGGTTTCGGCAACATGGTTTCTGCAAACCGCCTGGTGGCGATCGTCAGTCCGGAATCCGCACCGATCAAGCGGATCATCCAAGAGGCTAAGGACCGCGGCACGCTGATCGACGCAACCTATGGCCGCCGTACCCGTGCGGTATTGGTTACCGACAGCGATCACGTTATCCTTTCGGCCGTGCAGCCGGAGACGGTGGCCAATCGCCTGAACGACCGCGACGAGGACGACGAGGAGGAACTGAACGAGGATGAGTAATCGCGGTATGCTGATTATCCTGTCCGGCCCGTCCGGATCGGGCAAGGGGACGATCATCAAACGCCTGCTGCAGGAAAGGGCAGACACGGTTCTGTCCGTGTCCGCCACCACCCGTGCCCCCCGCCCGGGAGAGCTGAACAATGTCCACTATTATTTTAAAACCCGGGATGAATTCGAGGAACTGATCCGCCGCGGTGCTTTATTGGAATACGCCGAATATAACGGCAATTATTACGGTACGCCGGAGGAGCCGATCAAAGAATGGCTCGCACAGGGGAAAAACGTGATCTTGGAAATCGAGGTGCAGGGCGCGGAAAAGGTGATGGATCACCGCTCCGACCTGGTTTCCATTTTTATCACCATCCCTTCGATGCAGGAGCTGGAACGCCGCTTGCGGGACCGCGGGACGGAGACCGAGGATAAAATACAGGGCCGCCTGGCGGTAGCCCGGCGGGAACTGGCTCGGGCGTTCCGCTACGATTACGTTGTGCTCAACGACGAAGTGGAATTTGCCGTCGAGCGAATCCACACGATTATTAACGCCGAAAAAATGCGGTATTCCCGCATGGAGAAAACAGTGCTGGAGGTACTTGAGAATGCTTAGACCCACCGATATCGAGCAAATTAAAGGCAATGAAAGCCGCTATGCTGTGGTGATTGCTGTGGCAAAACGCGCCCGCCAGATCGCGGACGAGGCAGAGGAAAAGAATATTATTATTACGGAAAAGCCCGTCAGCCTGGCGATCAACGATTTCCGCCGCGGCGAGTATACCATTCTACCGGTAAAGGACGAGGAAGAATAAGCGAGTCGCCGTATTGGGGAAAGGCTGGTCAGGGAAAATGCTTCTGCCCAAGGTAGCGAAAATCGCCGTGGAGCAGACGGCGTATCATTTTGACAAGCTGTATTCGTATACGGTGCCGGAGAGTTTGGAGCCCTTGCGGCCCGGTTGCCGGGTGCTGGTGCCTTTCGGCGGCGGCAACCGGAAACGGCAGGGAATTGTGATGGAGTGGGACGCCGCAGCCGACCGCAGCCGTCTAAAACCGGTTTATTCGGTGCTGGAAAGAGAACCGTTGCTGAATGACGAGATGCTGGAATTGGCGCTTTGGCTTAAGGAGCGCACCTTCTGTACCATCTTCGACGCGGTCCACGCCATGCTGCCGACAGGATTGTATCTACGGGTGAAGCCGACCTACCGGGCGGCGGAGCTCACGCCCGACCTGAGGGAGACAATGAGCCGCGATGAGCTCAAGGCGGTCGAATACGTGGCTTCTGTTAAAGGCGGGGTGGATCGGGAACGTCTCCTGACATGGATGGGGCTGACGTCGGATAACGATCTGCCGGAACGGCTGGTGCGCCTGGGCGCGCTGATCCGGTCAGACGATGCGTTCCGGCGGATGGGGGACGCGACGGTGCGCATGGTGCGGCTCTGCCTGGATGGGGAGGAGCTAACCGCCGCTTTGGCCGAACGCGGCTGCACCGAAAAGCAGAAAAAGGTGGTCTCCTTACTGCAGGAAGTTGGCTGCGCTTCGGTCAAAGAGCTCTGCTACTTTTCCGCTGTGACGGCGGCAGTGATACAGGCATTGGAGAAAAAGGGAATTGTGGAGCTTTTCGACAATGAAGTGCTGCGGAATCCCTATGCCGCGGCTCCGGAAGCGCCCCCTCTAGTATCCACGCTGCTGAATGAAGAGCAGCAGGCGGCGTTCGACGGCCTATACGCCCAATATCAAAGCGGCAAGCCTTCGGCTGCGCTGTTGTACGGCGTGACCGGCAGCGGCAAAACCCAGGTGTATATGAACCTGATCGACCGCGTTGTCGCCGAGGGCCGCCATGTTTTGGTGCTGGTGCCCGAAATTTCCCTCACCCCACAGATGATGTCGATTTTCCTCAGCCGTTACGGCCGGCGGGTAGCCGTGCTTCACAGCGGGCTATCCATTGGCGAGAGAATGGATGAATGGAAGCGGATCAAGCGCGGGGAGGCGCAGATCACGGTCGGCACCCGTTCGGCCATTTTCGCCCCCTGTGAAAACCTCGGCCTTGTCATCATGGACGAGGAGCAGGAGCACACCTATAAAAGCGAATCTTCCCCCCGGTATCATGCGCGGGATGTGGCCCGTTTTCGCTGCGTCAAACACAACGCGATGTTGCTGCTGACTTCCGCCACCCCGTCGGTGGAAACCTTTCACGCAGCGAAAAGCGGCCGGTATTCCCTGCATGTGCTGCGTTCCCGCTTCGGCGACGCGCAGCTTCCCACTGTGGAAGTGGTGGATATGCGGCAGGAGCCGGAAGGGGAATCCGGCGGCGTGGTCGGCGTCCGGCTCCGCCGGGAGATCGGCGAGACACTAGCGGCGGGAAGGCAGGCGATCCTGTTGCTTAACCGGCGGGGGTTCAATACGTTTGTTTCCTGCCGTTCTTGCGGGCATGTGGTCACCTGTCCGTCGTGCAGCATCAGCTTGACTTATCATCGGGCGAATGGACGGTTGATGTGCCATTACTGCGGCCATTCGCAGGAACCGGTGTCCGTCTGTCCGGAATGCGGGTCGAATAAAATCCGATATTCGGGGCTGGGGACCCAACGGGCGGAAGAAGAGCTGGAACGGCTTTTTCCCGGCGTATCCATCCTGCGGATGGATACCGATACAACCATGTCCCGGTATGCGTATGAAAAAAAGTTTAAAGAGTTTGCCGAAGGGAAATACTCCCTGATGATTGGCACACAAATGGTGGCCAAAGGGTTGGATTTTCCCAATGTCGGCCTGGTAGGGGTGCTGTCGGCCGATCAATCCCTGTACGGGGACGATTACCGCTGCTTTGAGACCACCTTCGCCCTGCTGACGCAGGTGGTTGGGCGGGCAGGTAGGCGCAACCTCGCCGGAAAAGCGGTGATCCAAACCTATACACCGGACAATTACGTGATCGAACTGGCGGCGAATCAGGATTACGAAGGCTTTTATGAGACGGAGATTGCCGCCCGGAAAATGATGAAGTACCCGCCGTATACCGACCTTTGCATGTTTGGCTTTGTGGGGATGGAGGAACCGGCCGTTAAACAGGTGGCTTATCGCTTTTTATCAGCCTTGCGCGAATCGGCGACCGGTGGTTTCGCGGACGTGCCGATGATCGTTTTGGATCCCTCACCCGCCTCGATCGGCCGGGTGGCGGGGAAGTACCGGTATAAGCTGCTGGTAAAAACGGTCAACACAGCGCGGATGCGGAAGATGACAGCCTGCCTGCTGGAACAGTTCAGCCGCGCGCCGGAGAACAAGGCGGTTACGGTATTCGCAGATATCAACCCGGCGGCGATGCTGTAAAGGGGAAAGCCGGAATAGGAGTAAAGCCGCCGAAAATAGGGATATTGGCCGCAATAGCAAACGGATAAAAGGATTTCCCGGGGAATAGTATTTATTGAGCGATCCTGTCTGCCGGGAAACAGCCGATAGATGGAAGGAAAGGATGATGGAATATGGCGCTTCGCAATATTTTAACGGAAAAGGAAAGTGTGCTCCATAAGGTATGCCGCCCGGTCACGGAGTTTAACGAGCGACTCTGGACCTTGTTGGACGATATGGCGGAAACGCTGCACAAATCGGACGGCGTGGGCCTGGCCGCACCGCAGGTGGGGATCCTTCGCCGCGTGTTTGTGATGGATCTGGGGGATGGCAGCGGCGTAATCGAGGTGATCAACCCCGAATATCTCGTGAAAAAAGGTAAGCAGGAGGACGTGGAAGGCTGCCTGTCCTGTCCCGGCGAATACGGGATTACCCGGAGACCCCGCTATGTCAAAATTAAGGCGCAGGACCGGTACGGCAACGAGATCACGGTAGACGGCGAAGATCTGAAGGCCCGCTGCATCTGCCATGAAAGCGACCATCTGGACGGCATACTGTTCAAAGAACACGTGATCCGGATGCTGGAACCCGGCGAATAACCATAGGGCTGAAAAGGCAATGCCACCTCTCCCGAGGTGGCATTTCTGGATAAATACGACCCGCCGCATGCGGGAAAGGTGGGGCTTTGATGAAAGTGATCTTTATGGGGACGCCGGAATTCGCCGTTCCCTGCCTGGAAAGGCTGATTACGGACGGCCACGACGTGATGCTGGCAGTCACCCAGGCGGATAAACCGAAAGGACGTGGGTATACACTGACACCTCCTCCTGTGAAGTTGTGTGCCTTGTCGCATGGTATCCCGGTCTATCAGCCGGCAACCTTTAAAAACAACCCGGAAGCGCTCGAAAAATTGGCTTCTTGTGGGGCGGACGTGGCGATTGTCGTCGCTTACGGTCGTATCCTGCCGCAGGCGGCGCTGGATATCCCCCGGTACGGCTGCATCAACGTCCACGCTTCGCTGCTTCCGAAATACCGCGGGGCTGCGCCAATTCAATGGGCGGTTCTCCACGGGGAAACCGAGTCCGGCGTGACCACTATGCAGATGGATGCCGGGCTGGATACCGGGGACATGCTGCTCACCCGCCGCTGCGCGATTCCGCCGGAGATGACGGCCGGTGAACTGCACGACCTGCTTTCTCGGGAAGGGGCTGAGGCCCTGTCCGATACCTTGAAAGCGCTGGAAGCCGGGACGCTCAAGCCGGTGAAACAGGAAGGGGAATCCTGCTATGCGCCGATGCTCAGCCGAGAGCTGAGCGTGATGGATTGGGAATGCCCGGCGCAGGCGCTCCATAATCAGGTAAGGGGGCTGAATCCCTGGCCCTCCGCTTCCACCCGCTTGGGGGGGAAAATCCTGAAAGTGCATCGTTCCCGTGTGGGAGAATCTACCAAAGCGATTCCGGGAACTGTTGTAAAGCATAATCCTTTTACAGTTGCCTGCGGCGGTGGGACGACGCTGGAACTGCTCGAAGTGCAGGCGGAAGGCGGAAAACGGATGGCGGGTGCCGATTTTCTCCGCGGTCGTCCGGTGGAGATCGGGCGGGTGCTGCCGGATTAAAAGCGTTTTGCCGGAAATTTCCGAATCTTAAAGGGAAATCAAGGTAGAATTCAAAGCCTATTCATATTTTTTCGCTATATTTTTTACAGCGGCGGATCTTGGCCAATACTGATGAAGACAGCCGATATCAGCCAAATGGATAAACGAGGGAAAGGATGGGGTGTATGCCCTTTTTTGTGGATTATTATTATTTGATTTTGGTGCTGCCGGCGGTGCTTCTTGCCTTTGCGGCGCAGGTCAGCGTACAATCGACGTTCAAGAAATACAGCAAAGTCGGCACCCGTAGCGGGATGACCGGACGGGATGCCTGCGCGGCGATCCAGAGGGAGAATGGGCTGTCCGTCCCTATCGAGACGGTTGCCGGGTCGATGACCGACCATTACGACCCGCGAAGCAACGTGATCCGGCTTTCCGAAACGGTGGGGCCGATTCAATCGGTCGCCGCCATCGGCGTGGCGGCGCACGAGACGGGGCACGCGATCCAGTACGCGCAGGGATACGCCCCGATTAAGCTGCGGGCCGGCATCCTGCCGGTCACCCAGTTCGCGTCCACCCTGTCGCCGTATTTGGTAATTGCCGGCTTGCTGTTTGATTTTCAGTACCTGGCGATTGTCGGGGTGGCTTTTTTCGGGTTGGCGGTGCTCTTTCAGCTGATCACCTTGCCAGTCGAATTCAATGCAAGTTCCCGGGCAATGAAGGCGTTGGAAGCGCAGGGGATCCTCACCAAAGAGGAGCTGGCCGGTGCGCGTAAGGTGCTGACCGCTGCCGCCATGACCTATGTGGCCGCCCTGTTCGTCTCCCTAATGAGCCTGCTCCGCTTGATCATCCTCGTCCTCGGCCGCGGCAGGAGGAATAACTGATGCCGGCGAACGCCCGCCGGGCCGCCGTCACAGCCCTTGCCCGCGTCCATCGTGAGGGCGGTTACTCCAACATTGTGCTGGATACATTATTGGAGCAGGAAGATTGGAGAGAAGAAGACCGCGCTTTTGCTTCCCGTCTGTTTTACGGGGTGATTGAACGGCGGCTGACGCTGGACTATGTCCTGGCCGCGCATTCCAGCATAAAGCTGAAAAAGCTCCATCCCACGGTGCTGGAAATCCTACGGGTCGGCTGCTACCAGCTGCTGTATATGGACCGGGTACCGGCTCCGGCGGCTGTAAGCGAAGCGGTCAAACTGACGCGGGCCATGAAGCAGGAGCGCTCCGCCGGTTTTGTCAATGCGGTGCTGCGGGCGGTGGACCGGGACCGCGTCCATCTGTTTGACCGCCTGCCAGAAGGAGATGAAGGGCTAGCGGTCCGCACCTCTTGCCCGGTGCACCTTCTTTCCCTTTGGCGGGCGGCTTACGGGGAGAAGAGGATGACGGAACTGGCGGAAAGCCTGAACGATCCCCCGCCCGCTTATATCCGGGTGAATACCCTGAAAACTACCGTAGAGGATTTTTGCCGGGTGGCGGAGGATGCAGGGATACGCCTGGAATGCGTTCCCCGATTTCCGGGCTGCGTGCGGGTAGAAAACCCCGCCGCGCTGAAAAAACTTGCACAAACGTTCGAAACCTGCTATTATCATCAAGATATGGCTTCTCAGATCTGCTGCAAGGCATTAGCCCCGCTGCCCGGTGAAAGGGTGGCGGACGTGTGCGCCGCACCGGGAGGCAAGAGCCTGACGGCGGCCCAATATATGGACAACTTGGGTGAAATCCTTGCCGGCGACCTCTACCCCGCGAAATGCGATGTGCTGGAGAAACGGGCCGCATTGTACGGCGTATCCATCCTGCGCACCGTGGTAAGAGACGCATCGGCCCCTTGTCCTGAGCCGCTTCGCGGCCGGTTTGACCGGGTGGTCTGCGATGCGCCCTGTTCCGGTCTGGGGGTTATTCGCCGGAAGCCGGAAATCCGGTACAAGGACCCGGAAAGCTTTGCCGCCCTGCCGGAGACGCAGTATGCGATTTTGCGCGAGACGGCCCGGATGGTACGGGCGGGCGGCGTACTTCAGTATTCCACCTGTACGCTGAACCCGGCGGAGAATGAAGCGGTGGCCGCCCGTTTCCTGGAGGAACACCCGGATTTTGTGCCCCGGGTTCTGCCGTTGGACGCTGCTCTTTGGCGGAACGGGGAGCCGTCCCACGAGTTGACGCTTTTTCCACCGGAACATGGTACGGACGGCTTTTATATCGCCGGTTTTATCCGCCGCGCCGAAGCTGGGGCGTAAACCGAGATGAGGTGACGAGTTGACGCTGCTAGACTGCAAGTCCATGCCTGCCGAGGAACTGCGGGCGCTGCTTACGTCGCGGGGGATTCCCGCGTTCCGGGCGGCCCAGCTGCGGAATTGGCTGGATGCGGGAGTGACCTCTTTTGAGGAAATGCGCAATCTCCCACGCTCGTTACAGGAAGAATTTCGGTCTATTTTTTGGATTCCTACGGTAAAAATTGAAAAAAAGCTTGTATCCCAAAGGGATAATACGGTAAAATACTTATATGGCCTGTCGGACGGGGAAAATGTGGAATCGGTTTTGATGCAGTATCATCACGGCTGGTCCCAATGCCTGTCCACTCAGGTGGGCTGCCGGATGGGGTGCTCCTTCTGCGCAACCGGGATGGGCGGCTTTGTCCGCAACCTGCTTCCTTCCGAAATGATCGGGCAGATTGAAGCGGCACAGGCGGACACCGGCGTGCGCGTCTCATCGGTGGTGCTGATGGGGATGGGGGAACCGCTGGACAATTTCGACCATGTGCTGCGCTTCTTGCAGATGCTGTCGGAACCCGGCGGCGTGCATATCGGGATGCGGCATGTTTCCCTAAGCACCTGCGGGCTGGTGGATCAGATCTACCGCCTGATGGAGCAGAATCTGCAGCTTACCCTGTCGGTTTCCCTGCATGCTCCCAACGACGAAATCCGTTCAAAAATGATGCCGGTCAACCATCGCTGGCCGGTGGCCCAGCTTTTGAAAGCGTGCCGGGAGTATACCGAAAAAACAGGCCGGCGGATTTCTTTTGAATATGCGATGGTGGCGGGCGTCAACGATTCGGACGCCTGTGCCCACGAACTCGGGCGCAAACTTCGAGGGATGCTTTGCCATGTGAATCTGATCCCGGTCAACGAAGTGGACGGCAAGGAGCAGCGGCGTAGTCCGGTAAAGCGGCTTCGTGCTTTCTCTGCTATCCTGGGGAAATATGGGATTCCCGTCACCGTGCGCCGGACCTTGGGGAGCGATATCAACGCTTCCTGTGGACAGCTCCGGCGGCAGGAAAAGGAAGATGTTCACGGTAGAGGGTAGTGGAATGGATCAGCCGGAAAGGAGGAACCACCATGCGTGCCTATGGAAAAACCGATGTTGGCCGCGTCCGGGAAAATAATCAGGACGCATTTATCTGCGGCCGGCTTTCGGAAGACGCGCTGTTTGTCGTGGTATGCGACGGCATGGGCGGCGCCAACGGTGGGAATGTAGCCAGCGCGATGGCGGTAAAAGTGATTTCCGACCGCATTATGGAGGTATATCGGGAAGGCCTGGCCCAAAGTTCGGTGCGCAACCTGCTGGAAAGCGCGATTGCGGCCGCCAATGTGGAGATTTACGATGCCGCGATGGCCGATCGGGAGCTGCGCGGTATGGGAACCACGGTTGTGGCCGCCATTATCTGCGGCCGGCAGCTGGCGTTGGCTCATGTCGGGGACAGCCGGGCGTATCTGATCGGCCTGGAGAAAATCGAGCAGATAACCCGTGACCATTCGATTGTCCAGGCGATGGTGGAACGCGGGCAGCTCACGCAGGACGAGGCTAAAAACCACCCGCGCAAGCATTTTATCACCCGCGCTTTGGGGGTGGAGGAAACCGTGGAATGCGACTACGGCGAATGGGAGATTCCGGAGGGGAACCGGCTGCTCATCTGCACCGACGGGCTGACCAATATGGTGGAGCCCGAAGAAATATACGCATTGGTTCAATCGGAGGAAGAGACACAGATCCCCGACCGGCTGATCCATGCGGCCAACATGGCGGGCGGCAGCGATAATATTACAGCCGTCCTGGTGGCTTAGGGGCCGCGCAATACCTTGGTATTGCAACCGGGGCCCGAAATTCGTGATTCAGGAGTGATTGGTTCGTGGATAAGTATATTGGCAAGCGTCTGGACGGCCGGTATGAAATCCGGGAGATCATCGGCGTAGGCGGTATGGCTTATGTGTATAAGGCATACGACACGATCGACGACCGGATTGTAGCGGTCAAGATCCTTAAGGATGAATTTTTGGCCAACGAGGAATTTACCCGCCGGTTCAAAAATGAATCAAAAGCGATTGCCATCCTGTCGCACCCGAATATCGTCAAGGTGTACGACGTGAGCTTTGGCGACCGGCTGCAGTATATCGTGATGGAATATATCGACGGCATCACGCTCAAAGAATACATCGACCAGCAGAAGGATATCCGCTGGAAGGAAGCGGTCCATTTTACGGTGCAGATTCTCCGCGCCCTGCAGCATGCGCACGATAAGGGGATTGTTCACCGGGATATCAAGCCGCAGAACATCATGCTGTTGCCCGACGGCACCATCAAAGTGACCGATTTCGGGATTGCGCGGTTTGCCCGCAGCGAGATCCGGGCGACCAGCACCGAGGAAAAGGCGATTGGTTCCGTGCATTACATCAGCCCGGAACAGGCCCGTGGGGAGATCACCGACGAAAAAGCGGATATCTATTCGGTTGGCGTGATGCTGTACGAAATGTTGACCGGACAGCTTCCGTTTGAAGCGGATAACGCGGTATCGGTCGCCATTATGCAGATGCAGGCCGAACCGAAGCGCCCAAGCGAGATCAACTCGGATATTCCAGAGGGGCTGGAAGAGATCACCCTTAAGGCGATGCAGAAGGACCCCTCTAAGCGGTACCAGAGCGCGGCGGAGATGTTGTACGATATCGACGAGTTCAAGCGCAACCCAAGCATCCATTTCGAATATAAATATTTTGTGGACGAGACGCCGACCCGTTTTGTGGAAGCGATCACCCGCGTAAAAGGGGGAGGAGAGGACACAGGGGGGTCGGCCGGCGATGAGGAAGAGTTGGAGGAAGAGGAACCCCGCAAGGGGCCTCCGGTAATCCCGATTCTCGCTGCGGTGGCCGGCGCGTTCGTATTGGTGGCGTTGCTGTTTGTCGGCGCGGTTGCGCTGTTGAAACTCAACAGCGGGGAATCGAAGGAAGAGATCACTGTCCCCAACTTTATTGGCCAGATGTACGAAGACGTTGTCAAAGAATACGGCGATAAGTTCGATATTCAGCATATTGAAAAGAGCAGCGACGAAGAAAAAGGCACCATCCTGGATCAGGACCCGAAAAGCCCTGTGAAACGCAAGATCAAGGATACGATTATCCTGACCATCAGTACCGGCCCGCAGATGGTTGAAGTGCCTGTGCTCGGCGTGAACGAGTCGAGCGACGTCGTCCAGAAGCGGCTGGAAGACAAGGGATTTGTCGTCCAGAAGTTCGACCAGCCCAGCGACGAGGTAGAAGCGGGAATGGTGATCAAGCTCAGCCCGTCCCCCGGCGAGAAGGCGGCGAAGGGCAGCACGATCAGCATGTTTGTCAGTTCCGGCAAGGAACCGGTAGAAGATATCGAAGTGCCGAATGTAGAAAAGGCATTGAAGGATTCAGCCATTTCCACATTGCAGGAAAAGGGCTTCGTTGTCAACGAAAGCAATATCCAGTATCAGAACAGCACCGATTCCAGCAACGTTCTGCCGAAAAACTACGTCATTTCGCAGGATCCCAAGCCGGGTGACATGTTGGCACCGGGACAGGAAGTCAAGCTGGTCGTCAGTTCCGGCTACTGCGATGTCAAGATCCCCCTGGCTCTGCCGACGCCGTCCAATCCCAATTCCTCCGCTCTGATCAATGTCAAAGTATTGGTCGGCGGCGTGGAAGATGCCGATCAGTCGCTCAGCAATATCCTAGCGAGCGCTTACGGGTCACCCACGCTGGTGTTTACCGAACAGAAGGATACGTATGATGTAACCATCCTGGTCGGCGAAGTCGGGAAGGGGCTGGAAACCTACCGGAAATATACGGTGAATGGAACCACCGGCCAATTTACCGAAACGGTTAGCAATTCTTTCGTGTACGAGGAAGACAAGGCGCCGTCGACCGATCCAACGGTACCGACCGATCCAACGATACCGACTGATACGGATACCTTGCTGGATCGTTTTCTCCAATGACCGATGGAAAAGGGACGTTCTATGGCGCAGCAACGCAAGGATACCGGCCGGATGAAGGATAAGGCCGACGAAAAATTGAATACCAACGGTTTATCGCCGTATGCGGCAAAAGCGCCCGAAGACACCCGTATATTACACGGCATTATCCGCAAATGTATCGGCGGCTTCTACTATGTAGAGGCCGCCGATACAGTATACGAATGCCGCGCCCGCGGGATATTCCGCAATCAAGGGCTGACGCCGGTTGCCGGAGACCGGGCGGTCATATCGGTCCTGCCGGACGGAAAAGGCTCGCTAGACAGGATCGAGGAGAGGAAAAACAGCCTAGTCCGCCCGCCAGTGGCTAATCTGGATTATCTTGCTGTGGTGGTCTCCATGGCGGAGCCAGCGCCCAGCCCGCTGGTGGTTGATAAGATGCTCGCCCTGGCGGAATGGAACCATGTAGAGCCAATTGTGGTGATCAACAAAATTGATCTGCAGGATCCTGTGGAATGGGTGCGGATATACCGCCGTGCAGGATTTGAGGTGTTTTCGGTATCCGCCCGGTTGGACAAAAGCGTGGAACCACTCCGTTGTTTCCTAGGCGGAAAGGTCACTGCCTTTACTGGGAATTCGGGCGTTGGCAAATCCAGCCTGCTGAACGTCATTGATCCCCGCTTTTCGCTGGAGACCGGGGCGATCAGCCAAAAATTAGGCCGAGGACGGCATACCACCCGCTCTGCCGAGTTGTTTCCTCTGGAAAACGGCGGTTATATCGTAGATACTCCAGGCTTTGCTTCGCTGGATCTGGAGAGGATCCAACGGATTTATAAGGAAGAACTGCCCTACTGTTTTCGGGAATTTGTCCCTTTGCTTGGCCAGTGCCGTTTTACAAGCTGCTCCCATACCAAAGAAGCGGGCTGCGCAGTACTGGAAGCTGTGACGGAAGGGAAAATCTCCCCGCAACGCCACGAAAGCTATAAGGCGATGTACGATGAAGTGAAGGACTGGAAGACTTGGCAGTAAAAGCGAGGGAATACCATGCAGGAAATTAGTGGGCAAAACGTCGGTGCTTCCCAGCATGTGCGTCCGGGCCGGCGTTGCCTGATTTGCGCGTCCGGGCCGGTAGGCGATCCGGAAGCGCTGCGCCCGCTGCTCCGGCCGGATGACTGGGTGGTCGCCGCGGACGGCGGAGTGCGGCTTGCCCGACGGTTGTCGCTGTCCCCGGATCTAATCGTTGCGGATTTTGATTCCTCCGCCAAGCAGGAACACAAAGAGACGGTTCCGGTAGCGGTTTTGCCGGTGAAAAAGAACGATACCGATACCATGGCGGCGGCGAGATTGGCGCTGGATCGAGGGTTCCGAGAGTTTTTGATACTAGGAGGCACCGGCGGGCGGCTGGACCATACGGTTGCCAATTTCGCTGTGCTGGCCTTTTTATGCGGGCAGGGGGCGCGGGCTGTCCTGGCGGACGAACACGGATGGACCGAGATGGTACTCCCTGGGAAGCACCGTGTCGAAGCGGCGCCGGGGATGAAGCTGTCTTTGCTCCCTTACGGCGGGCCGGTTTCCGGCCTTTGGGTAAAGAACGCGGAATATGAGCTGGAAAACGCGATGCTCACTCCGGATTTCCCCTTGGGAGTGAGTAACGAGTTCCGCGGCGCCGACCCTGTCGAAATCGAATTCAACGCGGGAATCCTTCAGATTTTTCTTTCAAAAGACTGACACCACTTTCACCGTATCGGAATATGCTGGTACTAAGACACGGGAAATCGCCGTGGTCGATATCAGCAGGAGGGACGGTGTTAGTAGTATGAGACGGTGCAATAGCGGGGGCCTTTGTTTCGCGGCGTTTGGCGCGGGGCTGCTGGTGGCGTCCCTCTGCCCGGCGCAGCTTATCCTGGTATTGGCCGCGGCAGCATTGGTGCTGCTCGGGGTTTCTCTGGTCAGAAATTGAATGGAGGATGGTCAGCGATGAAAATAGTGATTGTAAAGAGCCCGAAAATGGTCGGCGGTATCCTGCGTAAAATTTTTGGCATCAAGAAAGAAACCTACATAGAGCAGTAATTATTATAGAAGTGGATAAAGGCCGAAACAAGGCAAGGGGAATGTTCCCTTTGCCTTGTTTTTTGTTGATCATGTTTCCGTAGAGAATAAAGATGCTGTCCCCCGCCTTCCGATTTCTATGGGACCAAAAGGAGGGAGAGGGGGAAGAGGGGCGGCTTATGGCTGCTCCTCTTTGCGACGTTATTACCGTCCCATTCGCAACCTTGCTGCTGCGCAAGGATTATCGAATCTTCTAGGATAGCCCCGATTTCGGGGGGAAATGCATTGTAGCCCTTCTCCTTTTTCACCAAACGACCAATTTATGCGTAAAATAGGGTGTACACGGAAAATACGGAATTTTTACGCCGTTCGTTTGGAAAAGGGGGCTTTTTATGCGCCGGTATGGAATACGACGAAAAAACAGACCAAGGAGGAAAACAGGCCGCTGGCGGCTTTTTCTAATGCTGTTTATCCTGTTGGTTGCGGGCTTGGTCGCATTAACGGATATCCGTATACGGCCGATGCTCAAAACCTATGGAATCAACCAGGCAACCACCACAGCGACCAAAGCGATGAACGATGCGGTGCAGCGCGTATTGGATGAAATGAATTTGAGGTACGATGATTTGGCGTCCGTCACTAAGGACGAGGATGGGAATATCCTATCCGTTTCCACTAACACGGCCAATATGAACCGCCTGAAAGCAGCGGTTGGGGACGCGGTGCTGCAAGAATTGGAAAAGCAGGATGTACAAACGGTAAAAATCCCGATCGGGAGCATCCTGAGCGGAGGGCTGCTGACCGGGCGGGGACCGGAAATCAGCGTCAAGGTGCCGATGAATTCCACTGTACAAACCAGCTTCGATAATTCGTTCGAGGGCGCGGGGATTAACCAGACGTGTCACGAGATTATGCTGGATGTCAAGGTTACGGTATATGCGATGCTGCCGGGTGAGGATACCGCCGTGGAGGTGGAAACTGGCTTTACGGCCGCCGAAACCATCCTGGTGGGGGAAGTGCCGGATTGGGCGGCGATTACCCATTCCTAATCGATTTTTTTGCATCTTAGCGGAGGATTTGTTATAATATTCTCTCAGATGCATAGGCGATAAAGGCGGTTGCCCGCGTATATGACGCGTATACCGGGCCGCATTTTCGGACACGGTAATATCGAGAAACGGTTTGCCGCCTAGCCGTGTGCTTCGGTCAGCCAGGAATACGGCTTGGGAACAATAGGAGAAGGGGTTGGAAAGACGTGGAATTTGAGGAAGCCAGCCGCAGGGTGGAAGAACTTCGCGACCAGATCAACGAATACAGCCGCTTATATTATGAGGAAGATTCCCCAGTAATCGAGGACGATGCGTTCGATGCCTTGACCCGGGAACTTCGCCGGCTGGAGGAGGAATATCCCCAGCTTATTACACCGGATTCCTACACCCAACGCGTACAGGGGGCGGTATCCGCGCAGTTCGCCCCTGTGCGGCACGAGGTGCCGCTGGAAAGCCTGCAAGACGTTTTTTCGTTCGACGAATTGCGGGAATTCGACCGCCGGGTTCGGGAAACCGTCCAGAACCCCGAGTATGTGGTAGAGCCGAAAATCGACGGGCTGTCCATCGCCCTCGAATATGTGGATGGCCGTTTCGTCCAGGGGGCGACCCGCGGGGACGGGCAGACGGGAGAAGACGTCAGCCACAACCTCCGGACGATCCGCAGCATTCCCCAAAAATTGGCCAGCCCCGTGGCCCGTATCATCGTACGCGGGGAGGTGTATATGCCGCGGGAGAGTTTCGCCGCCCTGGTCGAGCGGCAGGAACTGGCGGGGGAGAAGACCTTCAAAAATCCCCGCAACGCCGCGGCCGGTTCCCTTCGGCAGAAGGATGCTTCGGTAACCAAGGGACGGAACCTAGACATCTTTGTTTTCAATCTCCAGCTTATCGAGGGCGAAACCATTTCCTCTCATGCCGAATCGTTGGAGAGAATGAAAGAATTGGGTTTTCATATCATCCCCTTCTATTCGGTGTTCACCTCAATCGACGAAGTGATCGAAGAGGTGGAGCGGATCGGGGAAAAACGCGGTTCTCTACCTTTTGATATTGACGGCGCTGTTGTAAAGGTAAATGACTTTTCGCAGCGGGAGTGGCTTGGCAGTACGGCGAAATTCCCCAAATGGGCCTCCGCCTACAAATATCCACCCGAGGAAAAGCAAACCACTTTACTGGATGTGGAAATCAACGTGGGTCGTACCGGCGTGCTGACGCCGACCGGCGTGTTTGAGCCGGTGACCCTCGCCGGTACCACGGTCAGCCGCGCCACACTGCATAATGAGGATTTCATTCTGGAAAAGGGGCTGTCTATTGGCGACACCGTGGTGCTGCGCAAAGCCGGCGACATTATCCCGGAGGTGGTGCGTGTGGAAGCGCACCTGCCGGGTGCGCCGGTTTACCAAATGCCGCATCGCTGTCCCTCTTGCGGATCGGAGGCAGTGCGGGAGGAAGGGGAAGCCGCGCTTCGATGTAACAACCCGGAATGTCCGGCGCAGCGGATACAGAATCTGATCCATTTCGCTTCCCGCGACGCCATGGATATTGAAGGGTTAGGGCCGGCGGTCGTGGAACAGTTGGTGAACGCCGGGCTCGTCTGTAACGCTTTTGATCTTTATAGCCTAAAAAAGGAAGACGTTGCCGCATTGGAGAGGATGGGGGACAAATCCGCGGAAAATTTGCTGGCGGCAATCGAAAAATCGAAATCCGTCGATCTGTTCCGGGTGATTTTTGCGATGGGAATCCGCCATGTGGGGCAGAAAGCGGCCAAACTGCTGGCCAACCGATTTGGCTCCATGGATGCAGTAATGCAGGCGTCCCCGGAGGAGGTCAGCGCTATCGATGGTTTTGGGGAAATCATGGCGGAAAGCGTCGTCCGCTTTTTCGCCATGCCGCAGTCCCGCCATTTTGTGGAACAGCTTCGACAGGCGGGGGTGAATATGCAGCGGCAAAGCGCGGAAGAAGAGGATGACGCTGGCATCGACACCCGGTTTGCCGGGATGACTTTTGTACTCACAGGCACACTTCCCACGCTTAAGCGGGATGAGGCGGCGGCTATCATCGAACGGTACGGCGGTAAAACCTCCGGCAGCGTATCCAAAAAAACCACCATCGTCCTCGCCGGGGAGGATGCCGGGAGTAAGCTGGCTAAAGCGCAGCAGCTCGGTATTCGGGTTATCCATGAAGACGAATTCCGGGCGATGCTGCCGTAACAAAATCGAATAGTGGTTCCACAGCGTGAAAACTATTCCGGGCAACAATTTTCGATTTGTTGTTCGGATCCTTTAGGCAAAGAGGGAACAAAAAACAACCCGCATGAATGCCTGATTCATGCGGGTTTGGTATGCTTTGAGAAAAAAGCTCCCTTTCTTCCGGTCTTGGTTCAAAGTTCGATCCTATAAGCTCTTTTTTTATTAAATCAACGATGATCTTACCAGACCCATCCTCATAGCTGTAAATCTGAATTTTCTGGATGTTAGCGGTGGCACGTATATCCTCTGGGCCGGCCCATAAGTGCGGACGTATTTGGGGTATTTAGCCGCATACTCCATCCTAAAGGTGGGGTGTGTATCGGGGTGCCCGTAAAAGGTCGCGGTCGTCTCGATGTTCAAACCGTCCAGAAAAAAGGCCACCTGAAGATTCTGGCGGAATGGGGATGCCAAACAGAAAAGACCGTCAATCAGAAATATTCCATTATCAGTTTCGTTGCGTGTTTTATATCCCGCGGGAGTTTGTGCGTTTTTATAATAATCGTGGTTAATATGATTCATGGTTTCTTCATAAGAGGGTAGCCATTCTGTGGTGGTTACAAAATAGTCGCTTGAAGGGAATTTTGTCAATGTATAACCATCGGGAATTTTTGCTGATGCATTTACAAATTTGCCTTGATAGTAAATTTTTTCTCCGGATATATTATTAAACCATATATTGACACAATTTGGATCTGTTTGATAAGGAGCAATGACATCATATCCTCCCTTATTAAAAAAAATTACCCCAAAGCGCTCCGAAATTTGCATTTTCTGTAACGAAGTTTTCTATGCCGAGAAAATAGAATTCATCAAGTCGGGTTTGAAATGAAATAATGTTAGGAGCGCTCACGTTTTTGCCACCTTTCATAAATTAATTTACACAATTATTAACTATATTAATCATAACAAGAACCTGTCTCAAAAGCAAGTTCTACTTTTTCGACCGATTTCTATTTTTGAAAGCCAGATGAAAAAGATTTTTTCATCGGTTTAGGATGAGAGAGTAGAACCCTCGTAACTCACAAAAAGTTGGTAGCGGGAAGGGGCAGCGGCGTGAGTGCGCTCCGATTTTTACAAAAAAATCGGAGCAAGCGATATAAAGCTTGCTCCGACGTGGCGGAGAAGGAGGGATTCGAACCCTCGAAACGCTTTTAACGTTTACACGATTTCCAATCGTGCGCGCTCGACCAGCTACGCGACTTCTCCACTTTTATTAATTTGTACCGCTCACGCGGCGCTAGATTATTATAATGAATCCTTTTCCAAAAATCAAGTATATTTTGCAATTTTCCAAAACTTTTTTCAGCTTCGTTCCAATCGGGCGCCACGGCAAAGGAAAGAGGGCTTTTCACCACTTCGTGCTCTGAAGTGCTGCTTGTTTATTTCGATATCAGGAATTCTTCCCCCTTCCCAAGCCGCGCACCAACTTTTGCTTCTCCGAAGGCAACTTTATAACCTCCCGGCTCCGTCGGGAGGTTATAAATTATCTTCACGAAATCTCCGGGAACGTTTTCACTATCGCCGGGATTCCAGGCTATGATGGAAGACCTGCCGATACCGTGCACAGCTGCGAAACGGTGTGTACCCCTCAGCGTTTACCGCCAAAGCGGAAACGCTTGGCCCCTTTTCCACGTTTACGTTGTCCACAGATCCAAAGGTAGCATAGAAGGGCGATCACCCCGATCAACAGAATCCCGAGGATCGTCAAAACTACCCAGACAATCACCCCTCCGGAGGAAGGCGGTTCCTTCGGGGACGTACTTACAACGCCGCCTTGGACCGGAAGGGTCGGTTCTGCGCTGGAGTCGGTGGGGGCCAAGGTGGTCGTGGTGGGAGGGGGTTCCGTAGTCGGCGGTGCGGTGGTCACCAGCGATTCCGGCGGAATATTTTCCATAAAATCATTTTTCTCCACATCCGGCCCTACCGTTGAATAGTACAGGCCGAACTTACGGCAGTCGTATTTACTGCCTTCCCCTTCCACCCGGAACCATTTGGAGGTCTGCGATTTGTGGTATTGGTAGCCCTCGATCGCCATTTCGATCCCAGTTTTGCCGCCGAACGCTTTGAGCGGCCGGTTCCAGTCCATCACCACCGTGTTTTTCGGATACAGATGGAGGTAGCATTTTTTGATATTCCATACCCCAAATTCCTGTGCGGATTCCGGGAATTGGGAAGAATCGGCGCTGAAGCCGATCGCGTCCTTCATCACTTTGACGGCGAGCTGGTGAACGCCGTGGCCGTATTCCCCTTTTTCATCTTGCGCGATGACCACCTCTGGCCGGAATCGGCGGAGGAGCATAGTCACATATTCCTGCATAGCTGTTTCATCGTATTTCGCCTGTGCTTGGGCAAGGCTGCTGCAATAATAATCGTCGAATTCCCGCCAGATCATGGGATAGTTCCGTACGCCGACGGCCCACAAGCCGTCCAGCAGTTCATGGCAGCGGAAATACTCGCCCCGTGCGGCCCCATGATAAATCAGGTACGCCACTTGAACTTTCATCTGGTATTCCCCTGCGTAAGTGGGGAGCGTGCCGCCGAACCAGAGCAGCTCATCGTCCGCATGGGTGGAATACACCAGCATATCCGCCTTTTCCAGCATCGGCTTCCAGGTTTGCACCCAGGAAGGAAGGCTGCCGGGGGACAACACCCGAATATCGGTGATAACGGCCGCTTCCTTGAGCGTGATGGTCAGTGAATATTCCTCTTTATCCAACGGTATATACTCATGCAGGAAGCCGTCGGTTCCTCCTTCCGTTAAGGGGATGGCCCTGCCGTCCCTGTGGGTCTTGAGCGACCAGCCGACGGCATCGCGGTCCCAGGATATATACAGCCCGGCCATAGGGGAAGCGCTGTTGATGGTCAGCGTGGCCCCGGCCGGCGCTTTCCAAACCGTGGTTACCGTATTGTCTTTCAGATTCGGTAGGGAAGCGGCATTATCATCCGCTAAAAAGGTACAATCTTGAGTTATATCTTCCGCAGTTTCGTCTTCCTGCGCAACAGCGGATGGAGAAAACGGGAGAGCAAACAAAACCGCAACAATGGTGGTAAAGAAAAGGACTGTGAATTTTTTCATCAGCCGACACCCCGAGTTTAATGTAAGATTGCCGCAAACAGCGCATGTTCAGCATAGCACAGTCAGTGGGACAAAACAAGGGAAGGGGGGAAAGAAGACAAAATTGTAAATTGATGCAGAAAAATGTTGCAACACTGTCATTCTTTTTCTTCTTTTTTCTCTTTTCGGGAAGTGATTGCCTTTTTTGACGCGACTTGCTACAATAAACATGCCATTGCATATCAACAATATATATAGCAGGAAGGAACAGCATTATGATCGTTCGGAAAATACGGGAAGAGGAACTACGGCGTGCGGAGGAGGTATTTCACCTCTCTTTTGAATTTCCCATGCAGGATGAACGCACCAACGAGGAAATGAAGCGGGACATTCTAGGAACCCCCTGCGGACGGTTTGAACGGCAGTATATGGAACGTTGGGCGGCGTTTGAAGACGACGATCAAACCATGATAAGTGTGATTACCGCGACCCCCTTTCCTGTATACTTCGACGGGCAGACCGTCGCCATGCGGGGGATCGGCGGGGTGTCTACGCTGCCGGCCTACCGCCGCCGAGGAGCGGTACGAGCCTGTTTTGCCGCCGCACTCCGGGAGATGCGGGAGGAGGGGACGCTGTTTTCCTATTTGTACCCCTTTAGCACGGCATATTACGCCCAATTCGGCTACGGCATGGGCTGTGAACAGATGAACACCTGGATCCCGGTTGCGGACCATCTGCCGTTTCCCGAAGTAAAGGGGAACGCATACCTGTTGGAAAAAGGGGAGCATGTGGCGGCTTACCGGGCAGTGTATGAGGCCTTCGCTTCCCGGTACAATATGATGGTCGCTAGGGAAGAGATGGATTACGAGCGGCTCCGCCGTGTTCGGCCGGAGAAGGAGTGCCGTTATACCTATGTGTGGAAAAACGACGAAGGGGCACCGAAAGGGGCGGTCACGTTCCAGAAAAAGGATCGGGTGATCGAATGCGAAGAGTTTTTCTTTGCCGATGTCCAGGGTTTCTGCGGCCTGTTGAATCTGGCGCATGCTTTCCGTTCCTATGCTGACCGGATCATGATCAGCCTGCCGCTGGATCGGGCGATTACGCCGCTTGTGCCGGAGTGGAAGGCGGAAGGTGTACGCCGGGAGCGGGAGTTTCGTGGGATGGTACGGGTTATCGACGTTTGCAAAGCGCTGGAAGTTGCCAGATATCGGGGAAGCGGCGAAGCGGTTATCGCGGTGGAGGATCCGGTCCTGACGGAAAATACCGGCCGCTATCATTTGGTGTACCGGGACGGCGGGGCCGTGCAGATCGCTCGCACCGAGAAGGAGCCGGCGCTCGCGCTGTCCGTCGGGGACTTTTCCCGGCTGATCGTGGGGACGGGGACGCTCGAAGAACTCGCTTTCGCGGGGCGGATCCCGGCAGAGACCGCCGAGTCCGAAGACCTCCGGGGGATTTTTTACTCTAAACCGCACTTTATCGCCAATTTTTTCTGATGAGAGGCCAATATTACCTCTCAACGGCGTTGCTGTTGGCGAGGGTTATGGCGAATGGTGAAGAATTATCCGCTAGATTATCGGGTTGATTGTCGCAGCCGTCGGATTGTTGAAAAGAAAATAAGCGGACGTGGAAAGGGAAAGCCGGACATACAGACAAAAAATTACAGATATATTTTTGGCAAATAGGGATAAACCGAACCGCTCGTGCATAGGCTGTGATGCAATTCGCTGCAGCGCCTGTGCACGGGCGGCTTTTTTGCGGGAAAAAAGTAAACGGCAGCGTCATACTCGGTGGACAGGTCACATATATTTGTCGTAGAGAAAGCGCAAAGGAGAGGAGCCTACATGGATTTCAAGGTGATAAACAAAGCCATCGCCGTTCCGGAAACCCTGTTTGACGGATTTGATGAGCGCCCGGTCGATTGCGATTTCATGCTGCCCGATTATTATCCGGATATCGCGGCGGTGCTGAAATGCACTCTCCGCCCGGTGGTGCAGTCCAAACAACTCAGCGGCGATCGGATGCTGGTGGACGGCGTGGCGGTCATCCAGGTGCTGTATCTGGACGAGGTGCGCAAATGCGTGCACTGCTGTGAATTTACCAAGCCCTTTACCAGCACCTTCCCGGTGAAAATTGGCGTGGGTGTACCCTGCGCCTGGGTGACGGCAAAGGCGGATTACTGCAACTGCCGCGCCACCAGCCCACGGCGGCTGGATATCCACGGAGCGTTCAGCGTCCGACTAAAGATGCAGGCGGAAGGCGGTGCCGACGTGGTAACCGCTTTGGCGGGGGATACCGTCTATACCCGCAAGAATACCGTCGCGTACTCGGTACCCGCCGCCTCCACGGAAAAATCCTTCACCCTCAGCGAGGTGCTGGAACTGGGACAGGGCAAGCCAGCGGCGGTTACCCTGGTGCGCGGCGACGCGGTCCCTATACTGAACGACTGCAAGCTTCTGGCCAACAAAATCATTGTCAAAGGCGATTTGATGATGAAAAACCTCTATATCTGCGACGCCGACACGGGCGAAACGCAGCAGGTACGACACGAAATCCCGTTCAGCCAGATCATCGACGTGGAAGGACTGGACGAGGAATGGCGCTGCGACGTGCGGCTGGACATCTCAACCTGCGACGTCCAGATTACCCCCAATCAGAACGGTGAAAACCGGCTTCTGGAGATCAACGTCAAGATTCTGGCGAGCGTCCAGTGCTACCGCAACGGCATGGCTGAGGTGGTAACCGACGCCTATTCCACCTGCTGCCCGCTCAGCTTGGAAACGCGGCGCCTGGATACCGAATGCTTGAAGGATATCCGGCACAGCGATTCCATCATCAAGGAAACGCTCGACCTGCCGGAGGACGGCGTGGCGCAGATTATGGACATCTGGTGCGACGCGGTGCCGGTTTCCGAAACCTGCGAGGACGGCCGCACGAAAATTACCGGCCGGATGACCATCTCCATGCTGGCCAAGGACGCGCAGGGGATTACCTCTTACTTTGAGCGGCCGGGCGACTTCAACCTGGAATACGACGACGACTGCGACGCCGTGGAATCGGATGTCCGCGTGATGGATGTGGATTACAGCATGACGGGCGCGGGGCAGGTGGAAATCCGCGCCGATCTGTCGGTCACCCGCCGCTGCTATACGGCGGACAGTTTTTCCGCCGTATCGGCCGCTTCAGCCAACGAGGACGCGTCTTTCCCGACGGAAAAAGCAGCGCTGAAGATCTACTACGCAGGCAGCGGCGAATCCCTTTGGGAAATCGCCAAAGCCTGCCATACCTCCATGGATGCGGTGATGGAGGAAAACGCGCTTTCCTGCGACGTGCTGACCAAGGATTCCATGCTGCTTGTGCCATTATGCTGAGAGGAGGAAGAAAGTGATGGAAGGAAGCAACATCTACGATACCATCGCCCAGCGCACGCAGGGCGATATTTATGTCGGCGTCGTCGGCCCGGTGCGCACTGGCAAATCCACCTTTATCAAGCGGTTTATGGATACGCTGGTTATCCCGAACATTGAAAGCGATTTCCGCCGCGACCGCGCGACCGACGAGCTGCCCCAGTCGGCGGCCGGCCGGACTATTATGACCACCGAGCCGAAGTTTATCCCGGAACAGGCGGTGACCATCACCGTGGACGGTACGGCGACCATGAACGTCCGCCTGATCGACTGTGTGGGGTATATCGTCCCGTCCTCGCTGGGCTACATTGAAAACAACGCCCCCCGGATGGTGAAAACGCCCTGGTTTGAGGAAGAAATCCCCTTCAACATGGCGGCGGAAATCGGCACGCAGAAGGTGATTACCGAACACTCGACCATCGGCTTAGTGGTGACCACCGACGGCTCGATCACCGAAATCCCGCGGGAAGAGTACGAAGAGGCGGAGGAGCGGGTAATTTCCGAACTCAAGGAGATTAACAAGCCCTTTGTGGTACTGCTTAACACGATGAACCCCACTACGCCGGAAACGCTGAACCTCGCGGCGTCGATGGAATCGAAATACGGGGTGGCGGTCTGCCCGGTCAACTGCCTGGAGATGGACGAAGCGGAGATCCGCCGGATCCTGGAAAAGGTGCTGTTCGAATTCCCAGTGCGGGAAATCGCGGTGGAACTGCCGAAATGGCTGACCGGACTGGATAAAAACAATGAAATCCGCCGCTCGGTCTTTGATACAGTACGCCATGCGGCGGAACTGGTCCATAAAATCAGCAACGTCTCCGCGATGACGGGGGATATCCTACAGTGCGAGTATGTGGACAGCGCGCGGATGACCTCCATCGAGCTCGGCCGAGGCAGCGCATCCATCGCAGTCACCATCCAGCCCGACCTGTTCTATCGGGTGCTGGGGGAAACCACCGGCCTGGAAATCGACGGGGAAGCGGCGCTGATGTCCTGCATGGTGGAGCTGGCCGCCGTCAAGAAAAAATACGACAAGATCAAGAACGCCCTGGATGAAGTGGAAGCGACCGGCTACGGTATCGTCATGCCCTCGCTGGAGGAGATGACCCTCGACGAGCCGGAGATCATCCGCCAGAGCGGCCGGTACGGCATCCGCCTGCGGGCGCAGGCCCCGTCCATCCACATGATGAAAGCGGATATCACCACCGAGGTTTCCCCAATCGTCGGTTCCGAGCGGCAGTCGGAGGATCTGGTGAATTACCTGCTGCGGGAATTCGAAGAAAACCCGAACAAAATCTGGGAGTCGAACATCTTCGGCACATCGTTGTACGGCCTAGTCAACGAAGGGCTGCACAACAAACTGTACCGGATGCCGGGCGACGCCCGTATCAAACTCAAGGAAACCGTGGAACGGATCATCAACGAAGGATGCAGCGGCTTAATCTGCATCATCGTATAGCGGCTGGCGAGGGGCAGGGGGATTGCCGCGCGGCAATCCCCCTGCGCTTTCCTCATAAATCGGACAAAGGGCCCCCGGAAAGGTTCCTTGGAAACCGTAATGAAACAGAGACTTTTCTGCCTGGAAAGGACGTGAAGGATAATGCCGGAAGAAAGACCCCGCCGGTCGCCGCGTTCATCGGAAAAGAAAAAAGCGGGCGCTGCGGGATGGCAACTCGTCGCGGTGCAGAGCATCTCCTGTCTGGTGGTAATCTTGATCGCACTGGTGTTCCGCCTGATCGGTGGATCGGCGTTTGCGCAGCTTCGTCAGAGCTTTAACCAGTCGATTATGAGCAACTCTATCGTCGCCACCCTGGCGGCCCTGTTGGACAGCCCCGCCAGCGGCGGGGGAGAGTCCTCCGGCGGCACGGCGGGCAGTACGGCGGCCGGGAGCACGACGGCACCGGCTGCAAGTGCGGGAAGCACCACAACCGCTGGAAATGGAACCACCACCACGACGGCTACCGGCACAACGGCAACCACCGTGGCGGCGGGTGGTGACGACCTGGCCGTGAGCGAACCGAAAGTCCTCTACGCGCCGGAAGGGGCGACGTTTGCACCGCTAACCATCAACCAGAGGGCGGCTAAGCCGTTGGCGGAGGGAAAGGTCACCTCCTACTTCGGGTATCGGGAAAACCCGATTAAGGGGGGGATCAGCT
>CAMMRL010000016.1 GCA_946499275.1 uncultured Clostridia bacterium | reverse complement strand
CGCTTTCTGACAATAATTACCTGCCCTTACGCGCAAACTATACGAAGATGGGTCGTTCAGCAGGCCGAAAAACCGGAAAGATTGCGGTCTTGACTTCCCGCTTATTCCACCGTATATTGTTTAACGGATAAACTATTGATATGCCAAAAAGCCTTCCTGGTTTGTCTCAGGAAGGCTTTTTCTGGCGACTTTGTGCGAAAAAGGCGGAAAGCCGTCGGTCGCTACAACGGAGGAAGGAAGAACGCTATTGACCAGAGACATGACGCAGGGGAGCCCGGTACGGCTGATCCTCACCTTTTCCCTACCGCTGCTGATCGGGAATATTTTTCAGCAGCTTTACAATATGGTGGACACGATGATCGTGGGCCGCTTCGTCAGCACGCAGGCTCTCGCCGGGGTGGGGTCCACCGGGGCGATCTCGTTTCTGATTATGGGGTTTGCTATGGGAGTGACCAGCGGCTTTTCGGTGGTAATCTCCCAGCGCTTCGGCGCGAATGATGAAAAAGGGCTACGCAATGCGGTGGCTATGTCGGTGTACCTGTGCATTGCGCTGACCGTGGTGATGACCCTGGTAAGCACCCTGGCCACCCGTCCGCTCCTGATGCTGATGAACACCCCAGACGATATGTTTGCGGACGCCTACAACTATATTTTCACCATCTTTCTGGGGATGGCCGCTCCTATCTTTTACAATATGCTCGCCGGCATCCTACGCGCACTGGGCGACAGCCGCACCCCGCTGTATTTCCTGATCCTGTCCTCCCTGCTCAATGTAGGGCTGGACCTGCTGTTCATCATCACCTTCCACATGGGGGTGGTCGGCGCGGCGGTGGCGACCATCATTTCCCAAGTTGTATCCGGCTTGCTCTGCTTGCTTTACGTAGCTAAACGCTTTCCGATCCTCCGCTTTCAAAAAGGGGATTGGAAGCTAAATTGGTCCCTGATCGGGCTGCATTTGAAAATCGGCCTGCCGATGGCTTTCCAGTTCTCGATTACCGCTATCGGCGTTATGGCGATCCAGGGCGCGATCAACTCGTTCGGTTCCAATGCGGCGGCGGGATATACCGCCGCATCGAAGGTAGAGCAGATCTGTACCCAGCCGATGAACACCTTCGGCGTCACCATGGCGACCTACGCCGGGCAAAACCTCGGCGCCGCCCGGATCGATCGAGTAAAAGAAGGGGTGTGGAAATGCGCCGCGCTTTCCACCGTGGTCAGCGTAATCGTTACGCTGCTGGTATTTGTCGCCGGCGACTGGTTCGTCACCCTCTTTGTCGGCGGGAACGAACCGGAGGTAATGGCCTACGCCCGGCAATACATGTATATTACGTCGGTCTTCTACTTCATGCTTGGCCTGCTTTTTGTTTTCCGCAACGCCCTGCAAGGGATGGGCGCCTCTATGGTGACGTTGGTGGGAGGCGGCATCGAGCTGGTGCTCCGCACCGCCATCGCCTTTATTCTTCCGCCGTTGATCGGGTTCACCGGAATCTGTGTGGCAGGGCCGTCCGCCTGGATCGGTGCGTCAGTCCCGCTGATCATCGTTTTCCTCATCCTGATCCCGCGTTACCAGCGCAAATATGCCCCTCGTCCGGACCCGCCCGAAGAAGCACCGGTATAACCTATTTTTTAACGCCTGGTAAACGCCGAATAGAAAAGCGCTGCAAAGAAAATCTTTGCAGCGCTTTTCTCATCTATTCTTCCATCTGCCGTCCAAGGAACGCCGCCGCGACCTGCGCCAGCTTCACATCCCCTTCCCCGGGAACCGCGCCAGTTTCGGGAAGCAGCATGCAAACCGCGCCGATCACGTCGCCGGCGGCCAGGATCGGGGCGGTTACCGCAGCATACCTCTCAATCCCCTCCACCGGCTGGGTGCGCTTGGCGTCCCCCGCCACCGCGACCTGGGTACGGCGGGATTCGATAATTTCCTCCAACTGCGCCGAAATGCGGCGTTCCATGAATTCCTTACGGGATACCCCGGCCGCCGCTACTACGTGGTCACGGTCGCAGATCAGCACTGGCATACCGCAGGCGCGGGACATCACGTCCGCATAGGGCGCGGCAAAGGGCGACATTTCGCCCACCGGCGAATACTTTTTGAAGACGACCTCGCCATCGTTGTCGGTAAAAATCTCCAGCGGGTCCCCTTCCCGGATGCGCATGGTGCGGCGGATTTCCTTCGGGATGACGACCCGTCCGAGGTCGTCGATGCGGCGTACAATTCCTGTTGCTTTCAAATCCAATTCCTCCAATATACCCGCAGGGAACAGCCGGTCAGCGGCAATGCCGTCCGCTCCCCTGCATTCTTATTTTGTGCCCTGTTATTGTTTGCAAGCAAAGGAAATATATACGTATTTTTCTTTTGGATTTCCGTTTTCTTTGCGACGAATTGTTTTGTTATTCCGGCTTGACATTCCCGAAAAGCCATGATATGCTGAACAAAACATTTGTTTTTAGAGAGGTGTTTTTATGGATTATATATTGACGAACGAGTTTTGCTGGTGGGAATCCGCCGAACCGCGCGGCGAAATGCTTTCCGATGTGGAAAAATATCAGCGGGTCGTCCGCTGGTCCACGGACGCAAGGGGGCGGAACCCCAATGCTTTCGATAAGGTGACCGAATGGCTACTGGATGATTCCGTCTGGAGCGGGGAACAGCTCTCCGAAAATGAGCAGATTCTCATGCAGGGCTTGCTGGGCCGGTTCCGGGAACAGAACGCGCGGTTGCGGGAATACCTGTGCGCTCTGCCGGCCGGGCTGGTCAATCCGGCGGTGTTTCCTGCGCTGGACCGGTTTGACGGCGAACTGTCTGGAAACACGCGCAACGGCCGGCTGCAAAACGCCGTGCCCGCGCTGTTTTCCGATTTTTCGCTGATGAAAGACCGCAGCTTTCGCAAACAGATTGCAGGCGGGAAAAACGGCCCCACCGGTACCGATACGGTGGATTTTTACGGCTATATCAATACGCTGAAGGATTGCGACGCGGCAGTACAGTGGACGTTGTTTATGCCCGGAACCGTCGAAAATATGCAGAACGGTTTCAAAATGGAATCCTTTGAATACCGAAAAATGCCCGCGATGCGCTTTATCGGCCGGGACGAAAACGGCCTGTCCCCAACGGAACGGGAAAAACTGTTCCGTACGCTGGACGCCATGGATGACTATCGCTCGGGCTTTGATTACGATGTTTTGCTGATGCACCATTACGGCCTGGGGGTGGACGTCGGCCCTTGGCACGGCTTCTGGGGCCGGTTTATGAAGGCGGATACGCCGGTGCCGGAAGGTTTCCTTTTCTTCGACTTTGAACCGTATCACGACGGCAAAGCCGGGCCGCCGTTTCTATCCCAATTCGCCTACGCCCTTTTTTCCGGCGACCCGGAGACGCTGCACCGCCGCGAGGGGTACGACAGCGACGCCATGTACGACACCGTCCGGAACACGATGCTCGGCCAAGATGTGAATATTCCCTACCCGGACAAGTACTGGACCGCGGAAGTGATGCTGGGCGAGGACTCCCCCTATAGTGGCGCGTATATGTTCAGCGCTGCATTGTGAGGAACCTGCGCCGACCAGAAAACCGGCCGGAGCTTCTGCCGGCCCCGGATATTTTCAGAAATAAAAGGAGGAAAACCATGCAGGAAAAGTTTATTGAAGGCGTCATGCCTTTGCAGCAATTCATGGAAGACGGCTCGTTTCTGATGCCGGAAATCCCCGCCGTACTTCGCGCCCTACAGGCGTTAAAAGCGCCGAAATACATCGATTACGATTATTTGTTAAGCGTGTCCGGAATGGCTGTCCGTCTCGCTTGGCAGCAAGGCTGGGCGGAATATGTGGGCCTGCCCAACCAGGGCATCTTCTACAATGAAGGGAACAAAAGCATCGTTGAAATGGCGTTGGACCGCATTGGGGCAACGTACACCGTGAAAACCGTTTCCCACGTCGGAATAGAGACGGCGAAAAACGATATCAAAAAATCGATTGATAAAGGCGTCCCCGTATTGATCCAGGAGCCTTGCGTTTATGCGGCTATACTCGGTTATAAAGGGGATGATTTGTATGGCGTTTCTACTTCTGCCGACGCCGGTAAACGGGTAGAACCGTATCAGTATAACCTTTTCGACACCTGGCAAGAAGAAACGGTGTCCTACACCCTGATCGAAGACTATACCCCCAAAGCAATGGACGCCCAATTATTGCGGGACACCTTGCGTACAGCCGTATATTTAGCGCGCACAACGCGTGTCGACCGCCTGGGAGATACCGCCCTGGGTGTTTCTTCCTTTGACGCGCTTGCGGAAATGCTGGTGTGGGACGAGAATTTCGATCCCCTGGAACCAGGCAAACGATACGAGGGGGAACTGACGTTTCCCTATGAACGCCCGGAAGGGTATTATCGCACGGACGGCGCAAGGACGCTCGATCAACGATTTTGGTCGGGATATTGCGATTATTTATGCATGCTTAACGGGTATGAAAATTTTTTCCGCTTTTTGGATAAGTATGCCGATACCATTCCCGAATGGAGCAGCCGTTTAAGAGAAGCCGCTCAATATTATCTCCATGCCTGCGTTTACTCGGGCGAACTCTGGAAGTATGTTACACCCGACGCTGCGGGCGTAGCAAAATTCAAGGATAAAGACGTCCGTTACGCTTTCGCCGCCCACATGCTGAGGGCAAAAATCTATACGATCCGGGCGGTGGAAATATTCGAGGGCCTGCTAAAATAAACGCGTCCTTTTCCCGTATATCAAAAAACAGAACGGCGTCATTGTGGCCATGACGCCGTTCTGTTTTATTTTTTATGCCGTTTGCTCTATGAACTCGCCTTATTCGGTACGCAGCGCCGTGACCGGATCCCTTTTCGCCGCCTTCCTGGAGGGGATCAGCCCGGCGATCAGGGTCAAAGCCATGCTGAGCGCCACCAGGATCACCCCGCTGACCAGCGGCAGGGCGGCGTTCACCACGTCGGTGCCCGCCAGGGCGTGGATGATCGCGTTGATCGGGATCAGTAACAGGCAGGTCAGCCCCACGCCGATCAGGCCGGAACAGAGACCGACGATGAACGTTTCGGCGTTGAACACCTGGGAGATGTTTCGTTTGGACGCTCCGATAGCCCGCAGGATACCAATCTCCTTGGTGCGTTCCAGCACCGAGATATAGGTGATAATCCCGATCATAATGGAGGATACCACCAGGGAGACTGCGACGAACGCGATCAGCACATAGGTAATGATGTTCACGATCGTCGTTACCGAGGACATC
Source organism: uncultured Clostridia bacterium (assembly GCA_946499275.1). Classification (GTDB taxonomy): domain Bacteria; phylum Bacillota; class Clostridia; order Oscillospirales; family Acutalibacteraceae; genus Avimonas. The sequence goes on along the minus strand of CAMMRL010000016.1, from coordinate 39,864 downwards.
AGAAGCCCCACATAATCGGTGTAGACAATCTGATCCTTGGTATCCGCCGTGTCGTTATAATACTCTATGCTGGCGGAAATCGCATCCTTATCCTCGAAGCTGTCCGCGTACAGGCTGATGGACGAGGGAGCATCCAGGCTGATATAGCCGAAAGCCGTCATGTTGTCGTCATAGGTCCCGGGAGAGATATAGTTGTCGTAAATCATCAACAGCACGTCGTCCTCCGGGTCCAACAGATACTGATCCAGCGCGGCGGCGAGCTGCGTTTCGCTCATGGACAGCATCATTTCCGCTTTCTGCGGATCGTCGCTGTACATAATTTTGACCATATCCGAGCAAAGCGCTGCCTTGTCCGAAACGCTCATGTTCGCCAGATAGGTTTTGGCGTCCGCGATTTTGGCCGCATCGTCCGACGGGGCGAAGCGCAGCCCGCTGAGCACGCTGACATCCGGGCTGGCCTTTTGCGCCTTCACAATCGCGCTTTCCTCGGTATGCTGAATCAGATAATCGGTCAGGGCGCGGGTATAGCCCACCGCCGTGGTGATCGGGGTGGCGGCCGCATCTTCCGCAGGGCGAACCACGCCGGTGATTTTCAGCGTCAGGCCGCCGTCCACCAATTCCTTGAGCGCTTCCTTTTTCTCTGCGATGCTCTCAAACGTCCCGTCTTCCCTCTCCACATAATAGTCGCAGGCGGGAACCAGCTGGAAGGTTTTCGAGCAGATGTCTTCATAGCTCCAGCTATGCTGCCCCAGCTCCACTTCCTCGCCGTTTTCAATCTTCGCCATCAGTTCCTTATATTCCGCGGAGGGGAGAAACCCCAATTCGTACAGGGTGGAGACCGAGATCTCATTGTTGGCGTCCAACACCAGCACCACTTCGTCGTACGCTTTGGGCCAAGAACCGTACAGCACGTCGTAATTATCCGTCATCGCTTTACTAATCTGCTTTCCGTCCTTCGCAGGCAGGATTTCGTCGAAATTCCCCGGGGAATACATCATCCCCATCCCGGACATCGAGACCATGCCCGCCATCGAAGAATCCTTGCCGTTTTGGAAGGTGCTGCCGTCGGTGTTAACCAGCTCGCCGTGCGGGTCGTAGGCGTAGGCGTCGAACTTGGTGTCATACGAATAGACAATACCGTTTTCCCCCAGATATTGGTGGATCTCGCTGTCCGGGTTATCCAGGTATTTTTTAAAATCCGTCAGGTTGTTCTCGGTGATGTTCGCCGTCATACTGCTGACCATTTCGAGACCCAGGCTATTGGAATACACCCCGTCCAAATCGTGGTCCCGCTCTTGGCTGGACGCTTCCATACCAGCTTCCATCATGCCGCTCAGGTCAAAGGACTGCGCGTCGATGGTGATCGGATAGGCGGTCATGGTATCCTTCTGGATATCGACAATATAGTTGTTCACGCCGGTGGAGATGGACAGGATCAGGGCGATGCCGATAATCCCGATCGACCCAGCGAACGAGGTGAGCAGCGTACGGGCTTTTTTTGTCCGCAGGTTGTTGAAGCTGAGGGAAAGCGCGGTCAGAAACGACATGGACGATTTTCCCATGTTTTCATGTCGGGGGGGCGCCAGCTTGTTTTCGTCCACCGTAAAGGGATCGGAATCGTCCAGGATTTTTCCATCCTTCAGCCGGACGATTCGGGTCGCATATGCCTGTGCCAGCTCCGGGTTGTGGGTGACCATCACCACCAGGCGGTCCTTGGCCACCTCCTTGAGCAGTTCCATCACCTGGATGCTGGTCTCCGAGTCCAGCGCGCCGGTCGGCTCGTCCGCGAGTAGGATGTCGGGGTTGTTGACCAGCGCGCGGGCAATCGCGACCCGCTGCATCTGCCCGCCGGACATCTGATTCGGCTTTTTGTGGGCCTGGTCCCCCAACCCCACTTGCTGCAACGCCTCCAGCGCCCGCTTTTTCCTCTCCTTTTTGGATATGCCGGAAATCGTGAGAGCCAATTCCACATTGGCAAGCACCGACTGGTGCGGGATCAGGTTATAACTCTGGAACACAAAGCCGATGGTGTGGTTCCGATAGGAGTCCCAGTCCCGGTCCTTATACTTTTTGGTGGAGATGCCGTTGATAATCAGGTCGCCGCTGTCGTAATGGTCCAGCCCGCCGATAATATTGAGCAGCGTCGTTTTCCCCGAGCCGCTCGGCCCCAGAATAGCCACGAACTCATTGTCCCGCAGGTTGAGATTGACCCCGTCCAGCGCGGACTGCGTTAAATCTCCGGTGCGGTATCTCTTGGAAATCTCTTTGATCTGCAGCATGCCGTAACTCCTTTCCACGTTCCGCGGGAACCCCGGTACCGGCCTAAATCACCGATAAAAACGCCGCCTGATCCATTCAGGCGGCTAAAACCCATCAAACTATGAAATTTTTTCAGGCTATTGTCCAAAACCTGCCAAAGTTCATAGTGCGCCCGTTCGAACACCCTTACTTTTCGCATTATACCGCATTCGTCCCCTAGAATTTATGGAGAATTTGTAAATTTTCCGAAATGGTTTTTTACAAAGCTTCTCCAAACGCCCCCACGTTCTGGGTCCGATAAGTGGAAAACGTCTCTCGCCGGTATCTACCAGCTGCTTGAATGCACCCGGAGAATAGTACGCCCCTTTGGAATACCTGCTATCCCGTTTTTCCGTGCCCTCCCACAAGCCATGGCATTCTGGGGAAACGGGCAGTAAAATGCCGGCCAGAATAAGGCCGGCATTTTACTGGATTTCCCAATAAACGGCCGGAAACCGTCATGAACCACCGCCGTTGTCTCCTGCGCCAGCCCAATCCAGCAACGCCGGCGCCGCTGCCCGCTCGCTTTGAAACAACCAGACTTCCGCACGCCAAGCGGGCGGGGTCAGCGCCCACACCCGGCCCGCCCATTCCTGGATCTCGTCAGAGAGGGTGACCGCCTTCTCCCGGCCGAACAGGTTGAGCATGATCCGCCCTTCCTGGGTGGACACGTCCAACCTCAGGCTGCCGTTGCCGAAACCTACTTGCCGGGTGTTGTAATCCGCCACCAGGAACCCCACGCCGAGCATCAGCACGCAGAACGTCAATGTAAAGGCGGCGCAGAACGCCCGCAACCGCCGGAATTTTTCTTTTTTCTTTTGCATATCCTGGGGAACGGCCCTCTCCGTCGTCCCGTTCCCTAATCTCCTTTCAACGAATTGAGTACCTGGGCGAGCGTCTTGCCGAGAATCTGCCCGCTGTAGCAGGCTTCTTCCACCGTATTGGCTTCCGACCCCACTTCCACCAGCAGAGACCCTTTGGTCAGGTGCTGGTTGTACCGGCTGTTCACCAAGTAAAGCGGCCGGACGATCCCCTCATACTGCGTATGCAGAGAGCTTTGCAGGCGAAGGGCGAGCCGCACGTTCTCCTGCCAATTGGGGTGGGGCTGGGAAGCGGAATTGTTGGCGCTCGCGATAATCATCATCTGCGCGGCCTTCCGGCCGTTGATCACCGCCGTAGGCTTGAGTTTATTGTTGGCCGATTGGTTGATGGCATCCCGGTGGATATCCAACACTACCTTAATCGACGGGTACTTTTCCAAGTTTTTCTGGATGGTAGCGGCCGACCGGTCGTACGCACCGGTATATTTTGGGCTGTCGTGGATGGTGGTGTCATGGATCACCCCGATCCCCGCCGCCCGGAGCTGGGTGGCGATAGCTTCCCCCACCGCGACGACATTTTGGCTGTTGTCCTTGGTGCGTGAAGGATCGCTGGCGTTATAATACCCCGCGTCGTACGCCATATACGCTTCCGTGGTATGCGTGTGTACAATCAGTACCTGCGGCGCGTCGGTATTGGTAATCCCGAGGTTCGGGGCAATTTTCAGCTGTTCTGCGATATTGACCGTGGCGCTGCTGGAATTTTTGATCGCCACCCCCTGCACAAACGTGCTGCCGAGGGTGAGCCGGCTTTCGGTAATCTTTCCGCCGTCCCCCGCTTCGGGAGGGATCACCTTATTGGTATCCGCCGGCTGGTCCGGACCCTCCTGGTCGCTGCTTCCGGGTTCATACGGAGCGGTGGTGGATGCGGTGGTGGGAGAGGTGTCCTGCCCTTTGATCGGCTCCGACCCATCGTCCCCTTCCTGCGCGGCAGGTGACCGGTCCAGCCGTCCGCTCAGCGCCTGGGCGCCGCCCTCCGGTTGCATAATGCCGACCGAGAGCAACGCCATCCGCTGCCCGAACGCCAGCAGCTGGTCGCCCGACAGCCCGCCGGCCGCCAGCGCTGCGCAGACCGCTACCGTCCCTATCGCCAGCAAAGGCCGGGCGGCGTTTCCCCGTCCGTCTTTGCCCCATTTCCGGTTTGCTTTTTTCCGCATAGTCATCACCGTTATCAACCTATGCGGGATCTGCGGGGAATATGCCGCCGATCTTTCCGGTCTCACAGGCCGCCGGACGGGCTGTTGCCCACATGGATCAGCCGGCGGCGGCGGCCAGGGACAGCGGCGAATAAGCGGGTTGAAGCGCTGCATTGATCATCATCGCCACCATCCGCGAAGCCCGGCTGATAAGCAGGTCGATCTCCCGTGGCGTAACCATCATGGCTTCTCCGCGGGGAGTAACCGCCTGCGCGTCTTCCTCCCGCCCGGTGAGTTCCAGCGCCATGGTCTGCGCATCCACTACCGTGGGAACGCCGACGCCTATTACCGGGATGCCGAGAGTGCCTTCATTCAGTTCCTTGCGGTTGTTGCCCACGCCGGAGCCCGGGGCGATACCAGTGTCGCATATCTGGATAGTGCAGCCAAGCCGGGCGACGCTGCGGGCTGCCAATGCATCCACCACAACCACCGTCTCCGGATGGACCACCCCGCAAACGCCTCGTACCATATCCCCGCTCTCCACCCCGGTCTGGCCGAGCACCCCCGGTGTAAAAACGGCAGCGGGCCGCAAGTCGTCCAGCCCCGCGCTGCGCGCAAATTCCCCTTCGATATGCCGGGTAGCCAGTACTTTCCGTACAGCCTGCGGCCCCAGGGCATCCGGGGTAATCCCCTCGTTCCCCAGCCCCACGACCAAAACCGTCCCCTCGGCCGGTAGCAGTGCACGAAGTTCGCTGCCGAGCTGTTTCGCCTTCTTTTCCATGTCATCCTCATCATCGGTAAGTGGGGGTAGCTCCGCCGTGATATACGTGCCTTGCGGCCGACCGAGCGCACGTGCGCCATCCTCCCCTTCAATGAAGATACGGGTAATCCGCATGTCCTCCCTCTCTTCGCTTTCCTGCCTGACGCCGGGCAGCCCGGCGGCTTTGCCGTCTTGAGCCAACAGGGCGGCTTCCAACGCCAGATCGGTGCGCATCTGCATAAACTATCTCTCCCCTATCCAAAATTTTTAAGCCAGCGCCGTTTGCCGTCTGGTTCTCGCTTTTCTCCGGCACTTTGCCGCTGAATTTTGCCCATTGTTCTCCGCTCCTCTAGCCAAAGGATTCCCCGATTTTAAAATTTTACACGCTGTTTCCATTGTTCCAACTCCTTTTTCGGCAATCCCTTGTATACGTGAAGATTCCTCCGACAGGTTTCTGTGATGGCTGTTTTCCTTTTTTGCAGGCCGCCGCATTCATAAAGTGTTCCCACCGTCGGACATAGTAAGGTTGGCCCAAAACGTTTTTCCGGCGCTTTTTTCCAGCAAAAACGGTGGGAATTCCGCATTCTAAGTAAAAAACAGTTGCATTTTCCAGGGATTCATGGTAACATAATTTTTGCGTGATTTATGAATAACTTTTCGCAAGGGAGGTGTGACCATGCCCAATATCAAATCCGCAAAGAAGCGCGTGAAAGTAATCGCCGTGAAATCGGCGAAGAACCAGGCCGGCCGTTCGGCTCTCCGCACCCAGATTAAAAAGGCGAACGTCGCGCTGGAAACCGGCGCCGCCGACAAGGCCGAGACCGTCCGCGCCGCGATTAAGTCGATTGACAAGGCTGTCGCCAAGGGTCTCCTGCACAAGAATACCGCTGCACGGAGAAAGTCCGCCCTTGCCAAGAAGGTCAACGCCTAACCATCGGTTTGCGTGTTTGTCTGTTGAGTCTCCGCTTTTCGCGGAGACTTTTTGGCGTTTATAGGAGCAAAAGCACGTCATGTCTCCACGCAAAATCGGAGTTTGCACTCGCCGGGTGAAATTTTCATCTATCGAGAAGCATTCTACGAATCCATCGCATACGCTGTCTTCATCGGCTAAACCGGGCAGGCAACCCCATAAAACGAAAATCCCCCGGAGTGGAACATCGTTCCGCTCCGGGGGATTTTTTCTCTTTTTCATCGTGCAGACATTCCATTAATTTCCAACCGGTTCTCCCATCCGGCGTTACCGGCGGGAAAGGGTGACCAGATCGTCGTCCAGCACCGCCTTCCCCCGCATGGAACGGATAAGATACCGCGGGCGGCCCTTCACCTCGTCGTAAATCTTGGCGATGTACAACCCAATGATGCTCAGGCTGATCATAACCGCGCTGCCGATGAACAGCAGCAGCAGGATCACCGTGGAGAACCCGGTCTCCGCCTTGTGGGCGAAGTACATGAACAGGGTCTGCACCGTCATTACAACCGCGCCGATCCCCATCAGCACCCCCAGCCAGAACACCAGGAACAACGGGGCAGCGGTATAGGCGGTGATCGAGTTGACCGCCAGCTTAACTAGGGCTTTGAAGGTCCACTTGGTTTCCCCGCCGGCACGGGGAGCGACCTCGAACGGCATGGCGTACCGTTTATATCCCACCCAGGCGGACAGGCCGCGGAAAAACGTATTTTTCTCCGGCAGGGTCTTCCACGCTTCCACTACGCTGCGGTCCAGCAGTTTGAAGTCGGAAGCCACGCCGATATCGATCCCGGTGGTTTTCCGGAAGGTGCGGTAAAAGGCCAGCGCCGCGATTTTCCCAGCCAAGGACTCCTTACCCCGGTCGGATTTGACCCCTTCCACCACGTCGTAGCCTTCCTCCCGCCACAGCCGAACCATTTCTGGAATCCGTTCGGGAGGGTGTTGCAGGTCGGAGTCCATCACCAGCACCGCGTCCCCCGCCGCGTTTTCCAACCCCGCGCACAACGCCGCCTCTTTCCCGAAATTCCGGGAAAGCCGGATAAGCGACACGTTTCCCCGGTCGTCCGCCAGGCGAGACATCTCCTGCCAGCTTGAATCCCGCGAGCCGTCGTCTATCAGGAGGAACTGGTGCTCAATGTTTTCCCTTTTGAGCAGCTCGTCCACCGAAACCACGTTTTGATAGATAAATTCGCCTTCGTTATAAACTGGCATCAGGATGGTTATCATTGTTAGGTTCCTCTTTTCCACCGTTGGAATCCAGGCCCGCTTGACCTTCTCCCGTATTTTCAGGGACAGCGGCGTCCGGATTTGGCGGGCCGCCTTCGGACAGCGCGAAAGCAGCCATATCCCCCAGAGCGACCCCTTCCCCCGCAGCCGCATACGGCGTCCCGCCGAACAGCCGGCCGAACGCCCGGAACTCGTCATCCGTGGAACCGTCCGCGAACAGTTCCGTCTTTACCTTTTTCTGGATAAACCAGAGCAGGAGGATCAGCAGCACCAGGCTGACCACGCTGAGAACGATGCCGGGGACCAGCCCTACGGTGAAGAAGGTCAGTTCCACCGTATGCTCGCCGGCAGCGAGGTCAAACGCCAGCATGGCATCGCCCGCGGCAAAGGTTTCCACCTTTTTGCCGTCCACCTTCACAGTCCAGCCCTCGTCGTAGGGGATGGAGGTGAACAGCACCCCGTCCTTGGCCGCGTTCACTGTGCCGTACAGGCGGGCGTCGCCCGATTCCGTCACCACAAAGGGGCTCTCCTTCAAGACGGCCATCTGCCGGTCGTACACTTCTTTGCGCAGGGTGGCGACATAAATATTGCCCGAGCAGCCGCTTTCCGCCGTTACCGTTACGGTTACGATATCCCCTGCGTTGAGGGTGCCGGCGTCGATGATGTAGGGCTCATTGGGGCTGGCACTCCAGGTATTGCTCCCGCTGCTGACGCTGATGCTCTTGGCCGCGCCGCAATCGACATAGACAAAAACCTGCCCGGTTTCCGCCACCGTTGCATCAAAGGTGGCGCTCGTTTGCCCGTCGCTGACATTCATCGAGAAGCTGGTGCCCCCGCCGGTGCTGCCTAGCCCCATGGAATCGGTAGCGAGCTCCGCCAGGGTGAACAGCTCCTCCGCGTCCCCGGTCAAGCTGGTAAACAGCGAATTCTGCGATTTAATCGGATTATATTTGGTGGGCTTCCAGTCCTTTACCGAGGGCTCCACCAGGAACCCGACGGGGAGCGCGTCCACGTTTTGATAAATATAATACGGGTTTTCCGCCGACCCGCTCTGTTCCAGCTGGGTAAGCTGCGGATGGCTGCCCAGGCTGTTGTTCAGGATTACATATTTAAGCCCCAGTAGGGAATCGGTGGTGGGGACGAAGCTTTTGTACAGATAGCTGTTCACCCCGTTCACCGCATACCCGAGGTAGCCCATAAACTTGGTCACGCTCTGCGGGTTGCTGGAGGCGAAAACCGTCATCCCGTGGTAATCATAGAGCGCGGTATCCACCGTCGTGCGGCGTGGCAGGAACTCCATTCGGTAAAACGCGCCGGCCGCTGCGTCCCCGATTTCCTCCGTGCGGTTCACTGCCGTGTGGAGAGCCTGGGTGATGTCGTTGGCGACATAATCCTTACGGGCGGTAAAATACTCCTTCGAGTTCACCGCCTTAAAGGACGCCCCGCCGTTAAACACCATTTCTGCCGTCACAATCAGCAACAGCAGGCAGTAGGCGGGCCGCACCAGCAGCTTCCGCCTGGACACCAGCAGCAACACCACCCCATACAGCGCCACCAGAAGCAAGCTGATATAAATGCTGTCGAAGCCGTAGGCGGCAGTGCCGCCCGCCTGCTCTTCCAGCGAACCGATCCGTTCCTCCAGTAGGATATAAAGGAACAGGCCGACCACCGTGCCGCCGATCTGTTTGAGCCGGATTTCCCGGATATGGGCGAGGGTTTCAAACGTGATCAGCAGAAGCACAAAAGAATACAAGAAGGAAAAACGGTACGGCAGGTCGTTGGGCGCGTGGAGACCGTGCCACAGCAGGTCGAATTGGTTGATTACCAGGCTGAAGCCCATTACGCCCGCCAGGCCGAGATAGGTAAGCCGCCGTCTCAGCGGAATAGAGCGCAGGGTGGCGAAAATCGGCAGCAGCACGATGGTGAGAATGCCGCAATAAATATTCGGCAGGTTACCCGACCGGATGGTGGGGGAGGATTCATACAGATGCCGGCCCAGTAGGTCGAACATGTCGAAATTGTTCTTCATCTCGGGCAGGGACGCTCCCGCCGCCGAGGTATGCGCCAGCGATAGGTAGGTCGGCACCAGCAGGAACATCACCAGCCCGCCTCCTAACAGCGAACCAATCGCAAACCGGCCGAACGCGCGTCCCCGCGCCGCAGAGGAGCGGCGCCTGCGCACCAAATAGACCACAAAATACAGCACTAGGAACACGCAGAGCATGAAGCCGATGTAATAGTTGGCATACAGCGCATAGGCCAGGGAGAGGACGTACGGCAGGTATTTGCCGGTACGCATCAGCTTTTCAAAGCTCATGATCACCAGCGGGAGGACCATGATGCAATCCAGCCACATAATGTCCCAGGAGTAGGCGATCAGGTACATCATCATGGAATACAGGATGGACACCGCCACCACCGAGAGGTCCCGACGGCGGTAGATATACTGCACGCACAGCGCAAAGAAAAAGGCGGTTAGCGCATTTTTCAGCAAGGTGATGACCAGAATCCCCTCGTTGAGCAAGCTCTCCGGGAAAAGGACCAGCAACAGGTTGAAGGGACTGGAAAGGTAATAAGCGAACAAGGGCAGAAAACTGCCTCCCAACCCCACGTCGAACGAATACATCGCGTTGCCGCCGTGGAGGAGCATGTCCCGCAACTGGGCGAGCAGGGGAGCGTACTGGTGGTGCATGTCCACCACCATCACGCTGCGGTCGCCCACCGGCCAGACGCCCAGATACATGTAAGAAAGCCCCATGCAGGCCAGGCCGAGCAGGCCCGCCATTGTAGGATAAAACCACCGGCTCTTCGTCTGGGGGGCGTCCTCCTCCAGATAAACGGAAAGCAGCAGGGTAATCAGGCCGGCGAGCAGCCCACCGAATCCCAGCGAATACAAGATTTTTTGTGCCGGGAAGGTCAGCTGCTCATCCCCTTGGAAACCCAGGTACAGCAGACAGGTCAGCAATAAAAATACCACCGCTAAAATCATCGTGCGGAAAAAATTTGCACGGGATACGGATTTCTGATTCATCGGCGTCTACCCTCGCCCTTCTTTATTTTACGGTGCCTGCGCGGCCGTCCAGCTCGCACAGTCCTGCAGATGGATTTTATTTTAGCATAGTTTTGGAAAATAGGCAACCAATCCCCCTGTTTCTCCTACAGTTTGACAAGTGGTTCCCCATGAATCCCCGAGCTGAGTTGGCGAGTCGGCTTATTCCTGTTTTCCTTTTAAAACGGGGCGCGGACGCCCGGAAGGATGGTGGTAACGGCGTTCCAAAAGCCACGGTCAGAAGCGGACGACATACTCCACGCCCTGGATCACCAAGGTATCCTCTCCCTGCCAGGACACCGTCAGCGCGTCCCCTTCTCCCCACTTTCCCGTATACAGCGTGACCGGCGGCTTGGCAAACCGGCCGATCCCCAGGCCGATCCCGCCGTTTTCCTTTACGCGCACCAGGGTATTGCCGCCGAGCGCCCCCTGGTCGTCGTCCACTACCTCAGCCGTATAGGCCCCCTGCGGCGACGGCACCGATCGGATAACGGTTTCCGTGCCAAAACCTCGGAAAAACATAAGAAAAAAGGTGATAAAAAGCAGGGAAAGCGAAGCAAACCCGGACAGGGCGGCTATTACCGCCTTCAGCGCCGCCGGCCGGACCCGGAGGATGACGAGAGCCAGGGAACAGGCACAGCAGACAAAGACGAATACCGGCGTCCATTGCCAATCGCTCAAAACGAGAGAATAAAGGCCGTTTATAACGGATAAGGGCCCTAAAAACGCGGCAAAAAGCAAATGGATTTTCCCTCCCGGTGGCTTGTAAAGGCATAACAGCACGGTCAGCACCAGGGAAATAACCGTAACCGCCGGCGTCCAAAACCAATCGCCGCACAGGGTAAAGGGGGTTCCGCATAGGCGGCCGATCATACCGCAAAGAGGAATCACCGCATATAAAACGCACAAAACCGCCGGGGAAAAGGAAAGGATCTTTTTCATTATCCAGCCCCCTATTTTTTCATTCAGCGGCCTATAAATATAAGGGCCGAGGTTTAATCAAAAAGCGCCCCGAAATTCCTTGCATTTCGGGGCGCTTTACACCGATATTCCCTAGAATGTATTACCGCTGCTTACCCATGAAGAAAAGAGCGAGAGTACCCGGCCCCGAATGGGAGCCAATAACCGCCCCGATATCCGAGATCACAATATTTTTGATCCCTACCGCTTTCCGCAGCTTGTCGGCAAGAAGCTGCGCGTCGTTCAGGCAGTCGCCGTGGCTGATATACACCATCTGGTCCCGAATATCCGGGTTGGCGCTTTCCTTCAGCCGTTGCACCAGCGCATCGATCGAACCGACGCGGCCCCGCGCCTTGGAAACCAAGATGAGATGGCCTTCGTCGTCCACATGCAGCACCGGCTTGATGCCGAGCAGGGAGCCGAAAACAGCGGAGGCCTTATTCACCCGGCCGCCGCGATGGAGGAACATCAGGTCGTCCACCGTAAACCAATGGCAGAGGTGCAGCTTGTTTTCCTCCAGCCAGGCGGCGTTGTCTTCGAGCGACATGCCCTTTTTGCGGTTCTCGTCGGCGTAATAAACGAGCAGCCCTTCACCCATCGAAGCACACAGGCTGTCCACCACAATAACCGTACGATCGGGATATTTCTCCTTGAGCTCCTCCACCCCACGCCGGCAGGAATCATACGTCCCGCTCAACCCGCTGGAAAAAGCGATGTGCAATACATCCTCACCCGCGGCCAGAAACGGCTCGATAAAGGAAGTAAACTCAAATGTGTTCACCTGCATGGTAGAGGATTCTTTTCCCGCACGCAGTTGATCGTAAAATTCTTTGGAGGTAATCCCGGTTTCCGATCCTTCCTTATATTCTTTTCCATCAAGCTGGAACGACAGCCCGATATAGGCGATCCCCCGCTCCCGATAAAACTCCGGTGGCAGATCGCAGGTGGAATCGGTCGTTATACGATAGCTCATATTTCTCCATCCCTTTCGGCGGCCGTACCCGTCCGCATGATATTCCCATAGGGACCTGTCCGCAAGAACAGACGGTTTCGTCTGCCCGCATTTCCAGTCCTTACCCATCTGGTTTTCGATACCATGTTACCGTATTTTTCTAGGGATGTCAAGCAGGATGTTTCGACAATTCTTTGATAAGCAAAGGAATTGGTTTCCCATGCGAAAACCGGCTCCCCTTTTAAAGGATATTCCGGCTATCCTCACCCAAAAGCCCCTTTGGGTTTGCCGCCGGGTTCATTTCTGTAAAGGCAGGCCGGTGTGCGATCCGGACGAGCGGCGGCGGAATCGCCGGAGCAGGCGGGGGAACGGCCCTACCTGCCGTAGCGGCTCGAGCGGTTTGTCCAGATACAGTTTCATGGCCACGTCCCCCATGGATAGGACCATGAGGAATATCCCCACCAGCTTGGGCGTGAGCAGCGGGAAATCCACCATGCCATCCATGCAGAAGGCGGCGGTAAACGCCAGGAACACCACGCCCATCATCCGGGTATCGCGGGACCTCTGCAGCATATCGATGCTGCCGCGCAGCAGCTTCCACCCGGCGAACAGCATCAGCCCCAAGGCGATCACGCCTCCTTCCGCCAGCAGCTGTAGGACAATGTTGTGCATATGCGGGGCGTTGATACCGTGATGAAGCAGCATCTCCCACGTATTATCCACCCCGGCCCCCATGCCGAACAGGGGATCGTGCCCGATCGTTTCCAGCCCTGCCGCCCAGATATGCAGGCGCTCGTTGGTCGATGCGTCCGAACCGGTGACCGAAAACAAGCGGGCCAGCACCGACTCGGGTACCAGTACCAGCGTGGAGGCGGCGGTGATGACAATCAACATGATCTTGCGGAGGTTCGCCGCACAGAAGATCAGGGCGATGACCAGCAGCGCCAAATACGCCCCGCGGGAGAAGGAAAACGCGATACCGCCGGCCGCCGCCAGAAGACAAAAGCGGCACAGCGTCCGGGTCCCGGTCCGCCGGCCGCTGAACCCATAATAGGACACAAAAGGGATCACCATAATCAGGTATTCCGCAAAAATGTTTGGATTATTAAATGTGGAGGAAACCCGCAGGTCGGTGGTGATCGGCAGCAGGTTGAGCGGCAGGATTTCGAATACAATCTGGTCGATAAACCGCCAGAACTGCAAGGTCAGGTCCCAGCCGAACACCGCCCGCAGCACATACTGGATGCAGCCGATTGTCCCCACCAGCCCGGCGACAAGACATAGGCAGAACAGCGCCGTATCGTATCGTTCGTGGTCAACGAGTACGGTAGTAAGCGCCAAGTAGCCGAGGAACATCACTACCCACATCGCCACGGTGGTAAGGGTGGAAAAAAAGTTGGGCGTATACAGCAGGCCGAACGCCATATAGGCCATGTAAGCCAGCATAATCTTCCCCAGGACGCCTACCTGTATCCGGCGGCCGTTCCTTTTCGCATCGAAGTGGGCCGCCAGCAGCGCCCCACCGGCCAGCGGAGGGGCAAAATATTCGGGAAACACCGGAATGCAGGCGACGAACAGCAATGCCAAAAGCCATGGCTGCTTCAAATCATCGCGGATCTGCTTCCACCGTTTTTGCATCGCTTGTGCGCCGGTCATCCGCCCACTCCTTTCCGTATAGCCTTATAAACAAACAGCGGATTGCGGAAAATATATTTTCTGCAATCCATCCTTGTGTTAGACTATACCACACCTTGCTTAAGCACTGCAATTATTGTTACAAAGCTGTTATTAAATTTTCAGCAAATCGAAAATCCGGTCAAAAAATTTTTCCAGTTTCCTTGTGTTTCGACAGATCTTCCCAAATTTCCGCGTTCCTTCGGCCACGGCAAAGGCGTCTCCCGTTGCGTCCGGCGAAAACACAAACACGCTCCGGCCCTACCGCCGGAGCGTGTTTGTGTTTTTACTGCTCAACAACAGGGGAACTACAGCCAATGCAGTGCGCGTAGGGATAGTTCCGTCAGCAGCACGGCGCCGGTGGAGACCAGCGCCACCGGAAGAAGCTGTTTGCCGAAAAAGGCCATCACCAGGGCGACGATCAGCCCGACCAGCGCGGAAACCGGCGTATCCGTTGCATACAGCGCCGACGGAAAAGTCATCGCCCCCAGCACCGCAAATGGCATGTAATACAGAAAAGAGCGCAGGAACGGGCTTTGAAACCGCCGTCTCACCAGTGTCAGCGGGAGGACGCGCGGGATATAGGTGACCAGCGCCATCACGGCAATGGCCGCCGCCCAGTAAACCCAACCGGTCATGCCGCCTGCCCCCCTTCCGTCTCTTCCCCGACCGGGAACAGCACCGCCCCGGCCGCCGAAGCCGCCACCGCGCAGAGGATCAACGCCCAGCCCGAGGGGACCAACCGCAGCCCCGGCAGATACCGGAACAGGCAGGAAAGCAGCACCGAACCCGCCACCACCAACGCCACTGCCCGCGATTTCTTCGCGGGCGGAATGACGATGGCGATAAACATCGCATACAGTGCAATCCCCAGCGCGGAGGACAGGGCGTGGGGCAGGACCGCCCCGGCTAGGCCCCCCAGCAGCGTACCGCCTACCCACCCCAGATACGGCCCGGCGGACAGCCCGGTGAAAAACCAGCCGGAAACCTGCCCCGGCTGCTGCATAGCCAGGAAGAAAATTTCGTCGGTCACGCCGTTGGCTATCAGCAGCCGTTTGCCAAGCGGCAAGGCGGAAATCTTCTGCGACAAGGAAAGGGACATCAAAAAATACCGGATGTTAATGATAAACACCGTCAGCCCGATTTCAGGCAGCGGCGCATTCACCGCCATCAGATTGGCCCCGGCGACCTGGCCGGCCGAAGTGAAATTGCTCATGGAAATCAGCAGCGCCACCGGCCAGGGCAGGCCCGCCGACACCGCCGACACGGCAAACGCAAAGGACACCGGCGCGTATCCGAGCATAACGGGCGCACCACAACGAAACCCGGCCCAGAAGCGCTGGCGCCGGGAGGATTCTTGACTCATGGGAACCTTCCGCCTTTCCGAAAATGGGGTAAACCGTCCGGCGGCGTTTCGGAAAAGAAGCCGCCGGTTACGCAGCTTTTCTCGGAAAACGGGGCGGCGCTTCAGCGTCCGCCCCGTTTTTTAACCCGAACGCCGTTTGTTATTGCGCATTTTTCGGTTTGAATATTCGATCGCCGTTCCTTATGCGCCGAGATACGCCCGGCGTACCTGCTCGTTATCCAGCAAGTCGGCGGCGGCCCCTTCCAGGAAATTGGTCCCCGTCTCCAGCACATAGGCGCGGTCGGAAATGGAGAGCGCCATCTTCGCGTTCTGTTCCACCAAAAGGACGGTGGTGCCTCCCTTTTTCACTTCCTGGATGCAGTCGAAAATCTCCTGCACTAGGATCGGGGACAAGCCCATCGACGGTTCGTCCAGCAGCAGCATTTTGGGGCGGGACATTAGTGCGCGGCCGATCGCCAGCATCTGCTGCTCGCCGCCGGAGAGGGTACCCGCCTGCTGGCGGCGGCGTTCTTTCAGCCGCGGGAAACGGGTATACACCATTTCCAGGTCCTCGTCCATCCCGGCTTTATCCTTGCCACTGCGGATGAACGCACCCATCTCCAGGTTTTCCTCCACCGTCATGCTGGCGAACACCCGCCGCCCTTCCGGTACCTGGGCCAGCCCCATCCGCACGATTTTGTGCGGCTCGGTTTTTGCGATGCTCTCCCCCATAAAAGTGATATCTCCGGTGCGGGAACGGAGTAGGCCGGAAACGGTGTGCATAGCGGTAGTTTTCCCCGCCCCGTTCGCGCCGATCAGGGAGACGATCTCGCCTTCCTCGACATGAAAGGAAATCCCTTTGAGCGCATGGATCGCCCCATAATATACGTTTATATCAGTAACGGACAGCATGATTATGACCTCCCTTTCGCTAACCGCCGAGGTAGGCTTTGATAACCTTCTCGTTGGAACGGATTTCCTCCGGCGTACCGTCGGCGATCAGGGTGCCGTAATCCAGCACATAAATCCGTTCGCACACGCCCATCACCAAACTCATATCATGCTCGATCAAAAGGATCGCCACACCGAACATCTCCCGGATACGGCGGATAGTCTCCATCAGCTCATGGGTTTCGGTCGGGTTCATCCCGGCGGCCGGCTCGTCCAACAACAGGAGTTTCGGCCGGGCGGCCAAGGCGCGAAGGATTTCCAGCTTGCGCTGCTGCCCGTACGGCAGGTTGGACGCCTGCTGTTCCGCCACATCCTCCATATCAAAAATCTTGAGCAGTTCCCGCGCCTCCTCGGTCATTTTCCGTTCTTCCTTCCAGTAAGGGGGGAGACGGAACATCGCGGAAACCACGTTGTACCTCCTGTGCTGCTGCATTGCCACCTTGACGTTGTCCAGAACGGTCATCGCCTTAAACAGGCGGATGTTCTGGAAAGTGCGGGCGATGCCGATGCGGTTGATCTGATACGGCTTTTTCCCGATAATGCTTTTACCCATGAACCGGATCGCGCCTTTGGTGGGGGTGTACACGCCGGTTAATAGGTTGAACACCGTGGTTTTGCCTGCGCCGTTCGGCCCGATCAGCCCGATGATTTCTTTTTCTTCAATTTTCAGATACACGTCGTCGAGGGCCTTCAGGCCGCCGAAAACGATGCCCAAGTCCTTCGTTTCCAACAACGCCATCGGTTACGCCTCCCCTGTCTTTGCCGCTTTTTCCTTGCGGTGAAGCAGTTTATCCACCAGCTTGGGCAGCGAGATTTCATACCGGCCGAGCAAGCCGGACGGGCGGAACAGCATCACACAGATGAGGATGATCGAATACAGCAGCATCCGGTAATCCGAAAAGCCGCGCAGCAGTTCCGGCAGGATAGTGAGTACCGTGGCGGAAATCACCGAACCGGAAATCGAACCCATGCCGCCGAGCACCACCATAATCAGGATTTCCACCGAACGGTTGAAGTCGAACTTCGAAGGGTCGATCATCCCGATGTGGTGTGCGTACAGCGCCCCGGCAACCCCCGCAATGAAGGCGGCGAGCACAAAGGCGAACAACTTATAATAGGTGGTGTTCACCCCCATCGCTTCCGCCGCGATTTCATCCTCCCGGATGGCGATAACCGAACGGCCGTGGCGGGAACGCCCGAAGGTATAGCTGATAACGATGACCAGCGCCATCACCACAAAAGCAAACACAAACATCGCCCCCGGATCGGTCCGGTTGCTGAAGGTTTTAACGGAAAGCCCCATCGCGCCGTTAGTAACCGGCTGCAAGAAGGACGCGTTGGCCATAACCCGGATAATTTCCCCAAAGCCTAAGGTGATGATCGCCAGATAGTCCCCCCGCAGGCGCAGCGCCGGGATGCCGATAACCACGCCGAACACCGCCGCCACCAGGCCTCCGATCACCATGGCGATCGGCAGCGCCACGTACAGCGACATCGTCCCGTTGGTGACCACCGCCCTCGTGAAATTCGCCGCGGCATACGCGCCAACCAGCATGAAGCCTGCATGGCCGAGCACGAGCTGGCCTAGAATACCGGTTACCAGATTCAAGCTCACGGCCAGGATCACATTGATGCAAATCAGCACAACGACGCCGCTCCAATAATTATTCAGCGTCCTGCCGGATATCAAAAGAAACAGCACGGTAAAGAGAATGGCGGTGAGCACGGTATTCACCAGGTAATACGCCCCGGTTTTCTTCTTCAGTTTTCCCATGGCTTACACCTTCTCCTTCCGGTTCTTGCCCATCAGTCCGGCCGGCCGGACAAGAAGCACCACAATCAGTATTGCAAACACTACCGCGTCGGTAACTTCCGTGGTGATATAGGCTTTCGTCAACTGCTCCAGTACGCCGAGCAGATATCCGCCGAGCATCGCCCCGGGGATGGACCCGATGCCGCCGAGCACCGCCGCCACAAACGCCTTAAGCCCGAGCAGGTTCCCCATGGTCGGCTTGATCTGCGGGTAAGTATTGCAGTACAGCACCGCCCCCACCGCCGCCAGGATGGAGCCGACGGCAAAGGTGATAATAATAATCTTGTTGGTATTGATGCCCATGAGCTTAGCGGCCCCGGCGTCTTCAGAGGTCGCTTGCATCGCCTTGCCGATCTTGGTACGGTTCACCAACATCTGCAACCCGATCATCATAACGACCGAAACCACAATATTGATCAGCGTGGAGTAAGTCACCGACAGCCCCCCCAGCTCGAAAACACCCGAGCCGAACATCGGCGGCATGGTCTTCGCATCCGACTTAAACAGAAGCATAAACAGATTCTGCAGGAAAATGCTCACACCCAGCGCAGTGATGAGCAGGGAGATGCGTTCCGCGTTATGGGTCAACAGCCGCTGATAGGCGAGCCGCTCGATCAGGACGCCGGCCAGCCCGCATACCACAATCGGGGCCAGCACCGCCAGCCAAAGCGGCATTCCCGCAATCACCAGCATCACATAGAGGGCGTAGCCGCCCACCATGATGATATCGCCGTGGGCAAAGTTTATCAACTGCACGATACCGTACACCATGCTGTAGCCCAAGGCGATCAGCGCATAGATGCTCCCAAGCCCCAGGCCGTTGAGCAACTGTGTGATAAAGTCCATGGATCATACCCTACTTCCTTGTTGTGATGAAAAACGAGACAGAATCCGAAAAAAGGGCGGTATACGCCCTTTTTTCCGCCTGCATATACTTTTGTAATTTTACGCTTTATAGGTCTGAAGCACCTTGTACGCGCCGTTTTCAAATGTGGTGATCACCGCTTCGCGGACCGGGTTGCGGTTCTCGTCAAAGGTGGTGGTACCGGTCAGGCCGCTATAATTGGTTTCGCTGAGCGCCTGGATGATCTTGTCGGCGTCGGTGGAACCGGCACGGTTGATCGCGTCCGCCAGGATGTGCATCGCGTCATAGCCCAGCACGGCGAACATATTCGCGTCGATGCCGTATTTTTCTTTGTAGGTTTTCAGGAAGTTCTGCAGATCGGGATCGTCCGAAGACGCAGAGTACTGGCTGCAGAAATACGCTTTCGCCAGCAAATCGTTAATGCTGGTGTCGCCTGCAAGCTGCGGCACCACGCCGTCCCAGCCGTCCGCCCCCAGGAACTGGGAGGTCAGGCCCTGCTGCTGCGCCTGTTTGAGGATGAGCACCACGTCGTTGTAATAGACCGGGAGCATCACCACGTCCGGATTGTTCGCCTTGATCTTGGTGAGCTGGGCGTTAAAGTCGGTGCTGCCGTGCGCGTAGCCTTCCTTGTTGGTCACAGTCATCTCCAGCTCTTTGGCGGTAGACTCAAACGCATCGGCGATGCCGGTGGAGTAGGAGTCGCCGCTATCGTACAGGATCGCGACGGTCTTAGCCCCCATCTCTTTGGAAGCGTAGGTGGCCATCAGCTTGCCCTGATACGGGTCGATGAAGCAGGCGCGGTACGCATACTTGCCCGTCAGGGTGATATCCGCGTCGGTACCCGACGCCGTGATAATCGGCATGCCGTCGTCGTTCGCTCTCTGGGCCACCGCCTTGGACGGCGCGGAGGTCACATCGCCGACAATGGCGACCACACCTTCGGCCACAAGCTTGTTATAGGCGGTAATCGCTTCGGTTACATCGCCCTTTTCGTCTTCGGGCATATACTCGATCTGCTTGCCGAGTATGCCGCCGTTTTTATTGATGTCTTCCACAGCCATCAGTACAGCGTTGTTGACGGCCACGCCGTACTGGGACAGGTCGCCGGTCAGCGGCGCCAGGCCCCCGATCTTGATCGTATCGCCGCCCGCTCCAGCATCCTGTGTACAGCCGGCCATCGGCATGACCAACAGCGCCGCAGCCAGCACTAAGGAAAGCACCCTTGTCTTCTTCATGTTAAACCCTCCATCATTCCCTATCCCGCCGCTAAGTACACCAGCGGGAATGAATATACAAAACAGAGACCGCGCGGTATATCCCCGTGCGGCCCGCCTGTTACATATTATACTGTCCGGGTCTTCACATTGCAAGGTTTATTTCAAAGTTTCCGGTGAAAAGGCGGCGTTTTTGCAGGTTTTTTTACCGGGCGCTGCATACTCGGAGCCCTGTTTGGACGATTCATCCGTACCTTGCCCGGTTTTTCTGCCTGCAAAACGCCTTAAAGCAGCTTGAATCACAAGCACTTTCGTGTGCCCTCGCATTCTCGTTGTCACGCCCCACAACCTGATGACAAAAAGTTGGGCGCCGTTTGAGTATCATAAAAAGATTGGCGAACTGTTGGCCGTGCGTTCCCATTCCCGTCATTTCCGATTGTGGAAATGTGAAAAAGCCCATAGCAACCAGGAGAAAGGGGCGGCCATTTCGATGGGACGATTCGTCGGGAAATATTCTGCTCTTTGTGCTATTGTTTTTATCGGAAGGGCAGAGTATGATGAAAGCATGGAAGGCAACGGAGAACATGGCGAAGGAGTGTTAAGCAAATGAGAAAAATCCTGTTAACATCCTCGGGCTTTGAGAACAAGCGGATTATGGAAGTGTTTCAAAGCCTGTTTGAGAAAAAAACAGACTTGTTAAAAGCCCTATTTATACCGACTGCCGCCAATGATGCCGACGCAATCGCGGTTCTTCCGAAATGCATGAACGACTAAATAGGAGCCATCGCCGCGGTTGTGGAGTATAACCCTGTCAATGGCGGAAGGAACGGGCCGTGCCCGCCGTTGAACACACCGCCGGATGGGAATCAAGAGGGCGAAATCACTGGTTGCTTTCGCCCTCTTGGAATGATGAGCCATATTGTTACGCGGCAGGGCTTATCCAAGGGCGGGTTTTCGCCGCTTTATCCCGCCGCACTAAGCCGGACGTTTCGCCAGTGGCAGGCGGACGGTGAATACCGTCCCCTTTCCCACTTCGCTTTCCACCTGGATGTCCCCGCCGTACAGGCTGACGATATGCTTGACGATGGACAGCCCGAGACCGGTCCCTCCCTGTTCCCGGGAACGGCCCTTGTCCACCCGATAAAAGCGTTCAAAGATCCGGTCCAGATGTTCTGCGGGAATGCCAATGCCGGTATCGGCCACCCGGATAACCGCCACGCCGCGCTCCGTAACCGCCGTAACGGTAACGCTGCCGCCGTCGCGGTTATACTTCATCGCGTTTTCCATCAGGTTCTTCATCAGCTGGTAAAAACGGCGGGGGCTGGCGCCGACCTGCAGGCCGTTCTCCACCTGAAGACGGAACGCGATCCCCCGGTCTTCGGCCTCCGGGAGAAGCGATTTTTCCACCTTCTTTACCGTTTCCTCCACATAGGCCGATTCGTATTCCCCGTCATTTGTACCGCTTTCGATCTCGGAAAGCTGTAGGATATCGTCGGTCAGCTTTTGAAGGCGCTCCGCCTCGATCTCAATGATTTCATAAAAGGTCCGGGCCGTTTCCTCATCTCGCTGCCCGCTTTTGAGCAGTTCGATATACCCACGGATGGAGGTAAGCGGCGTTTTAAGCTCATGGGTCACATTCGCCACAAATTCGCTGCGCATGATCTCCAGCTTGCGGATCCTCGTCACATCCGATATCACGGCCAGGGCGCCGCCTTCCCGGCCCTCTCTCACCCGTGCGGCGTATACCTGAAGAATGCGCTCCGGCGGACCGGCCAGCATCAGCGTATCCCGCACCGGTTCGCCTTTTTCCATCGCTTGGTCGAGAAGCGCCTGCACGGCCAGGTAATTGCCGCCGTACTCCGACAGGCGGGAGACCGTAAGGGGCACGGAACCCAGCAGTTCCTCGGCGCGGCGGGTCAAAAGGGTAATCTTCCCCTCGGCGTCCAACGCGATGACGCCGTCATCCATCCCCTGTAGGATACCGGCCATCCGCTCGGTATTGTATTCCAGTTCCGCATGCGCGACCGCCAACCGTTCGGACATCGAGTTAAACGCCCCCGACAGCTCGCCCATCTCGTCCGGGGCGGAGTCGACGTGGACGTCGGTGTCCCCCGCCGCAATCCGGCGGGCAGCCCGGGTCAGCTCCTGCAACGGCTCCACTACCCGGCCGGCGGAATAATGGGCGGCAAACAAAGCCACCGCCAAACCCATGAAGATGCCGATCAGCCCGCAGCCCCAGAGAGTGGCGAGCAGGCGGCCTTCCCCACCTAAGGAGAGCGAAGCGCGGAAGACCATCCGGCTTCCGTCCGGCATTGTCTGTACAACAGCGCGATACATTTCCCGCCCGCCGGTGGTGACGCTCTGACGGATGTCCCTTCCCTTTCCGGTGCGGAGCGCCTGCTCCACCTCCGGCCTTTCCGCGTGGCTTCCCATCTGCGCCGGCTCGGTCTCGCTGTCTCCAAGCACGGTGCCGTCCTCCGCGATCAGGGTAATCCGCAGCTTCTCGTCCTCCAGCCGGCCGGCCGCGTTTTCCGCTAGGCGCTGATACGGCTGTTCCCCCTCCGGCAGGGAATAACCGCTAACCAACGCCAGCGCCATATCCAGCCGTTTTTCCATCTCGTCGGTATAAAGCTGCTCCATCAACGGGACCGCAAAAAGGAAAGCGACCACCAGCCCCGCAAGAATCGCCAGAGTAGCCGCCCGGAAAAACCGTTTGCGCATCGGTGTCCGCCCTCCCATAATATATTGTATATACCTTTACAAAAATTACGAAGCGTTATCTATCTGTCTCTTCCGCAAAGCGGTATCCCACACCCCGTACCGTAAGGATGAGACGGGGATTGTCCGGCTCGTCCTCAATTTTCTGGCGGAGATACCGGACGTGGACATCCACCGTACGGGTATCCCCGTAAAAATCCACCTTCCACACGGTATCCAGCAGCATCTCCCGGGTGAATACCCGGCCGGGGGTTTTCATCAGGGTATACAGCAGCTCGAATTCCCGCTGGGTCAGTTCCACCGGCTTGCCGTTTTTCATCACCCGGCGGCGGGCGTAATCCAGCGTTAGCCCCCCGGCGGACAGTACCTCTTCCTTGGGGCCGTTGAGATACTCCTGCCGACGGATCACCGCCTTGGTGCGGGCCGCCAGCTCCTTGACGCTGAACGGCTTGGTGACGTAATCGTCCGCTCCCAGTTCCAGGCCGAGCACCCGGTCCACTTCGTCCGACCGGGCGGTCATCATGATCACCGGTACCGGCCGGGTCGCCGGGTTTTCCCGGATGGCGCGCAGCACGCTTATGCCGTCCTGCCCGGGCATCATCCAGTCCAGGAGGACGGCGTCCGGCAGCGTCTGGTTCATGCTATGCAGCATGGCCGACCCGTCCGAAAACTCCACGGTTTCAAAGCCCGCATCCTTCAGGCCGATTGCCGCCAAACGGCGGATATGCGGCTCGTCGTCCACTATATAAACCAAAGCCATTTGCTTTGACCACCCTTTCACGCCGCCCATCCGGCATCTATACTCACGTTATCCGGCGGCATAAGGAACGCTCTGCGTTCCCCTGAAAAAGGCTTCCGCCTTTTTCCCTTCCGTCATCACGCGCCGGGCCGCCCAACCGGCAGACCCTTGGCGGCTATTCATCCGGCCGTTTGTAACCGATTTGCGGAAGAAGCCATAAAATTTTAGAAGCGCTTTCTCTACTCGCAATTATATCGTCCTGTGCACCGCTTGTCCAGCCCTCGCATGCGGGAGAGAGCGCCGCCGGACAAGCCTAGGCAGCCTTATTCGTCCCCCTGCGCGGTGTTCAGGTCGGGATGTGAGCCGGTACGGATAAAAATCGCCCACTCGGCGATGTTGGTCGCGTGGTCGCCCATCCGTTCGATATATTTGGCGATAAACATAAAGTCCACGTTTTCCGGGACGGCGGATTCGCTACGGCTGATCTGCCCACAGAGTTCCAGCACCGTGGCGGAAAACAGGGCGTCCACTTCGTCGTCCTCTTTGCAGACCCGGCGGGCCAGGTCGATATCCTCCTTCAGGTAAGCGTCCAGCGCGCTGGAAAACATGCCGCGGGCCTTTTCAAACATCTGCATCAGCCGGGCGGTGGGCTTGAGTTCGGCCATCCCTGCCACCGTGGAGAGGATTTCGCAGATATCCGCGCACTGGTCGGCGATCCGCTCCATGTCGGTGATGATTTTGAGGGTAGCGGTGATCCGCCGCAGGTCGTGCGCGAGCGGCTGCTGCAAGGCAAGCAGGTTCATGCAACTCTGCTCGATGTTTTTTTCCATGGTGTTGATCTCCCGGTCGCGGGGGAAAATGGTGCGGGCCAGTTTGATATCCATGGTCTTCAGGCACTGGATGGTCCCTTGCAGGCTGGCGTCCACCCGCCGGCCCATTTCCGCCAGTTCCACGTTCAGGCGGGCCAGCTCCTGCTCGAATACTTTTCTTGGCATGGGGCGTTCCTTCTTTCTCAGCGATTTCGTAATCAGCCGAAACGGCCGGTGATGTAGTCCTCCGTCCGCTTGTCGCGGGGGGTGTTGAACATAGTGACCGTGTCATCGTACTCCACGATTTCCCCCAGCAGGAAGAAGGCGGTTTTGTCCGCAATCCGTCCGGCCTGCTGCATGTTGTGGGTCACGATCACCACGGTGTATTTCTGCTTGAGTTCCTGCATCAGATCCTCGATTTTCAGGGTGGAAATCGGGTCGAGGGCAGAGGTTGGCTCGTCCATCAGCAGGATATCCGGCTCCACGGCCAGCGCGCGGGCGATGCAAAGCCGCTGCTGCTGGCCGCCCGACATCCCCATGGCGGATTCCTTGAGCCGGTCCTTTACCTCGTCCCACAAAGCGGCGCCCCGCAGGGAGGTTTCCACCAGCTCGTCTAGCTTCCGGCGGTTCTTGACGCCATGCACCCGGGGGCCGTACGCGATATTGTCGTAAATGCTCATCGGGAAGGGGTTCGGCTTCTGGAACACCATCCCCGCCCGGCGGCGCAGGAGGGTTACGTCGGTGCGGGGGTCGTAGATGTCCTCCCCGTCGATCTTCACTTCGCCTGTGATGCGGCAGCCGTTCACCAGGTCGTTCATCCGGTTGAAGGTTTTGATGCAGGTGGATTTCCCGCAGCCCGAAGGGCCGATGAAGGCGGTGATCCGGTTGCGCTCAATATCCATCGAGATATCCTTCAGGGCATGGAAATCCCCATAGTACAGGTCCAGATGGCTTACCGCGATTTTGGCGGTGCTTTGTTCACTCATCGTTTTTCGTCCTTTCCGGAAGATTACGCCCTGGCCTTGGCGCTTTTGTCAAACACGCGGGAGAGCAGGCTGGCCAGCCGGTTGAGCAAGAAAACCAGGATCAGCAGCACCGACGCGGTGGCGTAGGCAATATGGAATGCGTCCGGGTCGGTCGCCTGGCTCGCCATCTGGTACAGGTGAAGGGTCAACGTCCGCCCGCTCTGGAGGATGTGGCCGAAAAATTCCTTCGGCATATCGTACGCCATACCGGAGGTAAAAATCAGCGCCGCGGATTCCCCTACGATCCGGCCCATGCCGAGGATCAGCGCGGTCAGTACGCCGGGCATCGCACAGGGGAGCACGATGCCGAGCACCACCCGCAGTTTCCCCGCCCCCAGGGCGAGGGCCCCTTCCTTGTAGCTGTCCGGCACGGCGAGGAGGGATTCCTCCGTTGTGCGGATAATGGTGGGCAGGATGCAGATGCTCATGGTCAGGCAGCCCGCCAGGATGGAGACGCCCATCCCCAGCATCACGCAGAATACCGTATAACCGAACAGGCCGAAAATAATCGACGGCACGCCGGACAGCACCTCGGTCGTAAAGCGGATCGCCTTAACCAGCCGGCCCTGCTTGGCGTATTGGGTGAGATAAATCGCCGCCGACAGGCCGACAGGGGTAACGATTAGTAGAGTAATTACAACAATATACAACGTGTTAATAATCATTGGCAGGATACCCTGGAGGGATTTATCCCGCGCGGAATAGGAGGTGCTCAGGAAATCCCAGGAGATATAAGGTACGCCCTGGATCAGGATGTAGGCGATCAGCCCGACCAGCACGCAGACCGTAACCGCGGCGCAAAGGTAGATCAGCCCCGCCAGCACGCGGTCCTTGACCCGCCGGCGGCTGCGGTGGAGGCTGGGATGCCCGGCGGCGTTCATCGCCTGTACATTATTCGCGGCCATCGATCTTCACTCCTCTCCGGGAAATCAGGGTAAAGGAAATGTTGACGATCATGATGAAGACGAACAGCACCAGCCCGATGCTGAACAGCGCCTGGCGGTGGAGACCGTAGGAATAACTCATCTCCAGCACCACGCCGGCGGTCAGGGGCCGGACGCTCTGCAGAAGCTGCGGGAACTGCACCACGTTGCCGCACACCATGATCACGGCCATCGTCTCCCCAATCGCGCGGCCCACGCCGAGGATTACCCCGGCGAGGATGCCCGATTTGGCGGCGGGAACCAGCACCTTGAAAATCGTACCGATGTGGGTATTCCCCAGCGCCAGGGACGCCTCTTTATAGGAGACCGGCACCGCGCGCAGCGCGGTTTCCGACACGTTGACGATGGTGGGCAGCACCATGATCGCCAGAATCAGGATCATAGCGAGCAGGCTGTCCCCGAAGGTGTTGGGGAACACCGCCTTGATCGCCGGGACGATGATGATCATACCGAAAAAGCCGTAGATAACCGACGGGATGCCCGCCAGCAGTTCCACCGCCGGGCGCACGATCCCGGCTAGGCGGCGGGGTGCCAGCTCCGCCAGGAAAATCGCCGTGAACAGCCCGATCGGCACCCCGATCAGGATCGCCCCCAGCGTCCCGAAAACGGAGGTTAAGATCATATACAAAATCCCGTATTTCCCCGAAGAGGGCGCCCATTCGGTCCCGAACAGGAAGTTGCCCAGCCCAATTTCCGCGATGGCCGGGGTCCCCGCAGCGATCATATAAATCGTGATGATCGTCACCGCGCCCACCGACATACAGGCGAAAACCAGAAACACCGCCTCCGCCAGCCGGTCCACGCCCTTGGTGCTCATCGACAGCACCGCGGCGACCAGGCCGGCGACCAGCATCACCGCCATCGCGACATGGTAGGACATCTCCACCCGGCTGACCCCCAGATCCAAAAAGGTGGAGCTGATCGAGTTGCCGGTCATCATCACCACCAGCGGGGCCAGCGCCGCGAGCATAAACCCGCCGGAGGCCAGCCGCGGCATTTTCAGAAGGATCAGCACGCCGCCCGCCAAAAACGCCAGCGGGCACGCCGCTGCGGCGATTTTGGCCAGGAGCGGAAGGGTGACGGGCGTCCCATTCACGTTGATAAAGCCGGTAACCACCTGCAGGGAAGTAAAGGTATACGCGGTTTTTCCCAGATGGAAGGTGACGAACGGCAGGAAAAACATCGCTGCGCCCGCCAGGGCGATCACCGCCGACGCGATAGCGAAACAGCGCTGTCTCAGCAGGGCCCGACGGCGCTTCCCCTCGTTATTCATGGTTTTTTCCAGGATATTTTCCATTGGATTCTCTGTCCTTTCCGAGATGAAAAAGGATGCTCTCCCTGTTTCCGACGCCGGCCCAGGCGAACAGACAGCCCAAAGGTCTCGCCGCACCCACTGGCACGGCGAGACCGACGGGGATTTCCGTTACCCGGAGCACTCGTTTGCACATTCACCCGAACGCCCGAAAAAGGATGCGGGATAACCGTTCGGAAAGCTGGGGGGAAGGGCTGCCTGAAAGGGAGAGGTTTTCTGAGCAACGCCTTTTCGGGGATGGACCGTTTGTTACTTCCAGAATTCCACCGGGATCAGTTTGTCCGCTTTGATCAGCTCCTGCGCCTTGTCGGTTTTGAGGAACTCGATATAAGCGTTCACCAGTTCATCGTCGGTGCCCTTGCGGTACGCATGGACGAAGGGGCGCTGGAGCTTGTAGCTGCCGTCCGCGATATTCGCGTCGGACACTTCCACGCCGCCGACCTTCAGGGCCTTTACCTGATCGTTCACCGAAGCGTAGGAGATATAGCCGATCGCCGCTTCTTCGGAAGCCACCTTGGACACGACGTCGCCGGTTTCCTTGAGCTGTACGCCGTATTTGCATTCGCCCTTCGCGCCGACGATTTCTTCAAAGCCGTCGCGGGTGCCGGAGCCTTCTTCACGGCCGACCACCAGGATCTGGCCGTCCGCGCCGCCGACATCTTTCCAGTTGGTGATTTCTCCCTTGAAGATGCCCGCGATCTGGTCCATGGTCAGATCCGCCACGCCGTTCGCCGGGTTAACCACCACCGCGATCCCATCGATCGCCATTTCGATCACTTCGTATTTGCCGTCCGGGTTCTCTTCGTCCTTCACGGCGCGGGAGAGGTTGCCGATCTGGCAGGTACCGTCGTTCAGGCCGGTGATCGCGGAACCGGAACCCTGCTGGTCTACCGTGATGGTCACATCCGGATGCTGGGCTTTGAATTCTTCACCCAAGGCGGCCATGATATCGGCCATGGAGCTGGAACCGGCGAATTTCAGGTCGCCGCTCAGGGTTTGGGCAGCGTCGCCCGATCCGGTCGAGCCTGTGCTGGAATTGCCGCCCACTTCGGTGCTGCTGCAGCCGGCGAACATTACCGTGGTCATCGCGGCGGCGCAAAGAATGCTGGCCAATTTTTTCATGAAGATCCATTCCTTTCTCGCCAAAACCGTCCTCCGTCCTAAAAAACGTGCGACGGCTTTGCTTCATCCTAATCTTTTCTCTTGGTTCGTGTGTTATCTTACCGGTGGTTTGTTAGCTTTGTGTTAAGCGGATTTTATATTCTGTTAAAATTCGGGGCGACCTGTTAAGCTTGGGTTAAATTCCCCGGTATTAGAATAAACAAAACCGCGCCGTATAACCGCTGCGCGTAAAAATAAAAAGGACGGCTGCAAGCCTTACTTGCAGCCGTCGCGAACGTTCTTCAATTTTCTATTGCTAAAAAACGGTGTTTACAAACTCAAATTCCCAGCTTCCACGGCCGCCAAGATGAATTTCCGTTCTGCAATTCATGAACGCCCCATAGCTTGGAAAAACCGGAACCCAGGATTTAAAGTTGAAACTCGTCGTCCAATTTCTTTCGTCCCCATCAAACCGGTCATCCCCAGTAAAGGAAAGGTACCCATCGCTCTCAGTCATACCACACTGGCCGAAAGTTATGTACTGACCCTCTACTTTTACACCGCTTGTCAGATTGGCGCCGCTACCGCCGCCACGGAATCCTCCGGTAATAGAAGTGATGGATTTGAAGGTTTTGTTATTTACCGTCTTGGATGAATAGATCACGGTAGAAAAACCGGTGCAATACAAACTTGAATCTGTATCTTCATAATAATGTCCTTCGGTGGCCCTTAAAAGATTTTCATACAATTCTTCTCCCGTTAGTTCATCCGACGTAGGAATTACGATCGCCGCTTCGGAAGCAAAGGTTTGAACAACCTCAGTCCCGGCCAGGCCGCGCGTTTGAAAGCTATTTAACGGCGTTATTTTATGCAGCGTGACCACGCCGTCGGAAAGGGTAATATCCGCCCCTTTCGCCATCTCATATAATTGAAAATCCGGCTCATTTTGAACAGGTGCCGGGGCCGCCCATGACGGATAGGAAGCGAATACGACCATACACGCGGATACGATTAAAGAGAATATCTTTCTTTTCACTTTTCCAAACACCCTTTCAATTTGTATAAAGAATCGGAAATTATAATTATCCGCCCCTATACTGTAAACCATTTTTCTTACTCCATTAGAATCATCCTTTTCTCTCAACCTCCCCTTGAGCTTTTTCTTTAAGGCCCAAATAGAAAAGAATCCCGACAGGGAACAATACGTAGGAATGTTCCATCATAAAAATGAAAAAACCGTTTAAATTGAGCCATCCCGTTAAATAGCCGGCCGTTAGAGCATAATAAGCAATAAACAGAAAAATTGATGCGGCAATCAGGCAGCGCTTTACAATCCCGTTATTTATGGAAATGTCCAGGAACTTCCTGCACCACCAAAGCAGGGAGTAGCTGAGAGCAACACAAAATAAAGGCAGTACAATCACTTGGCCGATCAGCACGGGAAATAGGTTATAGTTTTCAACAAACGTTTTATATTGAAGAAATAGATAAAGAAAATACGGAAGACAGGCAATCGACAATACACTAAATAAATAACCAAAAAAATCAACTTTACCTATTAATTTTTTCATGAAATACTCCTTTCACGTAACGACGATACGAATTCTACTTCATGAGTCTATTCGGTTCAATATGAAAAAATTCCTCATTTCATTTTTATAAATATTGTAATTTAATTATACTCCCGCCCTTTAAACGTGTCAATAAAAAATATTTTATATTAATAATATTTTATGTATTGGCTAAAGTCCTGCGTAAACAATTGCAGACGGCACATCAATTCCTCCCCCTTGCGGACCCATTCCTGACTGGAACGCGTATCGATCCCCAAAAGGAAATCCGCCGACACACGGTACAATTCCGTGAATTTTTTGAGTATCGCCAGGGAGGGCTGGTTCGCATCCCGTTCGTAAGCGCTGACGGCGGCGGCCGTTATCTTCAGCTGCTGCGCCACTTGATGCTGCGTCAGTCCCCGGCTTTTTCGCAGTTCCGCTAATTTTTCCCCCAGTGTCCGTTCCATAAGCCGTCCCCCTGACCCGCCTTTTTAATACATAGTATAGTATGAAAGCAATGCTTTTCAAGCGAAACCGGCGGCTTGTCGGAAACCTTCACTCCCTTTGTACAGATCCGCTGACAATACATGCATAAATACAAGAAAAACGCCGACAGGCTTGGATGCCTGCCGACGTTTGGGATTCTACAATTTGCAGGAATGGGTTGTTTTAGCGGCGGGACGGACGGCTGCCGCCTTCTCCGCGCTCCCGGCGGAAGCCGCCTTCGCGGCGGGCGGGACGGGGGGAATCCGACACCGTGTTTTCCGGGGTCAGCCCTTCCACCTCGATCAGCGCATCGCGGCGGGAGAGGTTCAGACGGCCCTGCTCGTCGATTTCGGTTACCTTCACCAAGACCTCGTCGCCGACGGCTACCACATCTTCCACCTTGTCCACCCGTTTCACGTCGAGACGGGAGATGTGGACCAAGCCCTCCTTGCCGGGGGCGATTTCCACAAACGCGCCGAAGGTCATCAACCGGGTTACACGGCCCTTATAGATCGCGCCGATTTCCGGATCCTTCGCGATGGTTTCCACAATCGACAGGGCGCGCTTCGCATCGTCGCTGTTGAGGGCGGAGATGAAGACGTTGCCGTCCTCTTCGATATCGATCTTGCAGTTGCATTCGGTCTGGATCTTCTGGATGACCGAGCCGCCCTTGCCGATCACCTCGCGGATTTTATCCACGTCGATTTTGGTGCTGAGCATCTTGGGCGCGTACTTGGACAGTTCCTCGCGCGGGGCAGGGATGGCCTTGAGCATGATTTCGTCCAGAATATACAAACGGGCCTTATAGGTCTTTTCCAGCGCTTCCTTGATGATCGCCGGGGTCAGGCCGTGCACCTTCAGGTCCATCTGGATGGCGGTGATGCCTTTGTGGGTACCGCCCACCTTGAAGTCCATATCACCGAAGAAGTCTTCCAGGCCCTGGATGTCCACCATGGTCATAAACCGGTCGCCCTCGGTCACCAGGCCGCAGGAAATACCGGCAACCGGCGCTTTGATCGGCACCCCCGCGTCCATCAGAGCAAGGGTGGAACCGCAAATCGACGCTTGGGAGGTGGAGCCGTTGGAGGACACCACTTCGGACACCAGACGCAGGGTATAGGGGAATTCCTCTACCGACGGAATCACCGGCAGCAGGGCGCGCTCCGCAAGGGCGCCGTGGCCGATTTCGCGCCGGCCGGGGCCGCGGGAGGGTTTGGTCTCGCCCACGGAATAGGACGGGAAGTTATAGTGGTGCATATACCGCTTGCTGGTTTCGTCGTCGATGCCGTCCAGCAGCTGTGCGTCGCCGGAGGAGCCGAGGGTGACGGTGGTGAGCACCTGCGTCTGGCCGCGGGTGAACAGCCCCGACCCATGCACACGGGGCAGCAACCCGACTTCAGCGGCCAGGGGACGGATTTCGTCGATGCCGCGGCCGTCCACCCGCTTGCCGTCGTCCAGCAGCCAGCGGCGGACGACGTACTTCTGCAGCTTGTACAGGCAGTCGTCGATCATGGCGGCCTGCTCCGGATATTCCTCGTCAAAACGGGCATGTACTTCGTCGTACACCGGCAGGAGCCGTTCGTCACGGATACGCTTATCGTCGGTGTCCAGCGCCGCGCGCACCTTTTCGATGGCGAATTCCTTCACCGCTTCGAACATCGCGGGGTCGGGATCGCTGGATTCAAACGGGATCTTTTCCTTGCCGATCTCGGCCACGATCCCTTTGATAAATTCCACAATCTGCTGGTTGGCGGCATGGCCCGCCATGATGCCGTCAAACATGGTGTCGTTGTCCACTTCGTTCGCGCCGGCCTCGATCATCGCGACCAGGTCGGCCGTGGAGGCGACGGTCACATGCATCTCCGATTTCTTTTCCTGCTCCGCGGTGGGGTTGATGACATATTCGCCATCTACTAGGCCCACTACAACGCCGGAAATCGGGCCGTCCCATGGAATTTCGGAAATCGAAATTGCAATGGACGCGCCGATCATTGCCGTGGTCTCGGGCGGGCAATCGGGATCCACGCTCATCACCGTGCAGACCACCGACACATCGTTGCGCATATCCTTCGGGAACAGCGGGCGGATCGGGCGGTCGATCACGCGGGAGGTCAGGATGGCCTTCTCGCTTGGACGGCCCTCGCGGCGCTGGAAGGATCCCGGGATTTTGCCCACGGCATACAATTTTTCTTCATAATCCACGGAAAGGGGGAAGAAATCCACTCCTTCGCGGGGTTTAGCAGACATGGTAACCGTACAGAGGATCGCCGTCTCGCCATAGCGAATCAGGCAGGAACCGTTGGCAAGCTGGGCGATTTTCCCCGTTTCGACCACCAGGGGACGGCCGGCCAGCGTGGTTTCAAATACTTTGTAGTTTTCAAACATTGCAGTACCTCCGTGAAATATATTTCCAAAACGGAGCCGCCTGGGATTTAGCAATTAAACCACGGTTCACCGTCTGCCGGCGGATCGCCGACGCACAGGACTTGTCCCCGTACATAGGGCGCCGCCCCCCTGCTGAACCGTCGTTTCACTGCTAAAACCACGCCTGCCCCGTTATATGGACCAAGTGCACGCCCGTCTTTTCCTCACCGGAACGCCGGCATGGAAAAGCGGAATGAGGCAGGAGGGCAACGCCCGCCTGCCTCAGTGTTTCCCTTATTTCCGGATGCCGAGCTTTTCAATGATCGCACGGTACCGCATGATGTCCTTCTTCATCAGGTAGTTGAGAAGGTTGCGGCGGTGGCCGACCATTTTCAGAAGGCCGCGGCGGGAGTGGTGGTCCTTCTTGTGCACCTTCAGGTGCTCCGTCAGGTCGTTGATTCTCTTGGTGAGAACAGCGATCTGAACTTCGGGAGAACCGGTGTCTCCTTCATGGGTCGCGTACTCCTTCATAATGGCTGTTTTTTCTTCCGACAGCATGTCTTTCACCTCTTTCGTTCATTTTCCGATCACCCAGCGCGGGGAAACGGCGATTCCCTTTGCCTGAAAGGCTTCGCGGGCTTGTAACGCCCGCCGGGCATACTCCGCCGGCCGGGAAATGGAAGACTGCATAAATGCCGATCATTCGCATTTATGCGCCAAAATAGTATATCATAGGAATCCGGAGTTGTAAAGCTTTTTTCTTTATTCTTTATTCTTTGTTCCATACAAAAAGCCAAACAGTCTCCCTCAAAAAGCGGAACACCATCGGTTGTGGTAACACGGCGCTGTTCTTTTGCGCACTTGACAAAAACTCCAGTTCTCTATTACAATTATATCGGAAGATAATGGAATTCGATGAAATTTTTGGTCTTTTGTATTAATGAAAGGATGGCTTTGTATGAAAAACGGAAAGGAAAATATCCTCCCGGTATCCACGCCGCCCCTTATGTACCTCAGCCGCACCACAGCGCAGCTGGCTGTTGGCGTCCTGAATCCCACCCTGCCGAACTGGATGTATACCCGGTATGTTCAACTGGACATCAAGAAGGATTGCTGGGCCTTTTTCATCGATTTTCCACCAAATGTCCACAGCCGGGACATTCCGCGGGAAGAAATCCGGCAGCGCTATCCCCGGTTTTCTGACTACGCGGTGGAAGCAATCGACCGCGGGTACTATCTTTTCTTATGGACGGATACCTACCCGCTCAGCCCCTACGCCAATTCTTACCACACCCATTTCCGCCATGAACCGCTGATTTACGGCTACCGGGACGGCGGATGTACCTTTTGCATCGCCGACTTTTTTGACTACCGCCGTGGTTTTCAGCACGCCGTCTGTACCGGGGAGGAATTGGACCGCTCCTTTGAAAGCTATGCGCAGTATTTCGGGGACGACTGGCCATACGTCGCTGAATGGCAATGCGACAAAGAAACCGTTTTTTCTTTCGACCGGCAGGCGCTGATCCGCGCCCTGACCGATTATCGCCTGGCGCGGGACGAGCGGGACGTGCCCTTGTTCGACAATGTCGCCTATAGTATTGCCATCTATTCGTATATCCGACGCCTACTGGAATCGCTCCCGGAACGGGAAAAGTACCAGATCGGCCACGGTGTCTACAGCATCCTGCCGATCCACAAACGCTTTATGCAACAGCGGCTGCAGTTTTTAAGGGAAAACCATCAGTTGGCTCCGGACCCTATCCTGGACAGGCTGTTGACCGACCTAATTAAAAGTTGCGAGATGATTAAAGGGCTTTTTATGAAATACATCGCAACCCAGGAGCTGCCCGTGCTGAAGCGGATCGCCGATCAGTTAACGCAGGCCGAGGAACTGGATATCCGCTTTACCGAGCGGCTCATCACGGCCCTGCAGGAATAACAGCCTTTGGGATAACGCTCGCTTTTCCACCACACTGCCGGTTACAGCAACGAAAATATCTCACGAAGCGAGCGGATTTCCGGCACTCCCTCTGGATGAAGGTCTGCCCCGAACGCGTTAATATATACCGGGTGCATTCCCGCCGAGCGCGCGCCCTGGATATCGTTAACCGGATGGTCCCCCACATACAGGCAGCTGGAACAGGCGATTCCGAGACGGGCGGCGGTACGGCGGAAAATTTCGGGGTCGGGTTTATGGATGAAGCGGCCGCCGGGCGCGGTTTCGTCCCCCGAAACCACTGCGATATCCAAAAGCGGCCGTAGGCCACTGATATCCAGCTTCCGGTTCTGCATCAGGGAGGGGCCGTTGGTGATGACGCCGGTCTTATAGCCCCGCCGCCGCAGCTCCTCCAGCACGGGGATGGCATCCGGCAAGAGGGAAACGTAATCGGGAAAGCGGAACTGAAACTCCCGGTAGATATCCCCTACCTCCGGCGCATCCTGCCATCCCCAGTCTTCGAACAGGGAAAGGAAATAATCGATATAGTTGACATAGCCCCCGTTGTTCCGGCGGAGCATCTCCTGCCGGCGGCGCTCCTTTTCCAGCGCGGGGAGATCCGGAAAATACTTATGAAAAAAGAAGTCGCAGTACCTCAGGAATGCGGCCGCCCGGTCCTGCAGGGTGTCGTCAAAATCGAACAGGACGGCGCGGATCCCCTGGGCCCCATCCCCCAGCACGGCGCGGCGCGCCTCCTTCCCGTCGAGCAGGATCTGTTTTTGCAGCATCTCCACCGAATCAAATTTCCGCTCCGGACGGAGGAACTTCACCAGCGTGACCGGCACGTCCCGCCCATAGAGGTCACCGTTGAAATCCGCGATCCAGGTTTCGGCCAGCGGCCCGTCCGCGCCAACGGTGGGACGTACGCCGATATTGGTCACCCCGTGGCTGGCCTTTCCGCCGGCTTCCACGCTAGCGGCGTACACCCCGAAGCGGGGACGGACAAAATGAGACGGCAGGGGCTGGTTGATGGTCGGCGTGCCGAGGAGCCGCCCCAGCTTCTGCCCTCCCACCACCGGGAAATCCAGGGTAAAAGGGCGGCCGAGAAGGCGGGAGGCCTGTTCCATTTCCCCCGCTTCAATACACCGGCGGATGCGGCTGGCGCTGACCGGTTCCCCGTCCACCAGCACGGGAGGGACTACCACCACCTCGATCCCCAGCGGCTCGCACAGGGCGCGGAGCAGGGCGGCGTCCCCTTTGCCACCCTTGCCGAAATGGTAATTGAACCCGCAGCATACCCGGCGGGCGTGCAGCGTTTTATGTAGTACGTCCCCCACAAAAGCGCGGGGTGAATATTCCCGTATAACGGAAAAGTCGGCCTGGATGAGTTCCTCAACCCCCAGGCTTTCCAGCACCGCCGCCTTCTGCCCTTCGGTAACCAGCTCGCAAGCGCTCTCCTTCGGCAGCGCCCAAGCCGGCTGGGTGAAGGTGAATACCGACGCCGCGGCGCGGATCCCGTCGGGAAGCTCCAGCCCGGTGGCATGGGAAATCACCGCCCGATGGCCGAGATGCACCCCGTCGAATACCCCCAGGGCGACCGCCCGGGGCTTGTTGGGCGCGCCGAACAAAGCGCCACCTGTTCCGGAATACGTATCCTCCGGCATCGGCGTTTTTCCGTCCCAAACAATGGTTTTCAGCATACGGGGTCTTCCTTTCTCTGGGCTCGCAGCCGGAGGATAAATCCCTTTTGTTTTCCGGCTATAAATTTATCCAATAAGTATAAATATTACTCTCGGAAAATTCCTTCTTTTCTGTTTGACTATCACCTTTTTTAAATTTTCAGGGGCGCCGCCGGTCAGACAAACAGCCGGGCGATTTTCAGCATCCCGTCCGCCGGGTGGCCCAGGCCGAGAAAAACGCCTTCTGGCGCATACACCCGGACCAGCCCGCCGACCGGGCGGGAAAGCCGGTCAAGCGCGAGGGCGCCGCCATTGGAAAAACGGACGGCCTGGGGAGCGGTCACCGCAATTTCTCCGTACGCCGCAAAAGCGCTGTCCACCGGCATCAGGCGGGCAGAGAGCGTCCCCTCCTCTGCCAGGCGGCGGGCTTCCTCCATCGTAACGCACCGATCCAGCGAATAGCCCGCTGCCTTTGTGCGCCGCAGGGCGGTCATCACCGCCCCGCAGCCGAGCCTTTCTCCCAAATCGGTGCAAAGGGTGCGGATATAGGTCCCCTTGGAACAGGCGCAGTCCAACGTCAGTTCCCCAGCCGTTTCGTCGTAATCGAGCAGTTCCAGGGTTTGAATTGTTACCGGCCGGGCTTCCCGCTCCACCTCGATCCCCTGCCGGGCGAGGTCGTACAGCCGGACACCGCCCTTTTTAAGTGCGGACATCATCGGCGGCACCTGGCGGATAGCCCCCCGGAACGCGGGGAGGGCTTCCTCCACCGCCCGCCGGGACGGGATGGCGCCGCCGGTGGGAGTCACCGTCCCCCAAACATCCTGCGTATCGCTGGTATAACCGAAACGCAGGGTGGCCGTATACCGTTTATTGTGGTCGGGAAGCAGTTCAAGTGCGCGGGTGGCTTTCCCTACGAGGAGGGGGAGCACCCCGGTCGCCATCGGGTCCAGCGTACCGGCGTGGCCGATTTTTTTGGTGTTTAACAGCCGGCGGAAAGCCGCGCAGCAGGAAAACGAAGTCATTTCCTGCGGTTTATCCAGGCAAAGTATGCCGTCCAACGGGCCGCGCCCCTTTCTGGTTTCGTTTATGAAGAGACGGTCATCCGCCGATCGTCCGGCGCACCACATCCACGATGGTTTCCACCGCCGGTTCCGCCGGGCCGGGAAGGGTGCAGCCGGCGGCGCGCAGATGCCCGCCCCCGCCCAGAAGGCGGCAGATCGCCGCCGCATCGGCATGGTTGCCGGTCCGGACGCTCACTTTATAACTGCCGTCCTTCTTCTCCCGCAGGGTGACGCCGACCCATACCCCTTCGATCTGGCGGGGGATGGGGGCCAGCCCTTCCATATCGTTTTCCCCCGCGCCGCTGCGTGCGATCATGGCGTTGGTGATCAGCATCACCGCGCAGCGGTCGTTCAGATAAAAGCGCATGCTGTCCAGTGCCTGCCGCTCCAGTTCCACCCGCGCCCGGGTCTTGATATCGAACATGGTGCGGTTGATCATTTCGTTATTCACGCCGCAGTCCAGCAGTTCCGCCGCCATACGCAAGGTATAGGCGGTGGTGTTGGAATATTTGAAGCACCCGGTATCCGTCGCAATGCCGGTGTACAGGCACTCCGCTATCGCCTTGTCCGGCTCCACCCCGAGGGCGGCGATGACCTCCCGCACCAGCATGGCGGCCGCCGCGTAATCCGCGCGCAGCAGCAGTTCGTCCGCAAACGCAGTGTTGGAACCGTGATGGTCAATACACAGCGCAATATGGTTCGCATAGGCCGATTCCAAGCTGCCGAGCAGCTTGGAATCGGCCACGTCCACCGCGCATACAAATTCCGGCTCAAACGTGGGAAGGGCAAGCCCTTCATACAGATATGCATATTTTTCCGGGATCTCGTCGGCGCATTCTACGCGCGCCGTCTTCCCCAGCTTCTGCAACGCCCGGCATAGGGCGAAGCCCGAACCCAGCGTATCGCCGTCGGGGTATTGGTGAGTTAGGATCACGATGCGGTCGACCCCGCGCAGGCGTTCCGCTGCGACGGCGACGGAAATCGGCTCACTCATCGGCCTGTTCCTCCTCCACGGCTTCTCCGCCGTCACGGCCCGCCGCTTTTGTGTCCGCGTTGCTCCGCTGCGCCCGCTCCAAGTCGTTCAGCTTCTTCGCGATGCCGGCGCTGTAGGCGATCGAGTCGTCGGGGATAAAGCGGAGTTCCGGCACATGACGCAGCCCGAGCGCCGCGCCGAGCGCATGCCGGATATATCCCTGCGCGCTGACCAGGCCCTTCACCGCGTTTTTCGCGGCATCCAGCCCTTCCATGGCGCTGACGAATACCTTGGCGTAGGACATGTCGTTGGTGACTTCTACCCGCACAATGCTGAGCATCACGGCGGTGACCCGCGGGTCCTTCACCGTGCGGAGGATTGCGGTCAGTTCCCGCAGGATATCCTCATTTGTGCGGTCAATACGAAAACTTGCCATTGGGTTCCCCTGCCTTTCCGGTCCTGGAACGGCGGTCCAGCCGCCGTCCGCTTCCGACCAATCCGGACGATCCGCCCCGTATGCGCCACGGGAAGACCGTCCGGCCGTTAAATGGGTTCCACCGGGAGACACCGCCCCCTAGTAGGATACCCCGTTTTTTTCAAAAGCAGCGCGCTGCGAAGCGGGTAAAAACCGTCTCGCAGCGCGCCGTTTGCTCCGTGCTTAAAACGGCCGGTTTTTCCTCGAAAGCCGGCGCGCCGTTAATCGCGGTACTCTTCAATGATATACGCTTCGTAGACGTCGCCCTCGCGGATATCGTTGAACTTTTCCAGGCCGATACCGCACTCGTAGCCTTGGGCGACTTCCTTTACGTCGTCCTTGAAACGCTTGAGAGAGGACATCTTATCGTCGGCAATAATGATGCCGTCCCGCACCACGCGGATCAGGTCGCCGCGCAGGATCTTGCCGTCCACCACATAGCAGCCGGCCACGGTGCCCACGCCGGTAATCCGGTACACCTGGCGAACCTCCACCCGGCCGTGCAGCACTTCGCGGGTTTTTGGGGCAAGCATCCCCTTCATCGCGGACTCAATTTCCTCAATGCAGTCGTAAATAATGCGGTACAACCGCATCTCCACG
>CAMMRL010000015.1 GCA_946499275.1 uncultured Clostridia bacterium | reverse complement strand
CCAGGGTCCGGTTTTCCACGTCCTGCTCGGCCGCCACGCAGCGGGCGAGGAGGAGCTTCGCCGCGTCATAGCTTTCGGGATGCACGGCGGTGTTGTCCAGCGCGTTTTTGCTTTCCGGCACCCGCAGGAAGCCCGCGCACTGTTCAAACGCCTTCGGGCCGAGCTTAGGGACTTTTTTCAATGCGGCCCGGGTGAGGAACGCGCCGTTTTCCTCCCGGTAAGCCACAATGTTTTTCGCCACCGTCCCGTTGACCCCCGCCACCCGGGCGAGCAGGGAGGCGGAAGCGGTGTTCAAATCCACGCCCACCGCGTTTACGCAGCCTTCCACCACGCCGCCGAGCGCTTCGGACAGCCGGTTCTGCGGCATATCGTGCTGGTACTGGCCAACGCCGATGGCTTTGGGGTCGATTTTCACCAGCTCCGCGAGCGGGTCTTGCAGCCGGCGGGCGATCGATACCGCCGAGCGGAGGGAAACGTCGTAGTCGGGGAATTCTTCCGCCGCCAGTTTGGAAGCGGAATACACCGACGCGCCCGCCTCGCTTACCACCATATAGGAAAGGCCGCAGTCCAACTCTTTGATCAGCCCGGCGGCGAACACCTCGGTTTCGTGGGAGGCGGTGCCGTTGCCGATGGCGATGATCTGCACCCCGTGCTTTTGGATCAGCCGGGTGAGGATGGCTTTGGCTTCCGCCGTTTTGTTGTGGGGCGGGGCGGGGTAGATCACCCCGGTGTCCAGCACCTTGCCGGTACCGTCCACCACCGCGACCTTGCAGCCGGTGCGGTATCCCGGGTCCAGGCCGAGGGCGACCCTCCCCTTGACCGGCGGCTGCATCAGCAGATGGCGCAGGTTGAGGGAGAACACCTTAATCGCCGCTTCGTCCGCCCGTTCGGTCAGCTCGTTGCGCAGTTCCCGTTCGATGGAAGGGAAGATCAGCCGGTCGTAGGCGTCTTCCGCGGCGGCCCGAACGGTTTCGGTGCAGGGCGATCCCTCCTTGACATGGGTGGAAGCGGTGATGGATACGCCTTTCTCCCGGTCAAAGGCGATTCCGGCTTTCAAGATCCCCTCCCGTTCGCCGCGGTTCACCGCAAGGACGCGATGCCCCGCGATTTTCCGCAGCGGCTCCCGGAACTCTTTATACATTTCATACACGCCGAGGTCGTCCTGCGCGCCTTTGGCGGCCAGTTCGCCGTTCGCCATGCAGACCACCCGCAGTCGGCGGCGGATTCCCGCGTCGTCCGAAATCTGTTCCGCGAGGATGTCCTGCGCGCCCTGGAGCGCCTCCTCCGCCGTCGCCACGCCTTTTTCCTCCGATAGAAAGGCCGCCGCCATTTCCAAGGGGGCGGGGGAGCGTTTGTCCTGCGCGTAAATTGCGTCGGCCAGGGGCTGCAGGCCCTTCTCCCTCGCGATGGAGGCGCGGGTTTTCCGTTTGGGCCGGTAGGGGCGGTAGAGGTCCTCCACTTCGGTCAGGGTGGCGGCGGCGTCCAGCGCGGCGGCGAGTTCGTCGGTCAGCTTACCCTGTTCCTCGATCGCCGCGCGGACTTTTTCCCGCTGCTCATCCAGATTGCGCAGATAGGCCAGCCGTTCGGACAGCTCGCGCAGCACCTGGTCGTCCAGCGAACCGGTTATTTCTTTCCGGTACCGGGCGATAAACGGGATGGTGTTGCCGTCGTCGATGAGCTTGAGGGTATTTTCCACCTGGGCGGGGCGCAGATGGAATTCCTGCGCCAGTACGGCGGGTATATTCATGGATGCAAAACCTCGCTTTTACTGCAAATTAATTAACATAAAGTATAACATGGTTTGACCCGCGTTGCAATCCAAAGAAAATCGAACCGATGTTCGATTTTTTCTGCAAAACCCCTTGCAATTTCGCCTGGGTTGTGTATAATAAGGGTACACCGATATCGAACACATGTTCCGAACGGATGTTTAAGCTTCATAATGGAAGGGATGGTCGACAATGATCCTCAGTCTTTGCAGCATTGTGGCGATGACCGGGATGTTCCTTTATATGTTTAACAAGGCGGTGCGGATAAGCACCCGGCGCATGGCGCTGCTTCCCCTTGTCTGCGCGGTGATGGAAGGGATTGCCGCCGGGGCGCTCACCCCGTCCCTTTTCCCCGTGCTCACCGCGGTTCTGGTGGTTTTACGGCTGGCCATCCTGCTCTGCTGCTTCGGCGCTATGCGGCAGGATGCGGCGGTAGCCCGCCGCCGTGCCCGTATCCGCCGCCGCAAGGCCGCGGCCGAGCGGGCGGAGTCGATTGTGACACTGCCAGTCGCCCGTCCGCTTCCCCATGCGGCCAAGGCGGGCCGCCGCTCCGCGTAACCGACAAGTATGAAAGAGAGGGGGAAGGAGCCGAACGGGCTTGACCTTTCTCCTTTGGAACGGGCCATATCCCTATTCAATACGGTTGCAGCCGCTCTCCCCGGCGGTTTGTAATATACGTCGCAAAGGTCGCCGCTCCCCTGGACGGCCTGCGGCAATGGAAGGCGTTGTGGAAGGGCTTCTTCTGCGGCGCCTTCCTTTATTGTATCGGCACGGCGGCCTTCCTCTTGCTTTTCCCATCAAAGCGGCATGCCGCCGGTAAAAAGCATCATCATCGGGGGCACAAATGGAACCCATAATTTTCCTGAATCGATGGTTCAAGGACAAAATTCGCGGAATTTCAAAATTTATGAACAAACTTTGTACGAGAACTTGATTTTTCCTTATTTTTCAACTATACTGGAACTATTCATTCCCCGCTTGTTCCCTGCAGCGGGAAACGCACTTTTGTTGGGGTTTGGCTGACTTTAAAAGCGGAAAAAGAGGAGGAAAAAAATGGACAAGTTCTTCAAGCTGAAGGAGAACGGTACGAATGTACGCACAGAGATTGTCGCGGGTATTACAACGTTTTTCGCGATGGCGTACATTATTATCGTGAATCCGAACATGCTGGCACAAACAGGGATGCCCTGGGGCGCCGTTTTCCTGGCGACGATTATTGCATCGGTAATCGGCACCTTGGTTATGGGTTTGTTTGCCAATGTACCCTATGCACAGGCTCCCGGTATGGGGCTGAACGCGTTTTTCGTGTTTACCGTATGCTTTGGCCTGGGATTCACTTGGCAGCAGGCGCTGGCTATGGTATTTATCTGCGGCATTGTCAACGTCATTATCACCGTTACCAAGGTCCGTAAGTTGATTATCAAATCCATTCCGGAAGGGTTGCAGAATGCGATTGGCGGCGGTATTGGTATTTTCATCGCCTATATCGGCATTAAAAACGCCGGCCTGATTCAGTTTACCTCCGATCCTGGCACCTATACCCTGCTGGACAGTGGAACGGTGGTTGCCAACAGCAGTGCGGTTCCGGCGATCGTCACGCTGAATACCCCCGCGGTATGGCTGGCCCTGATCGGCCTGGTGCTGACGCTGGTCCTCTTGGTCCTGAAGGTGAAGGGCGCCATTTTGATCAGCATTGTGGTAACGGCGCTTTTGGGTATCCCGATGGGATTGACCACCATGGGCAGCACCCCGATAAGCTTTATAGATGCCTTCCAGCAGCTCCCCACCACCTTTGGCGCGGCGTTCGGCTCGGAGGGGATGCTTTCGCTGTTCTCGGATGTGTCGAAGCTGCCCTTGGTGCTGATGACGATTTTCGCCTTCAGTCTTTCGGATACCTTTGACACGATCGGCACCTTTATCGGTACCGGACGGAAGACGGGGATATTCAGCAAAGAGGACCAGGAAGCTCTGGAGGGCAGCAACGGGTTCAAGTCGAAAATGGACCGGGCGCTGTGTGCGGATGCAGTCGCCACCTCGATCGGTGCCATTTTTGGTACCTCCAACACCACAACGTATGTGGAAAGCGCCGCCGGTATCGGCGCCGGCGGACGTACCGGTTTGACCAGTGTGGTTACGGCGTTGCTTTTCCTTGTCAGCATCTTCTTCGCCCCCTTGGTCAGCGCGGTTCCGTCTGCAGCGACCGCCCCCGCCCTGATTGCGGTGGGCATCATGATGCTCAGCGCGTTTAAAGAGATCAAGTGGGAAGATATAGAGGAAGCAATCCCGGCCTTCTTTGCAGGCATTTTCATGGCGCTTTGCTACAGCATTTCTTATGGCATCGCGGCCGGCTTCCTGTTCTACTGCATCGTCAAGACGGTTCGTGGGAAGGCCAAGGAAATCCACCCGATTCTATGGGTTGCCACGGCGCTGTTTGTGCTGAATTTTATTGTTTTGGCAATCTTATAATATTGCGCGGCAACGTGGTACAAAAAAGCCGGCGGGAACAACGTCCCCGCCATCTTTTTGCGATGCGGCATCCGCCGCACCCTCTTTATTCCGCATGGTCCGCCAGCCATTTTTCCGCGTTGGCGGCGGATAGGGGCTTGAGGGTTTCTTTCGGGTAGGGGGATTCCTCGCCGCCCAATAAATGCAGAAAAAAATGGCCGTCTTCCGTTTTATACAGCGTTTCACTGTATCCCGCCGGATCGCCGTAGAAGCTGACGTTGTAGCTGGAGAGCCGCGCCGCAGTCTCC
Organism: uncultured Clostridia bacterium; assembly: GCA_946499275.1. Classification (GTDB taxonomy): domain Bacteria; phylum Bacillota; class Clostridia; order Oscillospirales; family Acutalibacteraceae; genus Avimonas. The sequence goes on along the minus strand of CAMMRL010000015.1, from coordinate 41,646 downwards.
GTATCATAAACCCGTTTGCGAATCGTCTTTTGCATACCGCATCTCCTTTTCCACCGAATCGGCCTATAATGTGGATAAACCATAATCCCATTTCCTATTGTACTAGAAAAAACTGGAAAAATCAATCCAGAAAACAAAAGAACCACGCGGGAAAGCGGTTAAAAAGGCGAAGGGATAGGGGAGAGGGGATCGAATCAATGGAAAAAAGACGGCCAAATCGGCCGTCTTTTTTGGTCACGCTGCTATGCTCAGGATTTGTCGCCGGATTTGGCAACCAGAGCACAAAGGAAACCGAGGAAAATAGATGCGGCAATACCGCCCGCTGTTCCGGTGATCCCGCCGGTCAAAGAGCCGATCAAACCCTGTTCCTTGACCGCTTCTTCCACGCCTTTGGCCAGGGAGTACCCGAAGCCCGTCAGTGGGACGGTGGCCCCGCCGCCGGCGAATTGTACCAGCGGCTCGTATAGCCCTACAGCAGTGAGCACCACGCCCAGCGTAACGAAAAGTACCAAAATGCGCGCGGGCGTCATCGCCGTGTAATCGATTAAAAGCTGGCCGATCACGCAGATTCCGCCGCCTACCAGGAACGCCTTGAGAATCATCATCCAGTCCATGCGCTATAACCACCCTTTCCTCTGCCCATCGCAGGGCGTTTACGGGCATAGGATGTTCCGAAATTGCGCTGATTATTCCTATGGATGCGGAACAGACGAAAAAATTACCGGAATTCATCAAAATTGAGGATGTACCGGCATTCCTGGCGGTCGCCGTCCCGGTAAAGAGGATGGCCGGAAGGCAGGGATACCACGCCCCGCAGAACCGCGCCCAGCTTTTCGCAGACCCGCCGGGAGGGGAGATTGTTCGGCCGGCAGGTGATCACCACCTGCGGCATACGATGTCGTTTCGCCAATTCCAGAAGCAGGCGGCAGGCTTTCAGGGCGTAGCCGTTTCCCCGATGGGCAGGGGCTACGGAATACCCGATGTTTCCCGCATAATAGAGGGATTCGCTGAACCCAACGCGGAGATCGCAGCGGCCCACCTCCTGCCGGTCGGCACAGCGGACAATGGCAAAGCGATAGGTTGGCACGCCGCCGAGTTCCGGAGGTGATGGGTCCGTAGCGGCAAGTTGCAGGGCGATTTCCCCATCCGTTAAAGCGAGGTCGCTAAAAAAGGAAAAAGAATGCGGCATAAATCCTCCAAAGATATTCCATGTGTTTTTTAGAATATCTCTAGCCGTCCCCTTTGTCAAGAAGAGAAGGAGGAGGAAAAGGGAGAGGAAATACGCGTTGGATGGAGAGACGGATTGAGTGGGACGGCGTGCAATACCGTTTTATTCCGCTCCCGGAGAGGGTCCCGTTTGCGTACAGAAATCCGGCGCTTTCCAAGGGGTGGAGCTATACCGGCATGAATCCAATAAGGGCTGCCCGTTTATACATGCCGGTCCCCGTCTTTGGTACCGCCCGAGGAAGGAGAACCGGAGCTGTTTTTCATTGAAAACATTCCAGAGACATTCCGGGCACAGAGTGAGCAAATCGGAACAACAAGAGACCGGAGGGGAATTGGTTTTCCCCCCGGTCTCCCGCATCGTTGTTTCGCCGTTTTTATTGGTTGGCGAATTTTTGCTTGACTTGCTGGAGCTTCTGTTGTTCCGCTTGTTCCGCCGGATACCAGCCCTTCGCCGCCATCTTTTTGTAGATATCGTCCTGCATGGCCAGGGAATCCTTCAGCGCGCAGTCAAACGCGCTGTGTACGTTCATGGTGCTGGATTCGATGGTGCCGTGCAGGTACAGGTCGCACACCCCTTTGGTGGTGAGTAGGATGTTTTCCATGATGCATTTATCGTCCATAATTTTCCCTCCTTTCCTAGCGCAATGCTTATACGAGCTGATAGAAATTGTTGAAGAGCTGTTGATGTTTGTTCAACAGTTGCTGGACGCAGTTTTTCAGGTCGGCGTCCTGCAGGTTCTGCACCGCGTCCTGGCACTGCGTTTTCAGGAATTGTTCGTGTCCCAATGCGTCCTCGATATAGAGCAGTTCTTTCGGGCTCATTTTTTCACCTCCCGGACCTAGTATTCGCGCTCTGGACAAACCTTATCCATGTCCGGGAGGATTTCTTTTTGGCCGCATGGTCGCCTGGTCTGGCCGTATTGCTTCAGAATAGGCACGCTTCGCCAGTATGGTTTTGGGGGCGCTAGCGGACCATTTCTATGAAAAATTATAAAACGCCGTGGAGATAATCTGTCCACGGCGTTTGGCTGGTGAGACTGTTTAACCGTTGACCCGAATAAAACAATCGCCGCGAACCGTTATCCAACAGATAAAAGCGGGGTATCGTGGGTTACACGTCTTCTGCATTGGAGACGGACAAATTTACGGCCTGCGTGTCTTTATTAGGCTGGCGCAGCAGGATGCAAACTTTGGCCTGTTGATTGATACTATCCGAAGGAGCCGGATGCTGGTACCGTGCCGGTTGAGGAAGAAACGACCGAGCCTTCAAGCGAAGAAGAATCCACTACGGCACTTGGAGAGACGACACAGCTGATCTCATCCACCGGAACCACCGCTACCCAAACGGTGCCGGTCGGCAACGACGCCGGCCAGGAGAATCCTTCGCCGGTCGGATTCCCCTGGATTCCAGTAATTATCGCTGCTGTAGTGGTATTGGCAGGCGGAGGAGTCGCTCTCTGGTATTTTGTGATTCGTCCGCGGATAGGAACGCCCCCGGATGGGGAAGAGCCACCCACGCAAGGATCGTAAACGTGAGAAGAAATAGCGACATAAGAAGCCGCCGGCGATTGGCCGGCGGCCTCTTTTGTCGTATAAAGAAAGAATATGTGCTAGCGCAAACGCTTTTCAGGGTTTCAAACCTCACGCTGTTACAGCCGGAAAAAGCCCGTTCCCCGATAGACCGGTTTGAAAAACAGGATTTGCCCCTCAGGCGTTCATTACCTTTCCCGAAACAGGGCGGCAGCATAGTGCATGTCATCCTCATTGAGATGGTTGGCCGCATTTTGGCGACGGCGCCGTGTTTCGGGATTGTCGGCGCCGCCGGAACGCCGCAACCGTTCCAACAGACGGGGATCCGCCGCGCCCTGGCAGAGAAAGCTGCCGATCAGCGGGCAGCTGTCGTCCAACAGTTCCTTGGCGGCTGCCTGGACCATGCGGGCGTGTTTGCCGTAAGGATACGCCCCCAGGGTGCCGAACAGGCCTCCCCTGGTTTTGGAGAAAGGCGGAGACGCGCTCGTGGGGGAGACCCTTATCCGCCCAGTAGCCTACCAGGCAGACATCCGCACCCGGCAGAGCATCTCGTTCCCCGATATCCGCCAGCCGCCGGGTGTTCCCAGTCACGCTGGAATAGACGATCCTTAACTCCATCGGCTCACTCCAGTATCTGATAGTACCGGTCCACCGTCTCCAGAATAAAATCGGTTCCCCGGATGCCCATAAGCGGCAGATGGCCGGCGATCTGCACATGGCTGACCAGGGGAAAACTGACACACAGCCCGGTATTGGTCTCATTGCAGAGGTGCAGGGAAACGTCGTCCGCCAGTACCAGATGGTAGTCCAGCGCCTTCAGGCGCTGGGACTGCTCCTTTTCGGAGCAGTCCCGATGCTTGTTCAACGGGCCGGGGCCCTCCTTTCCGGATATGCTGGTTTTTCTGACCTCCATGAACCGAAGTTTTTATAACTACATCCTGTACACAACCGGCCGTTCCCTGCACCAATGCTGCTATGAAAACGGCCTGCTTATCCATCATTGCCGCACCAAAGAAACCTTTTTCCGCTCGGCGGACACGATTATACAAAACTATTGTCGGCAACTGGAAGGATGGTCTCCGCTGAATATGTATATCCTCCGGACCAAGGAATACATCGATCGGAATTTGGACAAGAATTTACGGCTGGAAGAGGTCGCGGCAAAAGTCTATATCAGCAAGGCCTATCTTTCCGAGTTGTTTACCGCTTATACCGGTAAATCCTTTTCCTCCTATATCACCGAGAGACGGATGGAGCGGGCCCGGCAGCTGTTGGCAACCACCCGGCTTTCGATTCACGATGTCGGCATGGCTTGCGGGTTCCTGTCCCCCGCTTATTTCTCCACCGTCTTTACCAAGCAGTCCGGGCTTTCTCCCCGCCAATACCGCGCCGCTATGGCACGGTCCGCCCGCCACTCCGCATAAATGCGGGGGATTGGCCGTATGCAACTGGACAGCCCTGCTTTTTGCCGGGTGCGGTAGCCCGTGGGAATCGGCCCCATGCGTGCACCTGCCGCCACACCGCCCCAGCTCTCGTAAACCCCCGCCCTACAGCGATCGCGTTGTCCGCCCCGTACGGTCTGCACATTGTCTGCCATTCCGGTAAGAAGATGGCAAAGGGCATGTCCGCTTTACCGCTGGAAAACCGGTTGCCTGTGTAATCCAGCCTTTTGGGAGACCTTTTCACATGGAAAGCATCCGTAAGTCCACGCGTAATGGCGCTTAAAGCATCAAAAAATCATCCGATAAGACCGATTAAAACCGTCTGTTAACGTAGGGCTTCTGGGAATAAAAAACGGCTGAAGCCGGATCATTCGAAAAAGAATGAGCCATAACTTCAACCGTTATCTATTAAGGATTTGGTTTGTGAAAAATGTACCCGGCTTCTGCGCAGGTAAAAAGAAAAACCTGCGGTGAGCGAATCGTCGACCGCAGGTCTGGCGCGCCTAAGTGGATTCGAACCACCGGCCTTCCGCTTAGGAGGCGGACGCTCTATCCTACTGAGCTATAGGCGCTTGTATCCTTTGGTAGTGTACACCATAAGGCGGGGCTTTGTCAATTACCGGGCGGGTGTGTTTGCTAGCTTTTTGTGGTATAATAAGCCCGGGAAAGAGGGAGACACGCCGTCGCTATGGCGGGGGTACGCAGCCGTGGTTCTTACGGCTTTGCCCTTAAGCGAGAGTTTCCGTGGCTTCCCCGATAAAAACGGCGAAAACGTCTTCCAAAACCGGTGAGGAAAGGATGGGTGATATATAATGGGAAAAAAGGAAGAGCGGCTTACCGCCCTGCGGGATGCGATTGTCCATTTGTGCGCCCCGCGGCAGATTTATATGTTCCATCAAAAAAGCAGCCTGGCGGGGGATCTGACCGCGGTGAAGCTCTGCGTGATCATCCCCGGCGGCGATTCCCAGGAAACGGAGTGCCGGCTGTATATGGAACTGGAATCGGATCTTCCGTTCGACCTGCTGGTGTATACACAGGAAGAATGGAAACGCCTGCTGGACACAAAGCTGAGCTTTGCCCAGCATATCCGGGAAACGGGGAGGTTGCTATATGCGGCCGACTAGGCATTCCAAGGACAGCCGGAAATATTTTGACTGGCTGGAAATCGCGGCGGGCGACCTGCTTGCCGCCCGTCTGCTGATCGAGCAGGAACAGTGCACGGAAGCCGCAGCGTTCCATTGTCAACAGGGGATGGAAAAGGCGTTCAAAGCCTACCTGATCGACCGGACCGGCACGCTGGTGGATGGCCACAACCTAACCTGGCTCTGCCGGCAGGCGATGAAGCATAACCGCGGCTTTTCCCAGTGGCTGGACGCGACCGCCAAGATGAACCGCCTGTATATCGAAACCCGGTACCCATCCGACATCGACCTGCGGCTTTCGGACGAGCGGGTGAAGGAAATTTACGGCACGGCGCGGGAGATTTACGACCATATCTGTACCGAGCTGTACGGCGAGGAAGCGATGGGGGACGAGCCGTAGCCCGGCAGTCAGGCCCTTAGGGCGGGTTGGGCGGTGTCCGATACGATTTTCCCATCCTGGATGCGGACGATCCGGTGAGCGGCTGACGCGATATCGTTGTCGTGGGTGATCAGGATGACGGTTCGGCCTTCCGTGTTCAGTTCCTGCAGGATCTGCATGACTTCTCTGCCGGAAACGGTATCCAAGTTCCCGGTCGGCTCGTCTGCCAGGATAATCGGTGGCCGGGCGGCGATGGCGCGGGCGATCGCCACCCGCTGCTGCTGCCCGCCGGACATCTCGGCCGGCCGGTGGTGGAGCCGGTGACCCAACCCGACCCGGTTTAAGCTTTCTACAGCGACCCGTCTCCGTTCCTCCCGTTTCATCCCCCGGTAAATCAGCGGCAGCTCCACGTTTTCCAGCGCGTCCAGGCTGGGGATGAGGTTGAACCCCTGGAATATGAACCCGATATGCTGGTTGCGGATAATGGAAAGCTCGTCGTCCGACATCTGTGCGACATTTTTCCCTTCCAGGTAGTAATCGCCCTCGGTAGGGGTGTCCAGGCAGCCGAGCATATTCATCAGTGTGGATTTCCCCGAACCCGATTGGCCGACAATAGCGACAAATTCGCCTTTGCCCATGGAAAAGGAAACACCATCCAGCGCCCGGACCTCGCCGGAGCCGGGATTATAGATTTTAAACATGTTTTGAATTTGGATGATTGCCGTGGGATTGGTCATGGCGTTCGTCCTCCCTGCACGCATATTGCCCTGGTTGGGTATGCCGTTAGTATGTCCCGTTTTTTTGTTTTGCTTTGATAAAAAAGGAGGGTTCCGGTAATTACCGGAACCCTCCTTTTTTATCAAAAATTAGGCGGCCCAAGAGGAATACTCCCCGTAGTCTGGAAACTGCGTGTAGTACTCCTCAATATCCATGTATTCCTCCAGATCGGCGGGTGGCGCAATTGTCACCGGCTGGCCGAGACCGTGGAACTCCACCGCCAGCGTCACATGAGCCGTGGCCGAGACGCCGGCAGCCGCATTTTCTTCATCCGCCACGGTCATCGTCCCGGACAGTTTCATCTCGAATTTTTCGAAATAACGCTTTTCATTGAGAGTGACGGCCATCGTGATGTCCGAAAACTGCAGAGATTCGGATAAGGGATTGTCGGAAAGCCCCGGGAGCTGCCCGCCTTCGGTGGTCAACAACCCCATCATATCCTGGAGCTGTTCCGGGGTGATGGTCAGGTTGATCTGCGTTTTTCCGTCCTTTTCCGTCGCCGTAGCGTTTTCACTGAGGATATCTTCCATCGCCTTGGCAATCTGTTCCTGCTTTTCATTATCTATCTCCGGGACGGAAAACTCCGGTAAATCCGGCGTCGAAGAATCGCTACCCGGTATTTCGTCTAGAGATAAAGGATATTTTAGCTTTACACCGTTGAGATCCATAAACATCGTTTCTTCCGCGCCATAGAGGGAGATCTTCGTCTCCTCTCCCATCGCGGATTGGTGGAAGGAACAGAGGAACTCCGCATCTTTCGGGAGGGTTCCGTCTGCCGTATCCGCCAGGCCTTTGATTTTCAGATCGCCGCCCATATTCACCGCGATAGTGGAACCATCCATTTCCGTGGTGGTGGCAAGGGTGAGGGACAAATCGAGATCCGTGAGGGGCTCCATCGCCGCCACTGCTTCCTTCCAAATGGCCGCCGGTGTCGATGGTACGGAACTGCCCGGATCCGAAGCGGTGGAACTGCCCGGCCTTGGCCCGGCGGTGCACCCGGCCAGTGCGAGACAGAGGGTCAGGAAAGCCAGGGCAATCGCTATAGGGCGCTTTTTCAGTTTCATGGAATTCCTCCTATTTTTCGATTATTTAACGTATAAAAGATCGCTTTTGAGAGGAAAATGCCGCACTTTTTAGGCGAACAAACAAGCCTATACGTGGATTACATGACAAAAGGGGAAAAATGTAAATAAAAACCGTTAAATTCCTATGGAGGAAAACACCGCCGTCCTGCACATGGAGGGCACGGTTTCATTCCCCCAAAAAGGCAGATGACAAAGCGGCAGAGAAACGGTATAATAACAGTATGGCACAACGACCGGACGGCCGTAGGACGAAGCCCGGACTGTGGACGGGCGGCTTCCCGGCGGAAGGGCTTCGTCGGGAGAGCCGGCGAAGCGGCCGACAACGGCGGGTTTTCCGGAAATCCAATGCAGGAAAGGACAATACATCAATGCTGGATGCACAGTGGAAACATTTGAAAAGCGGGACGGACATCCGCGGCGTCGCCGTGGACGGCGTGGCGGGTGAACCGCTGGATTTAACGGACGAACGGGTGGAAGCGATGGCCGCGGGGTTTGTGGCGTGGCTTTCGCAGCGTGCAGGGAAACCGGCGGACCGGCTTACCGTTTCGGTGGGGCGGGACAGCCGGATATCGGGGCCCCGCCTGCGGGACGCCGTGGTCCGGGCTCTGACGGCGGCGGGCGTGAGCGTGCTGGATTGCGGGCTCGCATCCACCCCCGCGATGTTCATGACCACGGTGGACCTGGGCTGCGACGGGGCAGTGCAGCTTACCGCCAGCCACCACCCGTACCACCGCAACGGGCTGAAATTCTTCCTTCCTTCCGGCGGGCTGGAAGGGAGTGATATTGAAGCGGTGCTGCAGAACGCGCAGGATGGGGTGAAGCCTCCGGTGGCGGAAGGGTCCTGCCGCGAGGTAGCGTATATGGACCAGTATGCGGCCCGGCTCCGCCGCCTGATTTGCGAAGGGGTGAAGGCCGCGGATTATGAGCACCCGCTCGCCGGGTTCCACATTGTGGTGGACGCGGGGAACGGCGCGGGCGGCTTTTATGCCAGCGAAGTGCTGGCCCCCCTGGGCGCGGACGTGTCAGGCAGCCAGTTCCTGGACCCGGACGGCCGGTTCCCCAACCATATCCCCAACCCGGAAAATGAGGAGGCGATGCGCTCCGTCTGCGAAGCGACCGTGCGGGCGAAAGCCGACCTCGGCGTGATTTTCGACACCGATGTGGACCGCGCGGGCTGCGTGGATGAGGCGGGCCGGGAAATCAACCGCAACCGGCTGGTCGCCCTTGCTTCGGTGATCGCGCTGGAAGGGAACGCTGGCGGCACCATCGTCACCGATTCCATCACTTCGAGCGGGCTGAAAACCTTTATTGAAAAGGAGCTCGGCGGGGTACACTGCCGCTTTAAACGGGGTTATAAAAACGTGATTAACGAAGCCATCCGCCTGAATAAAGAGGGAATCAACTGCCCGCTGGCGATCGAGACGTCGGGCCATGCGGCGCTGCGGGAAAATTACTTTTTGGACGACGGTGCGTACCTTGTGACTAAAATCATTATCAAGGCCGCGCAGCTGCGGGCGCAGGGAAAATCGCTGGACAGCCTGATCGCCGCCCTCGCCGAACCGGCGGAGGGTGTGGAACTGCGCTTCCACATCGAGGAAGAGGACTTCCGCGCCTGCGGGAACGCCGTCCTCGAGGGGCTGGAGGCTTACGCCCAGGAGAAGGGCTGGGCCGTCGCCGACGATTCCCGGGAAGGGGTGCGGATCTCCTTCGGCAAAGGCGAGGGGGACGGCTGGCTGCTGCTGCGGCTGAGCGTCCACGACCCGGTGATGCCGCTGAATATTGAAAGCGACGTAATTGGCGGGTGTCGTATCATCGCCCGCAAGCTGGCGGCGTATCTGTCCGGCTGCCAGGGGCTGGATCAGAGCGCAATGGAGCAATATCTCGCCGAATAGGCGGTGGCAGGATGCCGATACATAAAATTAGCGAAGGATGCTTGGATAAACGCATAACTGAGCGCCTTTCGCGCAAGGAAAACGAGGAAAGGTTATGCGCGTGTTTGTCGTGGGTTTTCTCGTTACCGCCGCGGTTTTTCTAATCTTGTTTGGCGGAGTCGTCCCCGCGCGGAACCGGCGGGCGAGGGGAAGGGATGAAAAGGCTGTGTGTCTCTCCCGAAGCTTTGCTATCGTCGGTGCGGCGGGGATGCTGCTGCTCGGTTTTCTCCTGCTGGGGGCGGCGTTTTCGGACGGGCAGCAGACCAGCGTTTACGCGGTTGCGGTTTTTGCCGTGCTGTTTCTGGTATGCACCCTCAGCTTTTGCGGCGGAAGGAACTGGGAGATTTCGATGGAGGGGGAGACGCTGGTATATACCACCCTGTTCGGGAAGACATACCGCTTTTCTGTTTCGGAATTACGGGAACTGCGGCAAAACCGCTCGTTTTTCCTGCTGAAAACGACCAACCGTACCTTTGTAGGAGACCGGCAGGCAAAGAATTATACGCGGCTTCTGGTGTGGCTGGATCTGAACGGCGTGCCGGTAACCGGGGAAGGGGGAAGGCGTACCCCCACGCTGCGGGAGCAGTTGGACGCTCTCGCGGAAATGGGAGTGAAACCGGAGCCGGAAGCCGACTTGGCTTCCGCGCTGGCGGCGTTTGCGTACCGGGTGTTGTATGCTCGTCCGTATATCGCGGCGCTTGTTGCGCTGGCCCTGTGGAACGGGGAAGAAACCGCACCGGACGGCCCTGCCTGCATGGCGGCCCTGGCGGTCGGCCCGGACGATTGGAACGCGCGGCTTGACGGCTTTCCCGCCCGGCTGCGGGCGATGACGGATGGGGCGCTGCCGTTTTCCCGCGCCCGCATGCGGGAGGACGGGATGTTCCTGGTGGAATGGGATGGCGGCGTACAGGAGGAATGGCCGCTCGGCTTTGCCCCCGACGCCGCCTGTGCGGAGCTGATGCGCCGCTGCAACGCCCGGCTGGAACAGGACGGCGTCCCCCGGCGGTTCCTTTACCATGCAGCCCCGGATGCGGCGGAACTGATGCTGTACACCGAACCGGAAAAGCGGAACGCGTGGGAAACGCTGCTTGACCTGTCGCTCAGCGGGGCGGAAGTGGCAGAGAAACCCGCCGCGCCGGAGGCGGCGCAATGAAAAAAGCCGGGTATCCCGGCAAAGGAGGTCCCGTATGGACTGGACGGAAGTGAAAATCACCGTGCCGGCGGCGGATACCGACCGGGCGGCGGATATTGCCAACATGGTGGTGCCCTACGGCATCTATATTGAAGATTACAGCGACCTGATCGAAGGCGCGCGGGAAATCGCGCATATCGACCTGATCGATGAAGAACTGCTGGCCCGCGACCGGACGCAGTCGGTGATCCACGTCTACATCTCGCCGGAAGAGAGCCCGGCCGAGGCGGTCGCCTTCCTGCGGGAGAGGTATACCGCCGAGGGGATCGAGCACGAGGTGCTCACCGGCGAAGTGAACGAGGACGACTGGGCCAACAACTGGAAAAAATATTTCAAGCCCCTGCCGGTCGGGGAAAAACTGATGATCTGCCCGACCTGGGAGGAAGCGCCGGAGACGGCGGGCCGCGCCCTGCTGCACATCGACCCGGGCATGGCGTTCGGGACCGGCGGGCACGATACAACCCGCTTGGTGTTGGAGACGCTGGAGCGGTATGTCCACGGCGGGGAAACCCTGCTGGACGTGGGCTGCGGGAGCGGCATCCTGTCCATCGCGGCCCTGCTGCTCGGCGCAGGGAGCGCCGTGGGGGTGGACATCGACGCGCTGGCGGTCAAGACCGCGATGGAGAACGGGGAACTCAACGGCCTACACGCCCCGGATTATGTGATCCGCCAGGGGAACCTGGTGGACGCGGTGGAAGGGATCTATGATGTGGTAGCCGCCAACATTGTGGCGGACGCGATCATCGCCCTTTCCGCGGATATCCGCCCCTTTTTGAAGCCGGGTGGGGTATACATCATGTCCGGCATTATCGACACCCGGGAAGCGGATGTGCTGGCTGCGCTGGAACAGTGCGGCTTCACGCTGCGGGAACGGGTCAAACGGGGAGGCTGGCTCTGCCTGGTGGCAACGGCGGAATAGTCCATACAGTATAATTTAATAAGTAAATTGCGATTTGTATCAAAACGATCCCCTTTTTGACGGCTATCCGGAGAGACGGAGATGGTGCCAATAGGGGCCGCGGGTTGACTGTTCAGAAGGCGGAAAGGGGCGAAAATATGCAGGAGTGGCTTTCCAGGGAAGCGATGCTGCTCGGGAAGGAAGCGGTGGAACGGCTGGAAAAGGCGTCGGTCGCGGTGTTCGGGCTGGGCGGCGTCGGCTCCTATACGGCGGAGGCGCTGGCCCGCGCCGGGATCGGGCGGCTGGTCCTGGTGGACGGGGACGAGGTGGCGGATTCCAACCGGAACCGGCAGCTCGGTGCGCTGGTTTCCACCGTCGGCCGCCCGAAGGCGGAGGTGATGGCCGCGCGGGTACGGGACATCAGCCCCTCCTGCCGGGTAGAAGCCCATACCCTGTTTTACCTCCCTGGCGAGGAAGGGACGTTGCTGGACGGGCTGGACTACGTGGCGGACGCGATCGACACCGTGACCGCCAAACTCTCGCTGGCGGAAGAATGCCGCCGCCGGGGGATCCCGCTGGTCAGCGCGATGGGCTGCGGGAACAAGCTGGATCCCACCCGGTTCCGGGTGGCGGATATTTACGACACCAAAGGCTGCCCCCTTTGCCGGGTGATGCGCCGGGAGCTGAAGGCGCGGGGCGTCCCGGGGCTGAAGGTAGTGTATTCGGAAGAACCGCCGCTCACCCCGCGGCCCTGCGATGAGACGGAAGAGAGCGGCCGTCGGGCGCTGCCGGGGAGCGTTTCCTTTGTGCCGCCGGTGGCCGGGCTGATCCTGGCGGGGGAGATTATCAAGGATCTGGCCGGCGTCCGGCCGGCGGATGGACCGGCAGGGCGCGGGTAATCAAGGAATAAACGGCGGATAAGCCGGAGGAGAAAAGGAGACGGACGAGGATGCCGCGCTTTTTTCAGGATTTTCCCGGCGGAGATACAGCACGGATCACCGGGCAGGACGCGGTGCATATCCGCCGCGCCTTGCGGATGAAGCCGGGGGAGAACCTCACCCTGTGCGACGGGAAGGGAACCGATTATTTTTGTGAGATTACAGGGTTCGAAGGGGAGGACGTGCGGCTGAAGGTGCTGTACCACACCCCAACCGCCTGCGAGCCGTCGGTGGAGGTTACGCTGTATCAGGGGCTCCCCAAAGGGGAGAAGATGGAGTGGATTTTACAAAAGGCGGTGGAGCTCGGCGTATCCGCCGTCGTCCCGGTCGCGATGGCGCGCAGCGTCGTCCGGCTGGATGGGAAAGAGGAGAAAAAACGCGTCCGATGGCAGAGAATTGCGGACGAAGCCGCCGGGCAGAGCGGGAGGGGGATCCTTCCTCCGGTGGAACCGCCCCTGCCTTGGAAGCAAGCGGTGGAACGGATGCGGGCCGCCGCCGTCCCGGTGATTGCGTTTTACGAAGGCGGCGGCAGCCCCCTTTCCGCATTGGTTGGCCGGGGAACCCGCCGCCTGGCGGTGGTGATCGGGCCGGAAGGCGGGTTTGAGCCGTCGGAGATCGCGCAGCTTCGGGAGATCGGTGCGCGGGTCGCGACGCTCGGCCCCCGGATCCTACGGTGCGAGACCGCACCCCTCGCCGCGCTGTCGGTAATCATGGCGATGACCGGGAATATGGAATAGCCTGCGGCCGGGATGGACAATCCCGTCCCCGGCGGGAACAGGCCCGCGGAAAGCGGGGAATACATAGCGGGTCGCGGCGGCTGCCGCACCCGGAGAGGCGGTATGCGGATGATTTTACACGATATCAGCCGGGAACTGCTGGGCGCGCCGGTGTATCCGGGCGACCCGTCGCCCTCCCTGTCGGCGCTCTGCCGGATGGAGTGGGGGGACGTGTGTAACACGTCGGCGCTGTCGGCCTGCGTACACAACGCCACCCATGTGGACGCGCCGCTCCATTTTATGCCGGAGGGGACCGACGCGGCTTCCCTGCCGCTGGAAAACTGCGTGGGGGAATGCAGCGTGGCGGCGTTTGAAGGGATCCTCCTGGGCGCGCAGGCGGAGGAACTGCTCCCCCGGCTGCACAAACGGGTGCTGTTCAAGGGGGAGATAGAGATCAGCCCCAGTGCTGCGTTTGTGCTCAGCGCCGCGGGGCTGAAACTGGTTGGGGTGGAAGGCCAGTCGGTCGCCGCGCCGGAATGCGACACGGCGGTACACCGCCAACTGCTCGGCAGCGGAATGGCCCTGCTGGAGGGGCTGGACCTGTCCCGGGTATCGCCGGGGGATTACTTCCTTTTTGCCGCGCCGCTGAAAATCGCCGGCGCGGACGGCACGCCGGTGCGGGCGGTGCTGGTGGAAAAGGAACGGCTGGATGTCGGCTGAAAACCACGGATAAAACAATTGGCGCAAGTGGGCGGCGGGGCGGTTCGCGTTAGGCTCTCCCGCCGGAAAAGGACGGTCGGGCTATGAGAAATCCAATACAGCATCTTCAGGAAACGGGTTTTTACCGCATCGATTGGTTGGCGACGCTTTGGCTCCTTCCGGCGTTGCTCCTTGTGCTTGCCGCGATGGCGTTCTTGGGGCTTTGCGTGTACAACGACGCGCGGAGCCGCCGGAATCCGAAGGCCGCGCTCTGGGGCGTGCTGTCGGGCTTTTTGGCCGTTGCCGCCATTCCTTATGCGGTATCGGTTTTTTCGTCACGGACCCGGATGAAGGAAAGCGCAGATCATGTACCGGACAGCCGGGCGGCATATCGCCGGCGGCGGACCCTTTTTCTGGTCTTGTGGGCCGGCGGGGTTGCCGAGGCGGTGATTTGGGTAGTCGTTGTTATTACCATTTTTTAGTTAGAGGTCGTCGAGACGGTTTTCTACAGCGGCGTGCCCTATTTAAAATTTGAAGAAAGAAGGCGGAAAGATGAACAATCCGGAGGTCGGGACCACCATCGGCATCACGTTCAGCTTGATTCTCTTTTTTGTGCTGTTATTGATAGCGATAGCCACCGCCGTCGCCGGGGCGGTGTTCCTGGGGCTTTGCGTGTATAATGACGCGCAGAGCCGCCGGAATCCGAATGCCGCGCTCTGGGGCGTGCTGTCCGGTTTTTTTGAAATTGCCGCGCTGATCTACCTGATTATTACCATGTCGTCGAAAAATCAGCCTCCCCGCTGCGAACGGTGCGGAAGCTTCCTATATCCCGGGTATCCTGGTTATCCCGGCGCGCCGGTTTGCCCGGTTTGCGGTCAGCCGGTAACGTTTCTCCCACCGGAGCAGGCACAGCTCTATGCCCGCCGCCGCAAGCGGTATCTTATCCTGTGGATTGTGTCGATGGCGGCCTGCGTAGTGATGATTTTTGTCGCCGTGATTCTGTTTACCCTGTCGATGCTGTCCAACGCTTCCTTTTTGCATTATTGAGTGGCAAAAGGGATTCAAGCAAAATATTTCGAAAAACAGAAAATTATGCTTGCATTTTGTCGTAAGGCGTGGTATAATACCATTCGTTCTCCACAAGAGCTTTTTGATGGAGACCGGCAGTTGGTGTCGATGGCGGTGAGGGTACACCCGTTCCCATCCCGAACACGGCAGTTAAGCTCACTTGCGCTGACAATACTTGGCTGGAAGCGGCCTGGGAAGATAAGCAGATGCCAACACACAAAGCGTCCAGCCAATAGGCCGGGCGTTTTTTATTGGTTATGAGACGGTGCAGAGAAAAGGCGCGCCGTCTTTTTTATAGGCAGCTGCGGCGATATGGCAGGAGCTGTCAGCTTTGTTAATCGGATTGGGCAAAACCAGCGAAAACCGCGGGAAAAGGCGGTGAAAAATTTTCGGCCGTTCCGGCAAAAAAATCGGCGGCGGACTAGCCATGGAATGGCATCCATGGTATAATGGCCGGTAGGAGCGGGCGGGGCAACGCCCCGGCCGTTATCCGGTAAAAAGCGGTGAAAGGGTCCGGCTGGTTTTCTTTTACAGCGCGCGGCTTTTATCCGGCCGCTGAAATTGTTATTTTATCTTGCCGGTCTTGCCGGCAGGCCGAAAGGAAGGTTAAAAACATGGATGCTTCGCTGAAAAAGCGTCTGTCGGTTGCGGCCACCAAGATTCGCATGGGGGTCATCGAGGGGACGTTCAACGCGAAAAGCGGACACCCCGGCGGGTCTCTCTCGGTTTCCGACACGCTGGCGTACCTGTATTTCAAGGAAATGAAGGTGGACCCGAAGAACCCGAAGGCGGCTGACCGCGACCGTCTGGTGCTTTCCAAAGGGCACACCGCCCCCGCGCTGTACAGCGCGCTGGCCCTCAAGGGCTTCTTCTCCTCGGAGGAGATCAAACACCTGCGCCATACCGGCGCGATGTTACAGGGCCATCCCGATATGAAGGGTACCCCCGGCGTGGATATGTCCACCGGTTCGCTGGGCCAGGGCATTTCCGCCGCCTGCGGCATGGCGCTGGCCGGGAAGCTGGATAACGCCGACTGGCGGGTCTACGCCATCCTGGGCGACGGCGAAATCGAAGAGGGCCAGGTGTGGGAAGCGGCGATGTTCGCCGCCCACAAAAAGCTGGACAACCTCTGCGTTATTGTGGACAACAATGGCCTGCAGATCGACGGCCCGGTGGACGAGGTCAACTCCCCGTATCCTATCCCGGAAAAATTTGCGGCTTTTGGATTTAACGTTATTGTGATCGACGGCCACGACTTTGACCAGATCGAAGCGGCGTTCGACGCGGCCCGCGCCTGCAAAGGCAAGCCGACGGCGATCATCCAGCACAGCGTGAAGGGCAAGGGCGTTTCGTTTATGGAGAACCAGGTTTCCTGGCACGGCACGGCCCCGAATAAGGAACAGTACGACCAGGCGATGAAAGAACTCGGCGATACGCTGGCGGCGCTGGAAGCGTAAGCCGCTCCGGCGGTTTTGCCCGGAGGGCGCGAGAGAAAGACCCTTTGGGCCGACGCGTTTAGTTTTTGCATTTTGCAGTGCGCTTGGCGAGGATTTGTGGAACGGCGGCGCCTTGGTTCCGCCGCCGCAAGGAAACCGATGCCACGGCGCGAGAAAGGAAGGAACTACTTCATGGCTGACGTGATTAAGAAGGCAACCCGCGAGTCGTACGGCGAAGGCCTGGTCGAACTCGCGAAGGATTACCCGAATCTGGTGGTATTGGACGCCGACCTTGCGGCCGCGACCAAGACCGGCACCTTTAAAAAAGCGTATCCCGACCGTTTTTTTGACTGCGGCATCGCGGAATGCAACATGATCGGCATCGCGGCCGGTCTGGCCGCTGCGGGTAAGCAGGTGTTCGCCTCCTCGTTCGCGATGTTCGCGGCCGGGCGTGCGTTTGAGCAGGTCCGCAACTCGATCGGCTATCCCCACCTGAATGTGAAAATCGGCGCCACCCACGCCGGTATTTCGGTGGGCGAGGACGGCGCGACCCATCAGTGCTGCGAGGATATCGCCCTGATGCGCACCATCCCCGGGATGACCATCATCAACCCCGCCGACGACGTGGAAACCAAGAAGGCGATGCGGGCGGCGATAGAAATCAACGGCCCGGTGTATATGCGGTTCGGCCGTCTGGCCGCCCCGGTGATTTTTGATTCCTCGTACAAATTTGAAGTCGGCAAGGGCGCGACCCTGACCGAAGGAAACGACGTGACCATCGTCGCCACCGGTCTGATGGTATCCGAAGCGTTGATCGCCGCCGCCCAGCTTAAAAACGAGGGGATTGCGGCCCGCGTGATCAATATGGCGACCATCAAGCCGATTGACCGCGATATCGTTGTCAACGCGGCGAAAGAAACCGGCGCGATCGTCACCGTGGAAGAGCACAACATCATCGGCGGCTTGGGCAGCGCGGTAACGGAAGTGGTCTGTGAGACGGTACCGGTTCCGGTGGTGCGCGTGGGCGTGAACGACGTGTTCGGCAAGTCCGGCCCGGCGGCGGAGCTGCTCAAGGTGTTCGGCCTGTGTGCGGAAAATATTGTCGCCAAGACCAAAGAAGCGTTGGCGTTGAAAAAGTAAATTGCACGATGCTGTAAAAGCGGCGCAGAAGGGATTCCCTCCTGCTCCACTTTTTTGATAGCTTAAGCGAAAAAGCCCCCTCCCCTCTGTCAAGGACGGGATAAACGATAGTTTCAAACGCCGGGCAAAGGAATCCCTATGAAAGGAGCCGTGGGTATCCTTTTCAAGGGCTTGCCCAAGCCTTCGGCGAGACGGCAGGATGACGGCTGTTCTGCCTAATAATAAGGCAGATGCGGGTAGAAAAAGGCCGACAGTATCCCGCTTTGGAAAAGGGGAGGCTGTCGGCAAGGGCGAAGGAGCCGATATTGGGAATATACTTATGCAATGAGGCTTGTTCCTATTTATCAACCCGCATCCAGCAGCCTTCGGCGCCCGGGCCGTTTTCCGGCGGTACGAGCAGCCCCCGCTGGATCAGGGCTTCCACCAGCGTGTCCAGCACAGGGAGGGAGGCCAACGAATTGAAGTACCGGTAGTCTCCCAGCAAATGTTCCGGCACGATGGCTTTGATCTGTTTTGCAAGATCCGCCGCCATTGTTTCCGCTTCGGGGCGGAAGGGGGCCTGTATCCCGTTGCTGATGGCAAACGGGTCTTCCTTATACGGGGATACCAGGATTTTGGTATACAGCCTGTCGCCGTCCCGGTAGAGGTACCCGCATTCGATCGCTTTAGCGGCCGGTTCCTTCTCCTCTTCGGACAGGGAGGAAACCGGCAGGCCGCCGATTGCCCGGATGGCGAGCTGAAGCTGGGGGTCGGTGGCGATATTATGGCCGCAGTGGAAGTGGATGGGGACCCGGGAGATATAGATGTTTTCCACCTGGACATAGGAATACCCGCATACGTTGTGCGCGTCGATGCCATCCCAGCCGCAGCCGTATTCCGGGCCGCCGGTTTTGCGGTATCCAAACACCGTAAAGGGCCGGCCGGATTGCGGGACGTCCGGAAAATGCTCTTTGGCCAGGATGTCGCCAACCAGCCCGGCAAACTGATGCGCTATATGGGAAATCTGCTGCCAGAGGATCAGGTTCAGGTCGACTTTCTTATTGAGATAGGGGAAGGAGAGGCATTCCTCCTTATGCGTCTCCACAAATTCTGCAACGATTTGGCTAATCAGCGGGATCCGGTCGGTATATACCGCCTGTGCCCGCTCTAATTCCGGCTTGTCCAGAAGGAGAAAGTTGATAGCGTAGCGCCCGGTATCCAACTGTTTTAAAAGCCCGTACTGCCCGTTTGTCCCGGAGCATTGGATGGCCAGCTCTTCCTCCACGTACGGCATGGGGACATGGAGCGCTTCGGAAATCTCTTTGGCGCTGGCCGCCTTGTTCCGGCAGAGCCAGACGATATGGTTGGAAAGCTGGCGGTGGCACACGTCCCGGGGATCCCCCCAGAAGCAGTTGCCGGTGCCGATGATTTCAAAGTCTAATTTTTGCAGCGGAAGAGGTGTGTTATTAGCATATTCCATTTTCGATACCTCGTTTCTCACCGTGTTCCTTGCGTAAAACAGGCGCTGGCGGACCGCGTTGCGGGTGATCCCCAGTTCCTTCGCGACCGCGGAGATCGGCTTTCCCTCCAGGTAATGCAGGACCATCACGTCCCGGTAGGCTTTGGAGAGGAAAGCGATTTCCCGCAGGATACACTGCACCTGTTCGGCTTCTTCCAACTGCCGCGTCATATCCTCCGCCTGCGCGGTCGGAACAAGCGGCGCTTCGGCACCATCTGCGCCGGTAAAGCTGGCGGAGACGATATGTTCCGACTCCATCCGCCGTTTATAGGAAAAGCCGGCGTAAACGTTATGCGCGGTTTTCCAGATAAAGGCGTCGACGGAGAGGATTTCCCCCTGGCGGCCGGCGGCTTTTACCACCGCGAGGACGATTTCCGAGCAGAGGTCTTCCGCTTGCACACTGTTTGAACAGCGGCGGTAGCAGTATCCGTACAGGTCGTTGAGCAAGCGGCCGTCGATGGCTTGCAGCAAGGCTTTCCTATCCATGAGCGTTCTCCTGTTGCAACGAGTTTTCCACCGTATTGTTTGCGGAGGTGGAAACTTTGAATGCATCCAAGCAAGGGGTGTTTGAACATGTTCACATATACAGTCGGCGCAGGAGACGGTTTGTTAGGTGCGGGCTCGAAAAATATTTTTAGCAAGGAGAAAAACGAAAAGGAGCGGTTATCCGCGGAATTCCTCCCTCAGCAGGGAATACATGCAGTAATCCAAGACCTCCCCACGCTTATACACGCCGGAACGCATCACGCCTTCCAGGATGAACCCGGACTTTTCCAAAACCCGCCGGGAACCGGCGTTGCGTGCGAACGGCTCCGCGTAAATCCGCACGATGTCCCACCGCGCAAATCCAAGGCGGCAGATTTCCTTTACAGCGGTGGTCATAATTCCCTTTCCCCAGTATTCCTCGGCCAGCCAGTAGCCGAGTTCCGCACTTTTCCGGTAGACGTCCCCGCCAAGGGAAAGGGTGATGTTCCCCACGGCGGACCCGTCCACATCGATTACCCGGGGAAGCTGGCGTGTTTCGTCTGCATTCATGCAATAGGCGGCGTAATCCTGCGCGTCTTTCAGCGTGTAGGGGGAAGGGAAGAGGTCCCGCAGGTTGGCGGCGATTTTGGGATTGTCCGCGAAGCGGGCGATCGAACCCGCGTCGTCCAGAGCCCATGGGCGGATGGTGATTGGCATATCGATGGCTCCTTTCTTGTCGGCAGAGAAGAAAAAGCGGGCGGGAATCGCTCCCGCCCGCAAAAGGGTTAGCATATGGCCGGGTTCAGAACCCCCTGGTCCTGCGCCTGGGCGGTGTAGAGGGCGTAATACAACCCGTGTTTCGCAAGCAGTTCGTCGTGGCTGCCTTCCTCCAGAATGTTTTTGTTCCCGATATACAGGATTTTGTCGCAGTTCTTGATGGTGGAAAGGCGGTGGGCGATAATGAAGGAGGTGCGCCCTTTCAGCAGCGCCTGGATGCCTTCTTGCAGGAGACGTTCGGTCTTGGTATCGATCGAGGAGGTCGCTTCGTCCAGGATTAGGATTTTCGGGTCGGACAGCAGGGTGCGGGCAAAGGCGATGAGCTGTTTCTGCCCCTGTGAAAGCCGGCTGCCCCTCTCGTTGACCTCCGTGTAGTAGCCGTGTTCCATCTCCATAATGAAATCGTGGGCGCGCACCGCTTTGGCGGCTTCCATCACCTCTTCGTCGGTCGCGTCCAGCCGCCCGTAGCGGATGTTGTCCATAATCGTGCCGCTGAAGATGAAGCTGTCCTGCAGCATGATCCCCATCTGGGTGCGCAGGGAGTGGAGGGTAACCCAGGATATGTCGTAAATATCGTCCACAATCACCGCGCCGCCGCTGAGGTTGTAGAATCGGCTGATGAGATTGACCACCGTGGTCTTGCCCGCGCCGGTGGGGCCGACCAGGGCGATGCTCTGGCCAGCTTCGGCGGTGAAGTTCACGTTCTCCAGGATGTTAATCCCCGGTTCATAGGCAAAGGTGACGTCCCGGAAAGTGACCTTACCGCGGATTTCGGGCAGGTCAATGGCGTTTGGCAGGTCGTCTACCACCACCGGTTCATCCATCGTTTCGAAGATGCGCTCCAGGTAGGCGATGTTGTTGATGAAGTTGTTGTAGATATTGGCCAGGTTGGTAATCGGTTGCCAGAAGCGGCTGACATAGTTGCCCATGGCCATAATCACGCCGAAGGAGACGAACGCACCGCCCATCCAGTACACGCCGGCGATGTACATCAGGGTGAACACAATCTGGGTCAGCACTTCGGAGCAGACCCACACCGAGTTGTTGATATAAATCGCCTTGAGCCACGCCTTGCGGCAGGCTTCCGCCAGCCGGCGCATGATGCTGAGGTTTTCCTCCTGTCGGGTGAAAAGCTGGCTGACCCGCACGCCGTCGATGCTTTCCGCCAGATAGGCGTTATAGTTGGAGTTTTTATTGGACTGCACTTGCCAGGCCTTGCGCTGGCGGGGCTTCAAAATCAGGATGATCACGATGAAAACCGGTAGCCCGCCGATAATGATCCAGGACAGGGTGACGTCGGTGGAAAACATGAACACCACAATAAAAATAATGTTCACGATTTCGAGCACCATGTTGATGATCCCGTTGGAGAGCATATCAGCGACCGAGTTGACGTAGTTGATCACCCGCACAAGGATCTTTCCGGCGGGGCGGGAATCGTAATAGCTGAAGGGGAGTTTCTGCAGATGGGCGAAGAGGTCTTCCCGGATATCGTAGATGATGTCCTGGCTGACATGGGCCATGATCCGGGATCGGATGGTGGTGAATACAATACTGATCAGGGTCAAGCCGACAAAAAAGATCGCCAACCGGCCGAGCAGGCCGTAATCCGCGTTCGGAACCGCATCGTCCAGCACCCACTGCATGATCTTGGGGCCGAAAAGCCCCGCGATACTGGCCAGGGCGCTGAGTACGAAGGCGGCGATCATCTGCCATTTGTGCCGCTTGATGTACTTGAACGCCCGCTTGAGATGGGCGAAACTGAAGGGGGACTCCAGGGTTTCATCCACATCGAACTTGTTTCTGGCCATCAGCCAACACCTCCTTCCACCACGGGAGCGGATACATCCGAGGGGGAGACGGCAGGAGCCGTCTCCAGGTCGTTTTGCAAGGCGTAGGTTTCCCAATAGTAGCCGCGGTTGCGCAGCAGCTCCTCATGGGTGCCGCACTCCGCGATTTTGCCGTGCTGCAGCACGATAATTTGGTCCGCGTCCTTTACGGAGGAAATCCGCTGGGCGATGATGATCTTGGTGCAGGGGAAGGGCAGGCAGCGGAGCTGCTCCTGGATATATTTTTCGGTTTCCATGTCCACTGCCGAGGTGGTGTCGTCCAGCACCAGCACCGCGGGGCGGACCGCCATGGCGCGGGCCAGCGCGATCCGCTGCTTCTGCCCGCCGGACAGGCCGACGCCCCGTTCCCCCACGATGGTGTCGTACCCCTCCGGCATTTTGGACACAAAATCGTCCGCCGCCGCCCGCCGGGCGAAGTCGTGCGCTTCCTCCTCGGTCAGGGACTGGTCGCCGAAAGCGATGTTCCCTTCCACCGTGTCGGAAAAGAGGAAAACCTCCTGCGTAGCGGTGCCGACCGCGCCGCGGAGCTGCTGTAACTTCCAACGGCGGACGTCGCACCCGTCCATCCGGACGGTCCCGCCGTTCACATCGTAGAAGCGGGAAAGCAGGTTGATAATGGTGGTTTTTCCCGAGCCGGTCGGCCCCATAATGGCCAGGGTCTGCCCCGGCTTGACTTCAAAGCTGACGTGGTCGAGCACTTTGACCGGGCCGAAGGCGAAGGAAACGTCGTCGAATTCAATATGGCCTTTTACGGTGGGATGGTCTTCCGCGTCGGGGCGGTCGGTAATCAGCGGCCGGCCGTAATAGATTTCAATAATCTTGTTGGCCGAGGTGAAGAACCGCTGGATATCGTTAATCAGGTTGCCCAGGTTGCGCATCGGGTTGGCGAGTGCCCAGGAAAGGCTGGTGAAAATGGACAGGCCGCCGGCCGTCAGTTCCCCCTGGATAATGAAAATACCGCCGAGGAAAACGGTGATCAGCGTCATCATATTGGCCAGGGTTTCGATAAAGGGGAAGAAGGTGAGCCACAGCTTATTGATCGCCAGGTTGGCGTCCCGGTAATTTTTGTTTTTCTCATGGAAGCGGGATTTTTCATAGTCTTCGCGGGTGAAGGCTTTTACCACCCGGTTCCCGGCGATATTTTCCTGGGCTGCCGTGTTCATTTCGGACAGGCGCTCCCGCATCGCGATGAATTTCGGGTGCACCATTTTGGAATACACCTTGGTGATGATCATCAGCAGCGGGGTGACCGCCAGCAGCGCCAGGGTAAGCTTCCAACTGACGAAAAAGAAGAAGATCAGGGTGGAGGTGAACATAACCACACAGTCCACCACCTGATAGCACAGGTAGGAGAGGAAATGCCGGCACCAGTCCAGGTCGCCCGAAAGCCGGGTCATTAGGTCGCCGGTCCGGTTCCGGTCGAAAAACGAGCTTTCCTGATACTGCAGCACTTCAAACAGCCGCACGCGCAGGTTGTAGATGACATGCTGCGACGACTTTTCAAAAATGATAATCATCAGGAACCGCATGCCGAGCCGAGTAAGCTGGACCGCCATCATGCCGGCGAGCAGGGGGATAAGGGGGTCGGGGTTCTGCGCCATGATTACGTTGTCGAACAGAAGGGAAGTCAGATAGGGGTTGATCAGAAGCATCGTGCTGGTTACCGCTGATAGGACCAGCGCGATTATGTACATGATACGGTACTTCTTCCCCATGTTCTTCCACAGCCATCGTATTTGGAACATGCCATCACCGTTCCTTTCCTACAAACCAGTAGAAAACGAGATTTTACTATGGATTATTTCAATGTACGAACATTATACCGAATGGTCCAAAAAAAGATACCCTTTTCGCGCGAAAAGATGCATGAACTTTTTGCCGCAAATTTAGTGGAAATTATGCATTAGCTTCCACAACCTGGAAGCAGAGTGCAACAAGGTCCTCAAGCGTCTCAATTTTTCCGGCTTCGCTGCGGAAGCCCGCCGCCCCCCTCAGCCCGCGCATGTACCAGGCGGCGTGCTTGCGGGCCTCCCGCAGGGCGACGCGCTCCCCCTTCAGCCGGGCCGCTTCGGTAATCTGCCGGAGCAGGGTTTCCATCCGCATGGAAACCGGCGGGTCGGGGAGCAGCGTCCCGTGCGTAAGATAGGCTTCGATCCGGGAGAAAATCCAGGGGGCGCCGAGCGCGCCGCGGCCAACCATAATCAGGTCGCAGCCGGTGTGCTCGTACAGCGCGGCGGCGGCCTGAGGGGAATCGACGTCCCCGTTCCCGATAACCGGGATGGAAACCGCTTTTTTGACCGCGCGGATAATGTCCCAGTCCACCGGCGGGGCGTACATCTGCTCCCTGGTGCGGCCGTGGACGGTAACCGCCGCCGCTCCGCCCGCTTCCACCGCCTGGGCGACTTCCACGGCATTGGCCTCGGCGGCGGAATAGCCCTTGCGGATTTTGGCAGTGGCCGGCACCGGTACAGCCCCGGCCACGGCTGCCACGATCCGGCGGCAGAGCTCAGGTTCCCGCATCAGGGCGCTGCCGCAGTGGTTCCCCGCCACCTTGGGGGCGGGGCAGCCCATGTTGATATCGATCACATCGGGGTGGTGCCGCATTGCCAGTTCGGCGGCGCGGGCCATCACCGCCGGGTCGTCCCCGAAAAGCTGGACGGCGGCGGGGCGCTCCGCTTCGTCCAGTTCCAGCAGCTCGTCGCTTTTCCTGTCCGCAAAGCAAAGCCCCTTGCCGCTCACCATTTCCCCAACCACATAGGCCGCGCCGAACTCCACGCAGAGCTTGCGGAACGCGCGGTCCGCTACCCCTGCCATCGGCGCCAGCGCCGCCCGGCCTTTGATTTCCACCGTACCGATCCGCATGATCCGTTTCCTCCTCAAATTCCCGCATGGCTGTAACCGGCCGGCTGCCTGCCCGGGCGCCTTTCCGCCTGCGCAGGGCCGCCCCGGCGGCAGTTTTTCTTTCGAATTGTTCCATTATACCGGACGGCGGTGGATTATTCAATCCGTCTGGCCGCAAATTCCGGGGAAAGCGTTGGTTTTGAAGAAAAAGAATGGTATACTATAAAATACGAATGTTCCGAAAGATAGGGATGTTCCAGCGGCCGGCCGGGGCGTGATTTCACGCGGCCAAAAACCGGCGAATAAACCATTGCCAGGAGGAACCGCCCATGCGGCTTTTATTGCTCGACGGAAACAGCATCGTCAACCGTGCGTTTTATGGGGTGAAGCTGCTGTCCACCAAGGATGGCCGGTACACCAACGCGTTGTTCGGTTTTTTAAATATCCTGCAGAAACTGCGGGACGACGTGCAGCCCGATGGGATCGCCGCTGCGTTCGACCTGCACGCGCCGACTTTCCGCCATCAGAAATATGCCGAATATAAAGCGGGGCGCAAGGGGATGCCGGAGGAGCTGCGGGATCAGATGCCGGTTCTCAAGGAGCTGCTCACGTTGATGGGCGTCCATGTGGTGGAAAAGGAGGGGTACGAGGCGGATGATATCCTCGGTACCCTTTCGGACGCGGCGAACGAACAGGGAGCGTCTTGCTATATCGCGACGGGGGACCGCGATTCCCTGCAGCTTGTGCGGGAAGGCGTGACCGTCCTGCTCGCCGGCACCAAAATGGGCCGCCCCGAAACCACGGTGTACGACGTGCCGGCGATCCGGGAAAAATACGGGCTGGAACCGGCGCAGCTGATCGACCTCAAGGCCCTGATGGGGGACGCGAGCGACCATATCCCCGGTGTGCCCGGCGTGGGGGAGAAGACGGCGCTCGACCTGATGCACCGCTTCGGCTCGCTGGATGCGATATATAACGATCTCGACATCCTGGATATCCGCGACTCCCTGCGCGCCAAGCTGCGGGCCGGGGAGAAATCGGCCCGGCTCAGCCGGTGGCTGGGCACCATCTGCCGGGAGGTGCCGGTGGAACGGGCGATGGACGCCTATGCGCTCGCCCCGGTGCAGAAGGAAAAGCTGGCCGCGTTGATGGCGGATCTGGAATTCTTCAAGCTGATGGAAAAGTGGGGGCTGAACGCGCTGCAGGCCGAACCGGAAGCCGAAAGGGCGGAAGAAAGCGCCGGCCTTCCCATCGCGATTACGGCGGAGGGGGAGGAAGCGCTGCCGGATTTGCTTACGGATATAGAGAAAACCCAGGCGCTGGACGGTGTGGCCCGGCTGGAAGAGGGGAAGGTTGCCGGCTTTGCCGCCGCGTTCGAGGGGCGGGCGGCGGATATTCCCGCCGCAGCCCCGGGGTTTGAGCGCCTGCTCGGCTGTTGGGAAAACCCGGCCGTCGCCAAACGGACGGAGGACGCCAAGCCGCTGTTTTCCGCCCTGCTGAAAATGGGGCGCTTCCCGCAGGGGACGGTGATGGACACCATGCTTGCCGGGTACCTGCTCAATCCCCTGGCTTCGGATTATTCCTTACCCCGCCTGTCGATGGAATACGGTGTCCTTCTTCCGGCGTTGGAAGGGAACACACAGGAGGCGATCCGCGCCGCGATGCTGCCCGCCGTCGCTAGCCGCCTGGCCGCCGAGGTGGAGGAAAAAGGGATGGGCCGCCTTCTGCGGGAGGTGGAAATCCCACTGGCGCTGGTGCTTGCCGATATGGAGAACATCGGCTTTGAAGCGGACGCGGCGGGGATTGCGGAGTTCGGTGCGGTGCTGGAAAGCCGAATAACCGATATTCAGCGCTTGATCTATGAATCGGTTGGGTACGAATTCAACCTGAATTCCCCCAAGCAGCTCGCCAAGGCGCTGTTTGAGGATTTGGGGCTTCCTGCGAAGAAGAAGACCAAGTCCGGCTATTCCACCAATGCCGAAGTGCTGGAATCCCTGCGGGACGCGCATCCGGCGGTATCGATGCTGGTGGATTACCGCACCCTGGCAAAGCTGAAATCCACCTATTGCGACGGGCTGCTTAAAGTGATTGGCCCGGACGGCCGGATTCACTCCTCCTTTAACCAGGTGGAGACCCGCACCGGCCGCATTTCCTCGACTGAGCCGAACCTGCAGAATATCCCGGTCCGGCAGGAACTCGGGCGGGAGCTGCGCCGCTTCTTCCGTGCAAAGGAGGGATGGGTGCTCTGCGACGCGGACTATTCCCAGATCGAGCTGCGGGTGCTCGCCCACATGGCGCAGGACGCGGTGATGATCGAAGCTTTTAACACCGGCACCGATATCCATCGGGTGACCGCTTCCCAGGTGTTCGATGTGCCGGAAGACATGGTCACGCCGCTGATGCGCTCCCGCGCCAAGGCGGTCAATTTCGGCATTGTCTACGGGATCGGTGCCCATTCCCTGTCCCAGGACATCGGCGTCTCCTATGGGGAGGCGAAGCGGTATATCGACAGCTATCTGGCCCATTACGCCGGGGTGGCAGCATTCATGGACAGGATGATTGAAACCGCCAAAGAACGCGGATATGCCAAAACGATTTTCGGCCGCCGCCGCCCCCTGCCCGAACTGAAAGCCACAAACGCCGTCACCCGGTCGTTCGGCGAGCGGGTCGCCCGGAATATGCCGATCCAGGGAACCGCCGCCGACATCATCAAAATCGCGATGGTACGGGTCCACCGGCGGCTGAGGGAGGAAGGGCTCCGTTCCCGCCTGATCCTGCAGGTACACGACGAGCTAATCGTGGAAGCGCCGGAGGACGAAGCCGGCCGCGCGGCGCAGATCCTTCGCGAGGAGATGGAAGCCGCCGCCGACCTTTCGGTCAAACTCGCGGTGGACGTGAACGTAGGCCGGACCTGGTACGACGCGAAAGGGTAAGGGGATTCTGAAAGACTATATTGTAATAAGGTTAAATAGACGGGCTGGAATAGGATGGTTCCGAAAAGATGACGGCGATCTGGAAATCCGAGAACTGAAAAAGGGGGACATGCCCGCCCTGGCCATACAGTATCGTGCCTTCCGGGGCGGGCTTTCCGATGTGCCCGTCATGGAAAGACAGCGCGAGACTATGCAGGCCGAAGGAAACGCACTGGTGTTCGGCGTTCTGGCGGGAGGAGGGCTGCTCGGTTCGCTAACCGGCTATTTCTGCCGGGATTTGTACGGCGCTTGCCGGCCCTTCCTGCTGATCGGGAACATGGTAGTGGTGCAGACGGCCCGCCGGCAGGGTGCCGGCCGCCGTCTGTTGGCGGAGCTGGGGCGCCGCGCCCGAGAAGCCGGCGGCTCCCAGATGCTGCTGGTGACGGAATCCGGCTGGGCACAGGCGCACCGCTTTTACGAAGCCGCCGGTTTCGGGGAAGGAACCCATAGCCGATTGAAAAAGAAACGGAAAGGAACGGTGGCGGACAGCTAAATGGATCAAGGAAAAGGAAGGCGAAAACGCAGGATGGTTTTGTTTGTTTGTACCGGAAACACCTGTCGCAGCCCAATGGCGGCGGCCCTCATGCGCCGCGCGCTTGACAAGCGCGGCCGGTCGGATATAATAGTGGAGAGCGCGGGCCTTGCCGCCGACGGCTCGCCGGCGAGCGGCAACGCCGTGGAGACGATGAGGGAATGGTCGTTGGACATCACGGGCCATCGGTCCCGTCCCGTTACGCCGGAGCTTCTGCGCCGGGCGGACGTGGTCGCCGTCATGAGCCCCTCTCACGCGATGGGCGTCCTGTCGCTGGGAGCGGCCCCGGAAAAGCTGCGGGTGCTGCATATCCCCGACCCTTACGGCGGGGACCTGGAAACCTACCGCCGTACCCGCGACGCGCTGGAACAGGCGGCGGAATCGCTGGCCGCGGAGCTTTGCGACGAACAGGACGAATCCCGGTGAGGACCGGCCGCCCGGATGAGTTATGGCCCCTGGGAAGCGGGCCGGAAAGGATGGATCATGGACGAACATCGATGGCGGCCCCCAGCGGGGATAGCCATTACCCCCATGCATGCGGATCACCTGGAGGATCTGGCGAACATGGAAAGCGCGGCGTTCTCCCGCCCCTGGTCGTATGACGCGTTGGCGGAGGAGCTGCAGAACCCCCTGGCGGTCTTCTATGTCGCGGAGGACGTGGAGGCCGAAAGCGCCGAAGGGTACATCGGGATGCACCACATACTGGACGAAGGATACATCACCAGCCTGGTCGTCCACCCAGGCCGCCGGCGGGAGGGGATTGCCTCCGCCCTGCTGCAGGAAGTGATCGACTACGGGGAAAGCCACGAACTCAAACGGATCACCCTAGAGGTGCGGGTATCCAACGCCGGGGCGATCGCGCTGTATGAGAAGGTGGGCTTTGAGCGGGACGGGATCCGTCCGGGCTTTTACGATTCCCCAAAGGAAGATGCCGCAATATACTCATTGTATTTTTAAATATATAATATACAGAATTGAGGGGTTGGTATGCCGCATGTACAGGTAAAGCTCTGGCCCGGCCGTACGGAAGAGCAGAAACGGGCGCTGACCGAAAAAATCGTTGCCGCGGTGAAGGAGACCCTGGGGACGACCGACGATTACATCACGGTCGGGATTGAGGACGTTCCCTCTTCCGAATGGCCGAAGAGCGTATACAAGCCGGAGATACACGATAAAATTGACAAATTGTATAAAAAGCCCGGTTACTTTTACAGCGATGAAGAGATGAACGGTTGAACAATCCGGCAGGGCTTTTCCGGTTACAGGGACGCGGCGGAAGAGCCCGCTGTCCGGCCAGGAGGGGACGCAGCGGGAATGCCCGGGCGTCCCTTTTTGCACGGAAAAGCGGCCGGATAAAATATATAGAAAGGGGTTGGTTCCCCATGAAGATACTGGCGATCGAATCCTCCTGCGACGAGACGGCGGCGGCGGTGGTGGAAGACGGGCGGCGCGCGCTCTCCAACGTGGTGGCCTCGCAGGTGGAGGAACATAAGCTGTACGGCGGCGTCGTACCCGAAATCGCCAGCCGCCGGCACGCGGAAGCCATCTCCGGCGTGGTGAAGCAGGCGCTGGAGGAAGCGGATACGCCGTTGTCCGGTGTGGATGCGCTGGCGGTGACCTATGCGCCCGGCTTGATCGGCGCGCTGCTGGTGGGGGTGAATTTTGCCAAAGGGCTGGCTTTGTCTTCCGGCCTGCCGCTGATCCCGGTGCATCACCTGCGCTCCCACATCGCGGCGAATTACCTGGCGCACCCGGGGCTGAAGCCGCCGTTCCTCTGCCTGGTCGTATCGGGCGGGCACAGCCACATCGTCCGGGTGGGGGATTACACCCGGTTCACCGTGCTCGGCCGTACCCGGGACGACGCGGCGGGGGAGTGCTACGACAAGGCCGCCCGCGCGATGGGGATGCCCTATCCCGGCGGCGTCCATCTGGACCGCCGCGCTGCATTGGGGAACCCGGACGCATACCGGCTCCCCCATCCCCATGTGGAGGGCAAGGACGGCGCGCCTTGTTACGACTTCAGCTTTTCCGGGTTGAAAACCGCAGTGATCAACCTGCTCCACAACGCGGAGCAGAAAGGGGAGAGCGTGGCGGTGGACGACCTGTGCGCCTCCTTCCAGAAAACGGCGGTGGATATGCTAGCGGGCAATACCCTGTGCGCCGCGCAGGCGAGCGGGCTGAAAACCATCGTCCTGGCGGGCGGCGTGTCCGCCAACTCCGGCCTGCGCGCCCGGATGGAAGAAGAATGCGCCCGCCGCGGCTATGCGCTTTACGCGCCGCCGCTCTCCCTGTGCGGGGACAACGCCGCGATGGTGGGCGCGCAGGCGTTTTATGAATACCGGGCAGGGAATACGGCAGGACTCGACCTTAACGCCTGCGCCACCATGCCCATTGAAAGCGCCGCTTTTTAAGATTTATACTGTTTTTGCAGGATATCCCGTCCGAAAATGCACTTTTAACAGCCAAATGTTAAAGAATTATTAAAATATTCACATTTTTGATATTGCTTATTTCGTGGCGGATGGACTATAATAACACCTGATAGCGAAAAATTTCCCTGCAGAGGGGTTGACCGGTTTCCCTCCGGAAACCGGGATGGAAAGGAGATCGAATCGTATGACGAACAACAAGTCTGTCCTTGCCTGGATTGAAGACAAAGTTGCTCTGGTCCAGCCGGACAACATTGTCTGGATTGACGGCTCGGAAGAACAGCTCGACGCGCTGCGCGCCGAAGCCTGCCGGTCGGGTGAAATGATTGAACTGAACCAGGAGAAGTTGCCGGGCTGCTACTATCATCGTACGGCGGTGAACGACGTGGCCCGCGTGGAGGACCGCACCCTCATCTGCTCCAAGAAGGAAGAGGACGCCGGCCCCACCAACCACTGGAAGGATCCCCAGGAAGCCTATAAAATGCTGTACGACATCGCCCGCGGCAGCTACAAGGGCCGCACGATGTACGTGATCCCCTACTCGATGGGCCCGGTCGGTTCGCCTTTCTCCAAGATCGGCATCGAACTGACCGACTCCATTTACGTTGTGCTGAACATGAGCATCATGACCCGCGTGGGCCAGAAGGTGCTGGATGTTCTCGGCGACAGCAACGACTGGGTGCGCGGCCTGCACTGCAAGTGCGACGTGGATCCGGATAAGCGCTGGATCTGCCAGTTCCCGGAGGACAACACCATCATCTCCGTGAACTCCGCTTACGGCGGAAACGTGCTGCTGGGCAAAAAGTGCTTCGCTCTGCGCATCGCGTCCTATCAGGGCAAGAACGAGGGCTGGCAGGCCGAGCACATGCTTATCCTCGGCGTGGAGAACCCGCAGGGTGAAGTGAAGTATATCTGCGCCGCCTTCCCGTCCGCTTGCGGCAAGACCAACCTGGCCATGCTCATCCCGCCGGAAGGCTATAAGAAGAAGGGCTACAAGGTCTGGTGCGTGGGCGACGATATCGCCTGGATCCGCAAGGGCGCCGACGGCCGCCTGTACGCCATCAACCCGGAGAACGGCTTCTTCGGCGTGGCGCCGGGCACCAACATGAAGTCCAACCCCAACGCGCTGATTTCCACCCAGAAGGGCACCATCTTCACCAACGTTGCCCACAACCTGGACGACAACACCGTCTGGTGGGAAGGTCTCGACAAGAACCCGCCCGTCAATGCGGAAGAGTGGACCGGCAACAAGGTCAATGGGCCGGAGTATGCGGCCGAAGGCAAGAAGCTGGCCCATCCCAATAGCCGCTTTACCGCGCCGGCGGTCAACTGCCCCTGCCTGAGCAGCGAGTTTGAGAACCCGCAGGGCGTGCCGATCTCCGCGTTCGTGTTTGGCGGCCGCCGTGCGAAGCTGGCCCCCCTGTGCTATCAGTCCAGAGACTGGAACCACGGCGTGTTCGTCGGCTCCATCATGGCTTCCGAAACCACCGCCGCCGCCGCGGGCGCCGTAGGCGTCGTCCGCCGCGACCCGATGGCGATGCTGCCCTTCTGTGGCTACCACATGGCCGACTACTGGCAGCACTGGATTGATATCGGCGCGGGCCTGGATCCCGACAAGGCGCCGAAGATCTTCAACGTCAACTGGTTCCGTAAGGACGACGACGGCAACTTCCTGTGGCCGGGCTTCGGCGACAACCTCCGCGTGCTGGAGTGGATCCTGAAGCGCTGCGACGGCGAAGTGGACGCGCAGGAAACCGCGATCGGCTATATCCCCTATGCCAAGGACATCAACATCGAGGGTCTGGAAGGCGAAGTTTCCGAGGAATCGCTGGAGAAGATCCTGGATGTCGACAAGGCGCTGTGGGCGCAGGAAGCCGACGGCATCGAAGAGTTCTATCAGAAGTTCGGCGACAAGCTGCCGAAGGAGCTCAAGGAAGAGCTCGCCACCCTGAAGGCGAACCTGAAATAATCAAGGCAATACGCCGCAAGGTGAAAAATCCCCCGTACTCCGGTACGGGGGGATTTTTGTCAGTACGGGGGCAGACGCGTGTTTTCCACACCCATATACAACGTTGTTTCCACGGGGCGTGCAGGATGTCGCGCTCTGGGAGAAAGCCGTGAAACGGACAGCTCTTGACAATCCCACTCCACCGGGATATAGTGAGAAATGCAGCCGGCCAAGCAGCGGGCTGCCGGTCAGTTCGAAACCATCCTGACCGGACGTGGGGATTTCCCCCGTCAGAATAAAACTAGGGGAAAAGGAGCCGCCGGCAAGATTCTGCCGGTAGGGCGCGGCGAGCCGCGTCCTGCGGGCGATACATGCGTGCGGCCGCTTTTCCTGTGAAAGGATGAACCCCTGTGAAAACAAACCACACCCTCCGCCGTTTGGCGGAGGCCGGGCTGATTGCCGCGATGTACGCGGCCCTGACGCTCGCCATTCCCGCGGCTTCCTACGGCGTGGGCCAGTTCCGCGTATCGGAAATGCTCACCATCCTGCCGGTGTTTACCCCCGCGGCGATTCCCGGCCTGGCGGTCGGATGCGTGGTCTCCAACCTCGTCGGGCTGACGATGGGGGCCAATATCGCCGGGGCGTGGGACATTCTGTTCGGCCCGCTGGCCACCCTGGCCGCCGCCGTGTTAACTTATTCGATGCGGAATATCCGCTTGAAGGGGCTGCCCCTTCTGTCCACCCTGCCGCCGGTGCTGTTCAATGCCGTGGTGGTGGGGCTGGAGCTGACCATCGCGCTGTTCGGCTTTTCCTGGCCGATGTACGGGCTATGCATGCTGCAGGTCGGGCTTGGACAGCTTGCGGCCTGCACGGTCTGCGGGCTGCTTCTGTATGCGGCCCTGCGCCGTTCCGGTGCTGCGAAAGCGGTTTTCCGATGCTGAGAGGGAACGCCGCAAAAGGCGGACGTTTGGTATCCTTGGCCGCGAAGGGGAAGCCCCTTCGCGGCTTTTCCATGTCGCCGAAAAGGCAAGAAAAATCCCCCGGTTGAACCGGGGATGGGAATGGGCTTGAACGGGAGCGCCCTGGCCTTACCAGGAGGAAGGAAACGTCTCAGCAGCGGGTATTCCAAGGATCGGAACGGCCTTGGCGATGGGATTCACGCCTTTAAGGCGGCTGCCGGTTTGCGGGCGTCCCTGGTTTTCGCCCATTCCTCTTGACCTTGCCGCCGCGTCATGGTGTATGCTGGGTTTGCCGGAGGGAAAGGAGGTGCGGATATGGAAGAAGCGTTTGACCGGGCAAAGGAATATACCGTCGGCCAGTTCGCGCGGCTGGCCGGGGTGAGCGCGCGCACCCTACGGTATTACGACGGGCTCGGGCTGCTGCGGCCGTCCCGCGTCACCGACGCCGGGTACCGGCTTTACGGCGCCGCCGAGGTGGACCGGATGCAGCAGATCCTGCTGTACCGGGCGATGGGGGTCGGGCTTTCCTCCATTGCCCGTATTCTCGACGCGCCGGGGTTCGACCGCTGGGCGGCGCTGCGGGAACATCTGGCGGTGCTGGAGGAACACCAGCGCCGGACGGCCCTCCTGATCCAGACTGTCCGGCAGACTTTACGCGAGGAAGAAGGAGAGATTTTGATGACCGACCCGGAAAAATTCCAGGGCCTGAAGGAGGCCCGGATACAGGAAAACGAGCAAAACTATGGGCTGGAAGCGCGCGCTGCATACGGCGAGCAGGCTGTGGACGATGCGAACGCCCGGCTCCGGGGGATGAGCGCCGAACGGTTCGCCGCGATGCAGGCGCTGGAAAAGGAGCTGCTTGCCGGGCTGGAAGCGGCTGTACTCGCCGGCGCGTCGCCGGAAGGGGACGAGGGACGCGCTCTTGCCGCCAGGCACCGGGAATGGCTGGCGTACTCCTGGGGGGCCGTGGAACCGGCCGCCCATCAGGGGCTGGCGGACACGTATGTCCAGGACGGGCGGTTCACCGCCTACTATGACCGGGCAGTTCCCGGCTGTGCCCGGTTTCTGCGGGACGCGGTTCGCGCCTGGTACGAAAAGGCGTGACTCGGCCGTTTCCACCGGTAAAAGAGAGGAAAAGCGGCCAAAGGTATTCGCAAAACAACCAATAGCGGGCGGCAAAAAGCTGGGGAATTCGGCTTTTTGCTGTTTTTTTGAAAAGAAGCGAAAAATGCGGAAAAACTTGAAAAAACCCTTGCATTCTGCGGTTTTCTATAGTAATATAATTAGGCTTGACTGTGAAAAGGTGGGGGAACTGCGCCCCTTTTTCCGGTCCGGCAGGACTGCACGATATGCGATGACGCGGGAGGTTGCAGCGTTTACGCTGGTTTTTTCCGCTGAGTATGTCCGATTTTAAACCGGGCGACAAGGAATACTGAAAGCGCTTGCGCGTTGCCGTCTGCTCTGCTTCAGGCGGGCGGTTTGCGGCGGCCTCAGGGGTTGTGGGGGCGGCTGTGTGCGCGTGCTGTCAGGGCGCTGGATTCGTACCGGGAAGCCATTCGCGTATTTCCGGTTTTTTTACCGCCGGCCGCGAAACACCCGGCGGTGTGTACAGATTCAGCGTCGCCCGCCAACTCAATTTATTAAGGAGGCGTTTTTCAGTGGCAGTCAAAGAAAAAATTCGCATTCGCATCAAAGGGTATGATCACCAGCTGGTCGATCAGTCCGCGGAAAAGATCGTGGAAACCGCGCGCCGCACGGGCGCCCGCGTTTCGGGTCCGGTTCCGCTGCCCACCGAGAAGGAAGTCGTCACCATCCTGCGCGCTGTACACAAGTACAAGGATTCCCGCGAGCAGTTTGAGATGCGCACCCATAAGCGCCTGATCGACATCCTGCGTCCCTCAAACAAGACCGTTGAGGCCCTGATGGGCCTTGAACTCCCCGCCGGCGTGGAAATCGAAATCAAGCTGTAAGGCGCCCGCCGCCGGACCACGGAATAACCCGCCGTGCAAAGCGGCTAGCGAACCCGGCTTGTGCAAACCGGATTCCGGTTTGCGATTCCCTCGGCGAGGTCATGTTGGCAAATGTGTACAGGGGACTTCGCGGCATGCGCTCCCGTATTTCCGGAGCGCCGGACGCGATTTGCCCGCCGCAGGCGTCAACCAATAACCAAGGAGGTATAGACAAATGCAAAAAGGCATCATCGGCAAGAAGGTCGGCATGACGCAGATCTTCGATGAAAAGGGCAATGTCGTCCCTGTGACCGTCATTGAAGCCGGCCCCTGCGCGGTTGTGCAGAAAAAGACGGTGGAAAACGACGGCTACGCCGCCATCCAGATGGGCTTTGGCGACGTTTCGGTGAAGAGAGTTACCAAACCTCTGAAGGGCCACTTCGACAAGGCGGATGTCGCCCCGAAGAAGACCTTGCGCGAGTTCCGCTTCGACGATTGCGACGCGTTCAGCGTGGGCGATATTGTCAAGGCTGATACCTTCGCTGCCGGCGACCGCGTGGACGTGGTGGGTACCAGCAAGGGTAAAGGCTACGCCGGCGCGATCAAGCGTTGGAACTTCCAGCGGCTGAAGGAAACCCACGGTTCCGGCCCGGTCGCCCGCCATGCGGGTTCCCTGGGCGCCTGCTCCTCCCCGTCCCGCGTTTTTAAGGGCACGAAGGGAGCCGGCCACCTGGGCGCGGAGCGCGTCACCGTTCAGAACCTCGACGTCGTCAAGGTGGATGCGGAGAACAACCTGATCGCGGTCAAGGGCGCCGTCCCCGGCCCCCGCGGCAGCATCGTGGTTCTCTCCGAGACCGTCAAGAAGGCGTAAGGGAAGGAGGAAATCAGAATGCCCACAGTATCCGTTTTTGATATGACCGGCAAGCAGACCGGCAGCATGGAACTTTCCGATGCCATCTTCGGCATCGAACCGAACAAGGCCGTCCTGCACAGCGCCGTTGTGAATTACCTGGCCAACCAGCGCCAGGGCACCCAGTCCACGCTGACCCGCGCCGAAGTGAGCGGCGGCGGCAAGAAGCCGTGGAGACAGAAGGGCACCGGCCACGCCCGTCAGGGTTCCACCCGCGCCCCCCAGTGGACGCACGGCGGTATCGCCCTCGGGCCGAAGCCTCGCGATTATTCCTATGCGCTGCCCAAGAAGGTCCGCCGCCTGGCAATGAAGTCTGCGTTTTCCGCGAAGGTCGCTTCCGGCGACATGATCGTGCTGGACGCGCTGACCCTCGACGGGATTAAGACCAAGACCGTGGCGGCGATGCTCAATGCGCTGGGCGCCGACCGTAAGGTCATCCTGGTCCTGCCGGAAAAGGACGAGGCCGCCATCAAGTCGGCCCGCAACATCCCCGGCGTGAAGACCGCCCTGGTCAACACCCTCAACGTGTACGACATCCTGAACGCCGACAAGTTCATTGTCGTCAAGGACGCCGTCGCGAAACTCGAGGAGGTGTACAAATAATGGAAGCTCGGGATATTATCCTGGAACCCGTCGTCACGGAAAAATCGGTGGCTGCCCTCGCGGAGAAAAAGTACACCTTTAAAGTGGCGAAGGAAGCCAATAAGATTGAAATCGCCCGTGCTGTGACCGAGATCTTCGGCGTGAAGGTCGCGAAGGTCAACACCATCAGCATGAAAGGGCGCAAGCGCCGTCAGGGCCGCACGGAAGGGTACACCTCGTCTTGGAAAAAGGCGGTCGTCACCCTCACCCCTGACTCGAAGACCATCGAGTTCTTCGACGGCCTGTTCTAATAGGCCGCCAAACCCGACGGGTCGTTTGATCCGGGCAACGTATGGGACGTTGGCGACGTCCCGCAAAGCCAAGATTTAGGAGAGTGAGTCGAACAATGGCGATTAAGTTCTATAAGCCGACCACCCCCGGACGCCGCAACATGTCGGTTACCGATTACAGCGCGCTGTCCAAGGTGGATCCGGAAAAGAGCCTTTTGGCTCCGCTGAATAAAAACGCCGGCCGCAACAGTTACGGCCGCATCACCGTCCGCCACCGTGGCGGCGGACACCGCCGCAAGTACCGCATCATCGACTTTAAGAGAAATAAGCTCGATATGCCGGCGACGGTGCTGACCCTGGAATATGACCCCAACCGCAGCGCGCACATCGCGCTGGTTCAGTATGAAGACGGCGAGAAGCGCTACATCGTGGCCCCGCAGGGCTTGCGTGTGGGCGACACCGTCGTTTCGGGCGCGGACGCCGATATCAAGCCGGGCAACGCCCTGCCGCTTTCCGCGATCCCGACCGGTACCTTTATCCACAACGTGGAGCTGTATCCGGGCAAGGGCGCGCAGCTCGCCCGCAGCGCTGGCGCGATGGCTCAGCTGATGGGTAAGGAAAACAACATGGCGCTGGTTCGCCTGCCCTCCGGCGAGATGCGGTATGTGCCGCTGAACTGTATGGCCACCGTCGGCCAGGTCGGCAATGTGGACCATGAGAACGTCAAGATCGGTAAAGCCGGCCGCAAGCGCCACATGGGCTGGCGTCCGACCGTGCGCGGTTCGGTTATGAACCCCTGCGACCACCCGCACGGCGGTGGTGAAGGCAAATCCCCGATCGGCCGTCCGGGCCCGGTTACCCCGTGGGGCAAGCCCGCCCTCGGCTACAAGACCCGCAATCATCACAATCGTTCGGATAAGTTCATTGTGAAGCGCCGCAACAGCAAGTAAGCGAAAGGAGATTCGTCATTTATGGGTAGAAGCGTAAAGAAGGGTCCTTTCGTACAGCCTGTGCTGCTGAAAAGGATTCAGGAAATGAACAAGACCGGTGAGAAGCGCATCCTGAAGACGTGGAGCCGCGCGTCCACCATTTTCCCGGATTTCGTGGGCCATACCATCGCTGTACACGACGGCCGCAAGCACGTGCCGGTATACGTTACCGAAGACATGGTCGGGCACAAACTCGGCGAGTTTGCCCCCACGCGGACTTTCCGGGGCCACGCCGGTTCCAAAACGTCCAACAACCGATAAGCGGCTGAAAGGAGAGAAACGTCATGGAAGCAAGGGCAATGGTAAAATACGCCCGTATTTCCCCCCGCAAAGTGCAGATCGTTCTCGACCTCATCCGCAACAAGCCGGTTGACGTCGCCGTTGCGACTGTACGGAATACCCCCAAAGCCGCCTGCGAGTATCTGGAAAAGCTGCTCAAATCGGCGGCGGCCAACGCGGAGAACAAGAACATGGATGTCAGTAACCTCTATGTTTCCGAGTGCTTCGTTTGCCCCGGCCCCATTCTCAAGAGAATCCGTCCGAGAGCCCAGGGTCGCGCGTTCCGCATTGATAAGAGGACTAGCCACATCACCCTTGTGCTCAAGGAAAAAGAGTAATGGAGGAGGAGGTAAATTATGGGACAGAAGATTAATCCCCACGGCCTTCGTGTCGGCGTAATCAAGGACTGGGATTCCCGCTGGTTTGTGAAGGACGGCGAGTTCGGCGACACCATCGTGTCCGACTACAACCTTCGGAAATACCTCAAGAAGACCCTGTACGCCGCCGGCGTGCCGAAAATTGAAATCGAGCGCGACGCGTCCCGCGTACGCGTGAATATCCACTGCGCGAAGCCCGGCATTGTCATCGGCAAGGGCGGCGCGGAAATCGAAAAGCTGCGCAAGGAATGCGAGAAGATGCTCCGGAAACCCACCCTCATCAACATCGTGGAAGTCCGCAGCCCCGACGTGAACGCCCAGCTGGTTGCGGAGAACATCGCCGCGCAGCTCGAGAAGCGCACCTCTTTCCGCCGTGCGATGAAGCAGTGCATCGGCCGCGCGATGAAGCTTGGCGCGAAGGGCATTAAAACCCAGGTGTCCGGCCGTCTCAACGGCGCGGAAATCGCCCGCACCGAGCAGTACCACGAAGGGACCATTCCGCTGCAGACCCTCCGCGCCGACATCGACTACGGCTTTGCCGAAGCGAACACCACCTACGGGCGTATCGGCGTGAAGGTGTGGATCTATCGCGGCGAGGTTCTCGGCGCTGCCGCCAAGCCCCGTCGGGAAGGAGGCAACAAGTAATGCTGTTACCGAAGAGAGTGAAATACCGTCGAGTCCATCGCGGACGCCTGACTGGTAAAGCGACCCGCGGCAACAAGGTCAATTACGGTGATTACGGCCTGCAGGCCCTGGAGCCGGCGTGGATCTCCTCCAACCAGATCGAAGCGGCCCGTGTTGCCATGACCCGTTACATCAAGCGCGGCGGCCAGGTCTGGATCAAGATTTTCCCCGATAAGCCCATTACCGAAAAGCCAGCCGAAACCCGAATGGGTTCCGGTAAAGGTTCGCCGGAATACTGGGTGGCCGTGGTAAAGCCCGGCCGTGTTATGTTCGAAATCAGCGGCGTTTCCGAGGAAATCGCCCGCGAAGCGATGAGACTTGCAGCGAACAAGCTGCCCATCAAGTGCAAATTCGTCACGAAGGCCGACCAGGATGCGGCCGGTTCGGAAGAAACGGGTGGTGAGCAGGCATGAAGAGCAGAGAAATCGAAAAAATCCGCGAACTGAACGATGCAGAGCTCCAGAACAGGCTCAAGGATCTGAAGGAAGAGCTGTTCAACCTGCGTTTCCAACACGCGATCAATCAGCTCGACAACCCGATGCGCCTGAAAGCCGTGAAGAAGGAAATCGCGATCATCAAAACGATTGTCCGCGAGAACGAGATCAAGAGCGGCGCGAAGGCGTAACGGAAGGAGGAGTGTAACGTGAGCGATCGGAATCTGAGAAAAACCAGAACCGGCATCGTTGTCAGCGACAAGATGGATAAGACCGTCGTCGTTGCGATCGGAGACAACGTCCGCCATCCGCTTTATAAAAAGATTATCAAGCGTACGGTGAAGCTGAAGGTGCATGACGAGAATAACGAGTGCAAAAAGGGCGACCGCGTGCTCGTAATGGAGACCCGCCCCCTGTCCAAGGATAAGAGATGGCGCGTCGCCAACATTATCGAGAAGGCCAAGTAAGTCGGCTTTACTGAAAGGAGGAACAACCTGTGATTCAACAGCAGACCTACCTCAAGGTTGCCGACAACACCGGCGCGAAGGAACTGATGTGCATCCGCGTTCTTGGTGGTTCCGGCAGAAGGTATGCGAATATCGGCGACGTGGTGGTTGCTTCCGTTAAGAAAGCAGCACCCGGCGGCGTTGTGAAAAAAGGCGATGTCGTAAAGGCCGTCGTGGTCCGTTCGGCTAAGGGCGTCCGCCGCGAGGACGGCACCTACATTCGTTTCGACGAAAACGCGGCCGTCATTATCCGTGATGATAAGAACCCGAGGGGCACCCGTATTTTTGGCCCGGTGGCGAGAGAGCTCCGTGAAAAGGATTATCTCAAAATCCTGAGCCTTGCCCCCGAAGTGCTTTGATGGGAGGCGCCAAAATGAGTAAGATGCATGTCAAAAAGGACGATACCGTCCTGATCCTCAGCGGTGACGACCGCGGCAAAAAGGGCAAGGTGCTGGAAGTCAGCCCGAAGGAAGGCAAAGTAATCGTCGAAGGGCGCAACATGGTGAAAAAGCATGTGAAGCCCCGCAAGATGGGCGATCCCAGCGGGATCATCGAATCGGCCGGCGCGATGTATGCCTCCAAGGTCATGGTCATCTGCCCTCACTGCAACAAGCCGGCGCGGGTCGGCCATAAAAAATTCGCCGACGGCACGAAGTCCCGTATTTGCAAGCGCTGCGGCGAAGCCCTGTAAGGAGGTTATAGCAAATGGCCAGACTGATGGATTACTATAAGCAAGACGTCGCTCCGGCGCTGATGAAGAAGTTCGGTTACAAGA